>DATBZX010000294.1:0-71598 GCA_036512955.1 Terriglobales bacterium
CAACGGCAAGATGCTCGACCACAAAGCGGGCGCCGATATAGCGCTGGACATAGCCAAGCAGGAAGGCCAGACCGTGGAGAAGGTACTGGTCTGGAGGCGTCACCCAGGCCAGAATGCGTCCGCTTCTCCGTTTGTGGATGGGCGCGATTTCTTTGTTGACGAGATTCTCCCGAACTACTCGGGTGAAATCGTGGCACCCGTTCCCATGGATGCGGAGGCGCCGCTGTTTCTTATGTACACCAGCGGCAGCACCGGAAAGCCCAAAGGCTGTCAACACCGCACTGGCGGCTGCCTCGCCTATGTGACGGGCTGCTCCAAATACATCCAGGACATCCACCCCGAGGATGTGTACTGGTGCATGGCCGACATCGGCTGGATTACCGGTCACTCGTTTATTGTCTACGGACCTCTGGCCTTGGCCGCCACTAGCGTTATTTACGAAGGAGTCCCTACCTTCCCTGACGCAGGCAGGGTATGGAGAATCGCCGAACGCCTGGATGTGAACATTTTCCACACCTCGCCCACGGCCATCCGCATGTTGCGCAAGGCCGGTCACGATGAACCCACCAAGTACAAATACCATTTCAAGCACATGACCACGGTGGGAGAACCCATCGAGCCAGAGGTTTGGCGCTGGTATTACGAGACGGTCGGCAAAGGTGAGGCAGTGATTGTAGACACGTGGTGGCAAACCGAAAACGGAGGATTCCTCTGCAGCACCAAGCCGGCACAAAATCCCATGAAGCCGGGAAGCGCGGGCCCAGGTGTGCCGGGCATCTACCCCACCATCATCGACGAAATGGGAGAGGATATGCCCGCCGGTTCGGGGAAGGCGGGGAACATCTGCATTCGGAATCCCTGGCCAGGGATCATGCAAACCATTTGGGGCGATCGCCAGCGCTTCGTCGACCAGTATTACGCTAAATACTGCAAGGATCCCAACAGCAAGGACTGGCATGACTGGCCGTACTTCGCGGCGGACGGAGCCGTGCTGGCCGTGGACGGCTATTTCCGGATCCTGGGACGCGTGGATGACGTAATCAACGTGGCTGGGCACCGCCTGGGCACAAAGGAAATCGAGTCTGCCTGCCTGACGATTCCCGAGGTGGCAGAGGCGGCAGTGGTGCCGGTGGTGGACGAAATCAAAGGCCGCGTGCCCGAGGTCTACATCGTCCTGCAGCCTGATGTCCTGCCCCCTCAGCATCAGGAGATCATGGCCAAGGTCAATCACGTCATTGAGACGATGATTGGCAAGATTGCCCGCCCGCGCAGGATTCTCATTGTTCCGGATATGCCAAAAACACGATCCGGCAAGCTCATGCGGCGTGTTCTCGCGGCCGTCTCCAACAACATGAACACTGGAGATATCACCACGTTGGCTAATCCTGACGTGGTGGAATCGGTCCGGGAAATGGCTCAGGGCAAAGAGAAGGTAGCACTGCAAGAGGGACCAGAAGACCTGAAATCATTTGGATCAGTGGATTGAAGGCTGACCTCCAGGCCTGTATGCCCGTACAGTCTGAGGTATGGAGTGGGGGCGTCCGCCGTGGCGGACGCCCCCTTTTGCTTCACCCTCGCTCTTCTACGCGCCTAGGTTACTTTAGTTTTCCTCGCTCGCTGATTCTTGTTGCCACCTGTTCCTCCAGCCCATTAGAACGGGGTTGTGAGGACAAGGGGTCTTCGTGTCCCTGCCCACGCAGCGCCCAGCGCCCATGTACGACTGCTCTTTGATAATTCCGATTTTGGGACTCTGGGCTTTACTCAGCCACCAGAAAATGCTAGCTAAGTCCTACGGGCAGATATGGATACGTATAACTCCATTATTTATCAATGACTTGCGAACATTTTTCCCCCAAGCTATTGATTTTAAACAACAGCAGATATTTTTTTAGGTGTTATAGGCGACTACATCACCCATTCCACGCTGGCGGGTTGGGGTGACCCCAGCAGATTTCAGTCCGCGAGACGCGCATCCTGGCTGTCCGATCTTTCTTCCGCAGTTCCGTCCGTTTTCTTGGCAGTCGCTGGCATTTCCGCTATAGGCTCAACCAACTCGACCAGCGCTGGCGTCGTGTAGTCCGCCGCGTCGACTAGGACCATCGCGGCGTGGCGACGGTACCACGTAACCGAACTGGCGCGCTGCCAGAGTCGGGTCAGCAACTGCATCAAGATGATGAATTCCAGCAGAAGAAACGTCACGGGCGCGGCGGTAGGCGGCAGCTTAGCCCAAACGAACAGCCCCACGGCGAGCGTCACCCAGGCGACGCCGCTAATGCACAGGTAAACGCGAAAGAGTGTCGCCACATTGCGCCAGCTAATGCCGAGCGCCTTCCAGAGATTCGGCCACATCTTGTGCTCGTCCTGCACCACCGCACGGACTTGTGCGATGTCGAACCAGAGCCGAACGAAAAGGGCCAGCAATATAACCACAATGGCGCCTGCCAGAAAAATGTAAAACCCGGTCTGGGCCGACACGGTGCGGTCGCCGATATAGTTGGACAGCTTATTCACGCCCCAGAGTGCCAAGCCCAGGACAGCGAACGGAATCAGCGAGAACAGGGCCAGCCGGACGAAGCGCCAGAAGAAAGCGCCAGAAGCTCCAAAGAATTCGCCTGTCTTCAGCTTACGATCTTCGCGGTACACGGTCAGGATTCCGCCGGTTACGAAAACCATGAACAGGAAGAACAGAATGCCCATGTGTAACGACGCGCCATGCGACGCGAACAGGTTCGACTCGGGAACGCGCACCAGTTCGAAAAACATCCCAAGATCGAAGCCCTTGGTAAGCGGTTGTCCGGCTAGACTCTGGCCGAGCACTTGCTGAAGTTGATTGCGCGTGGCAGCAGTACCCAACGCACTGAGAATAAAATTGACCGCGAACACCCACCACAACACGCGCTGACGGCGCCACACTAGCGAGGCTCCGGCAGCTACCAATCCCTTGCTATCGTCTGCCATTGTCGTCTCCTGTGTCATGCCAGCCAGCTCAGCATCTGGGCAAAGAACTGCGTGCAGAACAGCCAGTAGGTTGAGATTTTCTGGACGGCTCCGCGCTGCGGTTCAGTAGCGATGCTGTTGTTGAGGTAGTTGCGGTCCATGGTGATCTGGTGGTCAGGATCAATCTCGACCGATAGGACTTTGGCCTTCTTCAGGTACACATACCGCTGCCAGCGGTCCTGTCCGTCCCACTTTTCGCGGATAGTCTCGCCGTTGTCGAACTTGATCTCTGCCACGACCGGAAACACGAAATCTCCGAGACGCTGCAGCAAGATATCAGTCTGATAGAGGGTCTCGCCTTTCTTTTCCTCGGGAGCGTCCTTGTTGGCCCAGTCGACGCGCGTCGATTCCGCGCGCCGAACCTTGTAGTCCAGCACCTGCGTTCCGTAGACGGCCTGTTGCCAATACCAGCCGAGATCCTGGCCAGCTACTTCGTTTACGGTGCGTAGAAAGTCTTCCTGGGTGGGGTGGGTAAAGCGATATTTCATGAAGTAGGCATGCAGCGCCTTCTGCAGAGTCTCCTGACCAACGACGGCCTCCAAAGTCAGAAGCATGGTCGCGGTCTTGCCATAGGTGACGCCACCGTAGGCTCCCATGCTCATGTCCTGGTAGCTGTTCCGGGACAGGGGATCGGTTTCGGCCACTCCCAGGTACGACATGCGTTGCTCTGCGGCATTGCCCATTTGAGCTCCAATCCAGTTCAACAGGCTGGTATTTTTGCCGTAGAGGCTGTCCATCACTTTGACTTCGGTGTAGCTGTTGATGCCCTCATCCAGCCAGGCGTTCTCGAACTCGTTCGTGGCCACCATGGCGTACCAATATTGGTGGCCGAACTCGTGTTCGGTGACGACCTCCGGAAATGCCTTCTGACCTTTGGGTGCCCACCACACAGTGTCTCCGGTGATGAAGGTCGGATACTCCATGCCGCCAGCCTCTAACGCACCGTGCGGTGGGTCGACCACTGTGATCTGGGCGTATGGGTACGGGCCGTACCACTCGTCGAAACGCTTCATGGTGCCCTGCATGACGTCCAGGTAGCGCTGCCACGAACTCTGATGGCTCTCGTAGGTCAGGAGGCGAACCTTGACGGCTCCCACGCTGCCGTTGAACTGACTCTCCAGCACCTTGAAATTGGGATCGGCGGTCCAGGCGAAGTCATGCACGTCTTCGGCGTGAAAGGCGACGGTCTTGGTTCCATTACCGTTGTCGGTGTCGTTGGTCTGCACACCAGTAGCGCCGATAACGTAGTCCTTGGGCAAAGTAATCTTCACGTCATAGGTTCCGAAGTCGGAGAAGAACTCGGTCATGGCATGAAATTGGTGGCAATTCCACGCGCCGTTCCAGAACACTCCAACTTTCGGGAACCATTGTCCAGCGAGCAGGAACGTGCGTTTGTAGCCGGTCCGGGCCAAGACCTCAGGGAAGGTGGCGCGAAACTTGATTTTGAAAGTAACGTCCTGTCCGGGTTCGACGGGACGCGGCAGCGCGACTTCCATCACGGTCTTGTCGTCGGGATTGCCGTCGTCCGGCGAGGCGAACTTGATTTGCTTGGTCAGGTCGCCCATGCCGACGACTTCCAGCGAGATCACGTCGTTCGAGCCACTGCGCTTGGCATCCCAACCATTATCGAAAGTGCTGGTGCGAAAATTGCCGTCGCGATGCGCTTCTCGGACCCAGGTTGAATTCGGCTGAAAGGCGTTCAGGTAGAGATGAAATGGAAAGTGGTCGAGCGCTTTTCCCGTGAGGTTGTGGTAGGTCAGCGTCTCGGTGGCCTCGACCACATGCTTTTCTGGAAGGTACTTGGCGTCAATCTGATAGGCCACAACACGCTGCGACAGCGGGCCCGTAACTTTCGGGGCGAAGGGACCCTGTCCCTGCAGTGACGCTGCGCTGAGAAGGAGCGCTACAAAGGCGATAACCAGCTTTCTGGGTTGCATTGTGCGTCTCCAGTGCCAGCAAAGTTGAACGTGCTCATTAAACGAGAACTGCGGATCCAATGCAAGGTAGACACACGAACGCGGCGCAAGCTGGACACCTGCACCGCGTTCGAAATCCGTGTTATTTCTTGTCACCCTTGAGCGGCTCGCTTAACCCTAGCGCAACATCGATCAGTGCCGGGTCGAGCAAGCGGTTCTTGTTGATGGCTTCGGTGAGCGGGACCGACACGATATCGTTACCGCGGAGAGCGACCATGCAGCCGAACTCGCCACGATGGACCATGTCAATGGCACCAATGCCGTAGCGCGAAGCCAGCACGCGATCGAAGGCGCTGGGCGAGCCGCCTCGCTGAATGTGTCCCAGTACGACGTAGCGAGTTTCGAGGCCAGTGCGACGCTCAACTTCGCGCGCCAGGATCTGTCCGACGCCGCCGAGTCGCACATGACCGAACTCGTCCTTGCCCATCTCGGTGACCACCGGCGCGCCGTGCGATGGATCGACGTCGCTGGCGAACTTGGCGCCTTCGGCGACCACGATGATGCTGAAGTAGCGTCCTCGGGCGTGGCGCAAGCGAATCCGTTCCGCCACTTCTTCGATATCGAATGGCCGCTCGGGAATGAGAATCACATCAGCTCCGCCGGCGATGCCGCTGTACATCGCGATCCATCCGGCATCGCGGCCCATGACCTCGACGACCATAACGCGCTGGTGGGCTTCGGCAGTAGTGTGGACGCGGTCAATGGCCTCCATTGCCGTGTTGACAGCGGTGTCGAATCCGAAACAGAAGTCGGTTCCGCTCAAGTCGTTGTCAATCGTCTTGGGAACTCCAATTACCTTGATGCCCTGTTCAAACAACTTCTGCGCCACGCTGTTCGTGTCGTCACCGCCGATGGCGATCAGAGCATCGAGGTTGTTGTGGTGCAGGGTTTCCATGCAGCGCGCCAAGCCGCCCTCGCGCTTGGTTGGGTTGGTTCGCGAGGTGCGCAGGATGGTGCCGCCGCGCGGCAGGATGCCAGAGATGGCTTCGTAATCCAGCGCCATCGTCTTGTTTTCCAGGACACCGCGCCAGCCTTCCATAAAACCGACAAACTCGTCGTCGTAGTGGAGAATTCCTTTGCGCACGACTGCCCGGATCACTGCGTTGAGGCCAGGACAATCGCCGCCGCCAGTCAAAATGCCAACTCTCATTTGCTTGAGCCATCCCTATGCTTGGATTAACTGTAAAAGATGGTAACGTATGACCGCGTGTTGTGCCCGTCGTAGTACACTTTTCGCCGCGCTCAAAGTATCTTCCGCGTGCCATCTAGGGGAATGAAAGCATGACCGAGCCACAAAAGTTCGCATCGTACGACGAGTTCTTTGAGTTCTATCTCAGGCAGCACAATGACCCGCTGAACCGCATCCTGCATGCCATCGGTACGACGCTCGGAGTTACGGTCGTGGTGGCCGCGCTGGTTCTTGGCCATCCCTGGTATGTGTTGCTGTTCTTTCCCATCGGATACGGCTTCGCCTGGACCGGACACTTCCTGGTGGAGAAGAACAAGCCAGCGACGTTTGGTCATCCGTTCTGGTCGTTCATCAGCGACTTCCGCATGATCGGCTTAATGTTCACCGGACGGCTGGCAGCGCGGATGTAGTCGAGCGACCATAGTTTCACAACCCCGCCCCCACCCCGCGCCTGCTACACTCGGCGCAAGATCATGCGAGTTCTCGGTATCGATTGCGGCGGCGAATACACCGGCTACGGTGTGGTCGAGCAGGACGAGCAGGGCGGCCTTCACCACCTGTGCAGCGGAGCTATCCGGCTGCTTCCGCGAGAAGCGCTGGAGCTCAGGCTAATGAAGATCTGCCAGGGATTGACCGATGTCATCGCCGCGTACTCCCCGGAAGTCGTCACCATCGAGGACGTATTCTACGCAGTGAATGCAAAGTCGGCGCTTAAGTTGGGGCACGTGCGCGGCGTAGCGATGTTGACCGCAGCCCAGGCGGGACTGTCCGTGATCGCCTACTCGCCGCTGTCCATCAAGTCAGCGGTCGTGGGATATGGCCGCGCGGAGAAGTCCCAAGTGCAGTTGATGGTCGCGCGCCTGTTGGACTTGCCTTCACCCCCGGAACCGCCAGACGTTGCTGATGCCTTGGCAATCGCAATCTGCCACCTGCACACCTCGGCAACGCTGCGCCGACAGCATGCGGGAGCTCGGTGAGAGCCGGTTCTCGTGTTCAGATAAAATCAGTCGCGAGCATGAAAGCGTCCCGTCTGAAGTATCTAGCGGTGATTGGGTTCCTGTGTGCGCTGTGTGCTGGCGCACAGGTTGTTCATCAGGTCACACCCGTGGCGTCTCCGACTGGCTCCTACATCACCTTTAAGTTCGACTGGGAGCAGGGACTTCCGTGGCAGCGATATTCCATCGCAGTCGATGACTCCGGCAATGCCCACTTCGAGGGCGTCGGAAATCCCAGCCAGAGCGGTGATGGCGACAACTTTTCGCAGGACTTCACCATGACCGACGCCAATCGGCAAAAGATCTTCGAACTGGCCAAGAAGCTGGATTATTTTCAGGGAAACTTCGAGGCAAAACAGAAAAACATCGCAAAAACAGGCCAGAAGACGCTGGGATACCACGGGCGGCCCGCGGCTGATACACCAGCCGTCGAGCACTCCACGGCCTACAATTTTTCTCCAAACTCGGAGGTCCAGGAATTGACCCGGATCTTTCAGGCCATCGCCACCACCATGGACTACGGGCGGAAATTGGCGTTCAAGTACCGCTTCGACAAGCTGGGGATAGACGCGGAGTTGAAAGCCCTGCAAGACACGCAGGCGAGCCATTACGTTGAAGAACTACAGGCGATTGAGCCAATTTTGCAGAAGATCGCCGATGACCCTAACATGATGCACATCAATCGCTTGACCGCGAAGCAACTGCTGAAGTCGATGGCGAGCGGCGGGGCCCCGAGCCAGACGGCGACCCAGCCGTGAGCCCGTATTGGAGAAGCCAGCCCGGCTTCGGTGTTTCACCGCGATAATCCGGGAACAGGTTCACCTACACATGTAGAATTTCGGCAACTTCGGAGCAAACGGGTGTTTAATACGTTATGGGTGTAGCCGAGATGTATGCGCCTGGTTGGGACCAAGAGCTTAGGTCTTCGAAAACGTTTTCAACCGGTGAGCGGCTTCAAGGGGTGAGCAGTATGGCAACGCACAGAAAACACGGACTGGCGGTTATGGCGGTGATAATCTTGGCGGTTGTTTCCGCCGGGGCGACATCGCACGTAAGAATCGTCCGCTTGAGCTATCAAGACGGCAACGTGCAGATGAGTCGAGGTACGGGCCAGGGCTTGGAGCGTGCCATTCTGAACTCTCCGGTTGTCGAGGGTTCCAGCGTGGTGACCGGCAGCGACGGCCTGGCGGAAGTCGAGTTCGAGAACAACAGCTCGGTGCGGTTGGGCGGAGCCACCGACGTGAACTTCCGGCAGTTGCTGATCAATGACGCCGGCGAGAAGGTCAACGAGGTAGAGTTGGTGCGCGGCACGATGTACTTCGACACCCGCTCCAGCAAGGACAATGTTTATCGAGTGATTGCCTCCGACCGCACATTTAACGTGCAGCGCAACTCGCAAGTGCGTTTCATCATGAACGGCGACCAGGTTGAGGTTTCCGTGACCAACGGAGAAGCGCAACTGCAGAGCAACGCCGAGTTGGTCAAGATCAAGAGGAATGACACGCTGACTCTGGATGCCACAACTCCGGCGGGATTCGTTTTGGCCAGGGGTGTCGACAGTCTCCCGCTCGATCGTTGGAACAACGAGCGTGCTGCCTACCAGTCCGCGTACTCGTATAACAATACCGGGTACGGATCCTCATCGATGGCGGGGTACGGTTACCAGGATCTGGCCTATTACGGTGGCTTCATGAACGTTCCGGGCTACGGACTGGCTTGGCAGCCCTATGGCGCCGCCAGTTGGATGGGATGGAACCCGTACATCGCCGGAGCGTGGGCGTTCACTCCAGGATTTGGCTATGCGTGGGCCTCAGCCTATCCCTGGGGCTGGTTACCGTTCCACTATGGTGCGTGGGGATTTTCACCCGGCATCGGCTGGTTCTGGGCCCCCGGCAGTTCGATGGGCAATGGCGGAGTTGTAACCAATTGGCAGGCGACAGCGCCTGTGGTGAAGGGACCGGCGGGATTTGTTGCTCCCGTTCCACCTACGACGCCGGTCGCCGGATCTGGCTCGTCGGTTATGGTGGGGCGGATCGGCCGGACACCAGCGTACATCCCTGGGGGACCGATGCCTCCCAATTTTGCTAGCGTTATCGATCATTCCAGCATCATCGGAATGACCACACCAACGAATGCTGCGATGGGTGCTGGAGGCTCAGCGTCTGGCGCACGTAATTCACGGACGGCCAATTTGGGAGCTTCCAGGCCAGCGACCGCCACGGGCAGTACCTTTGCAACTCCGGGAACAGGATCGACGGGCGCAAGCTTCAATCACGCGAACTCGGGAATGGGCGCCAATCGTTCGGGACATGTGTTCGCTGCTCCTGCAGCGCCGACCCGGATGTCACCGGGCTACTCAGCTCCATGGGCGCCAGATTTCGCAGGCAGCGGGGCTTCCTCACAAGGATTTGGGACACCGATGCACAGCTCCGGAGGTGTGAGTCACTCAACCGGTTCGAGTGGAACAGGCCACAGTGCAACCGGAACCCATCCCAAATAGTCGTTTTGGCGATCGCGAATCGGGCGGCTTTCGAGCCGCCCGTTGTTCTGCATCGAAGGTACTGGGATCAATACACGGCGATTCCTGCGTAGCCTACCACCATGTCACGGTCTCCCGATACGTCGCCCGACGTCCCGTAGCGGAGGAGCTCTGCCTGGGTAGCTCCCATCTTTCGAGCGGCGGTGAGCATAATGGTCGCAGGACCATAGCCGCACATGCTGATGCCGCCCTGGCGCACCGTGTCGTACAGTCCTCGCGGATCGAGCGCCAGGACTTGGTCAATGGCGCGGCGGTCCTTCACCCGCGTGACAGCGTCGCTCTCATAGTGGTTCATATCACTGGATGCGATTACCAAGGCAGGTTCGGCTAGCTCAACCAACAGGCTACCGATCACAACTCCGAGCGCGCTCAGCGCCTCGAAGTTGCTGGTGCCGACGGTGATGGGTACGAATTGAAAGACGGGCCGCAGAACTTGAAGGAACGGAAGCTGCACTTCAAGAGCGTGTTCGTAGCGATGCGCCTCCTGATCTTCACTCAGCAGCGGCATCGCGGTCTTCAATGCGTCCGCGAGTTCGGCATCAACGGGTACGTCGCCCAGCGGCGTATGCCATGCGCCATGGCTCATGATGGCGAGAGGCTCGCCCGCCCCGGTGTGGTTGGGACAGAGAATGACGTAACGTAGAGGCAGTTCTAATCTGCGGTAAACCGCTCCCGCAACCGCTCCCGAGTACATGTAGCCGGCGTGCGGAACCACACAACCCACAGCGGGGATCTTCGCTTCGACTATTTGGTGCCCTGCGGTGGCGCGCAGGGTGGTGAAGGTCTCGATCTCGGAGCGCAGATGCTGCGCGTTGGCCGGATAGAAGCGTCCTGCAACGGCTGGCGGGCGAATAGCGGTGGTCATGGCGATCGCTCCTTCGCATGCCGTAGTTCCATCGTTTCGGACTATGGCTCCCTGCTAAATTTTACGCCTGCCGCAGAGCCCGGAATAAGGCCGCCATTTTTTCGAGAGAAAGTGCCTCGGCGCGGACATCGGCGCGCACATCGGCGGCTTTCAAGGCTGCGCGGATCGCCTTGTCGTCGTAGCGTCCCTTCAGATTGTTCACCAGCGTCTTACGTTTTTGCGCAAAAGACAATTTCAGCATTTCCAGGAAGGGATCAGCATCGATCTCCAGCTCCACCAAGCGAGGCTCCATGGTCAGCCGGAGCACGCTGGAGTGCACCTTGGGAGGCGGATCGAAGGACCCCGGTGGAAGCGTGAACAGGTTTTCCACCCGGGCGAATAGCTGTGCGGTTGCGGAGAGCAATCCGTAATCGCGGCTGCCCGGTTCGGCGGAGATTCGGTCGGCGACTTCGCGCTGCACCATGATGACGGCCCGACCGATTTTCTGATGCTCTTCGAGAATGCGCAACACAATGTCGGAGGTGACGTAGTACGGCAAGTTGCCGATGATGTCGACGGTTTCGGGTTGCGTAGGCCGCAGGTCGTGCAGGGGGCCGGGCCGTCGTCCAACCATGGAAATCCACTCGACAGTCACAAAATCGGACTCTAGGATCTCGACATTCTGCAAGGTCGCATAGCGCATGCGCATCTGGGCCGCCAGCACATGGTCCAGTTCGATGCCGATGACTCGCCGGGCGCGCTTCACCAGTTGGTCGGTGAGCATGCCTCGACCCGGCCCGATCTCGACCACCGTGCGGTTCGAGATATCGCCCAGGGCTTCGACGATCCGTCGCGCCGCAGAGTGGTCGATGAGAAAATTCTGGCCCAGCTTGGGCTTGCGCTTCCCGAGGCTGTTCATGTCTTTTTCATGGGACGCGGACTTGACCACGTTGACCCTCTTTCGATTCCGCGATTAGACTCAAGTGTTTCGCTCGCTGCAATATCATAAACGGGCAGGCTGCATTGTGCGGTTCGGCATGTTGCCCGAGGGAAGTTCGACCGAGCTTGGAGGTTTCATGCACATCGCCTTTGCGGCATCCGAATGTGTCCCCTTTTCGAAAACCGGCGGGCTGGCGGACGTGGTGGGATCGCTGCCCCAGGAGTTGGCGAAACTCGGCCACAAAGTCACGGTCTATCTGCCCCGTTATCGCTTAACCAAACTCGATAGTCCGCGCCAGGTGATTCGCAGCATCACCGTCCCATTCGACGACCGCTACCGATTCTGCTCGGTGCTCGACGGCGGTGCGCGTAACGGCGTGCAATTTTATTTCATCGACTACCCACCGTTCTTCGACCGTGACGCCCTCTACGGAACTCCACTGGGCGATTACCACGACAACGCCGAGCGCTTCGCTCTGTTCTGCCGCGCGGTGCTGGAAGCATCCAAAGTACTGGGAAAGCCAGACCTGTTCCATTGCCATGATTGGCAGACTGCACTTATCCCGATTCTGCTGAAGACGCTTTATCGCGAAGACCCTGCGTTCGCGCAGACGCCCTGCGTGTTCACCATCCACAATTTGGGATACCAGGGCCTGTTCCCGCCGGAAGTCCTGCCGCTGCTGATGCTGCCGTGGGACCTTTTTACCGTGGCGAAGTTGGAGTTCTATGGCAAGGCCAACTTCCTGAAGGGTGCGATTGCTGAGGCTGACTTCATTACGACGGTGAGCCGAAAGTATGCCCAGGAGATCCAGACCGCAGAGTACGGTTTCGGATTGGAAGGAACACTGCGCGCACGTGCGAGTACGGTTACGGGAATTCTCAATGGGGTGGATTATTCGGAGTGGAACCCTGCTTCCGACCCGATGATTGCGGCCAACTATTCGGCGGACGATCTTTCCGGCAAGGCGAACTGCAAGCAAGACCTGCTGAAGGAATTTGGGTTAGCCGCCGAGACCCAGTTGCCGGTGGTGGGCATCGTCTCGCGATTCGCCGGTCAGAAGGGCTTTGACCTGATTCAACACGTGGCGGACCGGATGGCGCGGGAAGAAATGATCGTGATCGCGCTGGGCACCGGCGACAGGGAGTATGAGGACATGTTCCGGCGACTCAACAAACAGTACCCGCAAAAATTCGCCGTGAAAATCGAATTCAACAACCGGCTGGCGCACAAAATCGAGGCGGGCGCTGACATGTTCCTTATGCCGTCGAGATACGAACCCGCCGGACTGAACCAACTCTACAGCCTCAAGTATGGGACCGTGCCCATCGTGCGTGCGACCGGGGGCCTTGACGACACCATCGAACTGTTCGATCCAGCCACTGGGAAGGGAACAGGATTCAAATTCAAAGAGTACAGTGGAGAGGCGCTACTCGATACCGTGAAAGCAGCGATCTTGGCGTACCGCAACACGCAAAAGTGGCAGACTTTGATGCGCAGTGGCATGGCGCAGGATTATTCCTGGGCGGCTTCTGCTCGCGAATACGTAAAGGTGTACGAGCGGGTGAAGCAGGGAAGGCCGATGCCGATCGCTCCTTAATGCTTCCAACGTAACGCTGCGCCGACAGCTTCGTCAGATGCTGGGATGTTTGCAACTAATTCAATTGAGAGAGCTGTCCAGTGCCCACAATGAGATTGAGAATCGCATTCTTCTGCTTAACTTTGTGCTTCCTGGTTTCGTGTTCGTCGGAGAAGAAGGCTACGACGGAATCTGCCTCTCAACCGGCGCCTAAGCCAGTCGTGAAGGAGGCGCAGTACGATACGGGGCGCACGGCGTTCCAGCGGATGTATCTCTCAGCGCGCCTTTGGGCCACGGATGCGAAGCCGTTCCGCCTGCAATCGCAATTCTCCCCCGATGCGCCGACTGCTGAGGGCAAAGCCGGATTGTGGCGCGCTTCGTTCGCCTCTCCTTCGAAGAAGATGATGAAACTGTTCGTGTGGTCGGGGCTGGTCGGCCCAGATGCGCCCGAGCAAGGAATTAGTTTCTCGGCTGAGGACAGTTGGAGCGCGAGCAACAGTTCGACCCTGCCGTTTGACCTTGCATTCCTGAAAGTCGACAGCGATAAGGCCTACGAAGTCGCGCAGAAAAACGGTGGCGAAAAGCTGACCAGGAAAGACCCTAAGCAGCCGGTGATCTTCATGCTCTCCTGGGACGCAACCAGCAACCAACTGGTTTGGCATGTCCTGTACGGCGAGAATCCCACCGAGGCGAAGCTCCGCCTCGCGGTGGATGCTACTAGCGGAGCTTTTCTCCGGGTGGAGAAGTAGTCACGCGGACTTCCCAGAGGTTTCACCGAATCTGAAAAGCGCGACGCTACTGTTTGTAAACGCGCGCTTCCCAGCCCTTGAGGTGAAGCGTCTCGCCGCGATCGTCGGGCTTTCCTACATTCGAGATCACCAACTGACCTGCCTTCAGGCCTGCGGGCAAGCTATACGCAATGGCATCTTTTGAGAAGTTAAGCACGACCAGGTATTGTTCTTTTCCCAGCGTCCGGGTATAAGCGAACACCTTCGCATTGTTGGGATCGACGTCTTTGTAGTCGCCGTAGACGAAGGCCGGCGTTTTGCGCCGCAGCTCGGCCATCTGCGCAAAATAGTGGTAGATCGAATTCTTATCGGCTAACTCCTGCTTGGCGTTTATGTCCTTGTAATTTGGATTCACCGCCAGCCATGCCTTCGGAGCAGTAGTGAAGCCGCCGTTCGGAGTACTGTCCCACTGCATCGGCGTTCGGGCGTTGTCGCGGCTGACCTTGCGCACGTTGGCCATGAACACGTCCGCTGAGACTTGGTTGGTCAGCACCAGGGCTTTCCATGCGTTTTTCACCGCGATGTCGTCGCACTGGTCGATGCTGGCAAACGGATAGTTCGTCATCCCCAACTCATCACCTTGGTAAATGAAAGGCGTTCCCTTCAGCGTCAGCAGAAGGGTTGCAAGTACCTTGGCAGAGGCCACGCGATAGGCCGGCGAATCGTCGCCGAAGGCAGATACGACACGGGGATTATCGTGATTCGATAGAAAAACAGTGTTCCAAATGTGGACGTCCGAAGTCTGGTCGAGGTTGGTGTAAATCGCTTTCAATTCCGGCAGCGTCCAATCGCGCCACGCCTCACCGTTGCGGTTCAGTCGCACGGCGTCAAAATTGAAGATCATGTTCAGTTCATTGCGGCGTTCATCGACGAGAGTTGGCGTTTGCTTGACGGTCACACCGAATGCCTCGCCCACGGTCATCACGTCGTACTTGGACAGCACTTGGCTGTTCATCTCCTGCAAGTACTCGTGGAGATGGGGCCCCATTGCGTAGAAGTACTGAGGCTTTGTCATGTATTCGGGCGGCAGGGCGGGAAGGCCTTCGCGCTTGGAGATAAACGGAATCACGTCCATCCGGAATCCATCGACGCCCTTGTCGAGCCAGAACTTCATCAGGTCATAAACTTCCTGGCGGACTTTGGGGTTGTCCCAGTTGAGGTCGGGCTGCTTCTCGGCAAACAAATGCAGGTAGTACTCGCCGGTCGTTGGATCCTGTTTCCAAGCCGGGCCCGAGAAGAAGGAGGTCCAATTGTTGGGCGCCTGACCGTCCTTCGCCGGACGCCAGACGTAGTAGTCGCGATAGGCGTTGTCTTTGGACTTTCGGCTCTCGACGAACCACTGATGTTCATCACTGGAGTGGTTCACCACCAGGTCGATGATCAGCTTCATGTTCCGCTGCTTGATTCCCTTCAGGAGGTCATCAAAATCGGACATGGTGCCGAACTCGGTCATCACCTTGCGGTAATCGCGAATGTCGTATCCGTTGTCGGCGTTCGGTGAATCGAAGTGCGGACTCAGCCAGACGACGTTGACGCCAAGTCCCTGGATGTAGTCCAACTTCGAGGTGATACCTTTCAAGTCGCCGATTCCATCGCCGTTCGAATCTTTGAACGATCGGGGATAGACCTGGTAAACGATGGCCTCTTTCCACCATTTTGGCTCATAGCCGTTGATGGTTGTGGCAGATTGCGCGTTGGATTGCGAACCTCCCTGTGGCTGGTTCTCGGCCGCTCCCAGGGAGACAGCGACCAGCCCAAAGGTGGTAATGATTGTTAAGGCGATTTTAGGAATGATCACGGGGAAGCCCTCGATCGTTTTCGATGTCAATGCAGTGTCAACGCTATGCTACATCCTGTTGCGGGAACGTGCAGCCACCTGTTTTTCGTGCCAGATAGCGTCCGTACCACGGGGATCAAGGGCGGATAGCAGACGCACTCCACCTTTCGGACGGTCGGGGTTCAAATTCAGTACACCGCAACAACCGAC
Organism: Terriglobales bacterium; assembly: GCA_036512955.1. Lineage (GTDB taxonomy): Bacteria > Acidobacteriota > Terriglobia > Terriglobales > Acidobacteriaceae > DASRAA01. The sequence continues at coordinate 15,832 of DATBZX010000294.1, forward strand.
TTAAGTCATTGAAAAATAGTAATATATGAGCGTTACGCGCTATACCTCACACCACAAGTGGATTGCGAAATGGCTCTTTCGTGTGCATAATCTTGCAGCGGCAGTTTGCACCCATATAAGGACGATCACGTGAGCCCGTCACCTTTTGCCCTACGGTTTCTGACTAGGCTCCGAGCTACCGGCCTGCAGTACGAAAATCCCCGTTTTGAACGGGTGCTGGGCGTCTCGCGAGTATTTCTGGGCGGGACGGCGCTGATTGTCGATCTAAACCAATCACTTGCTCCCGAGCCCTACAACCAGTTCCTGGTCTTTCTGCTCCTGGTCTATTGCGTCCAGAGCATGGGGTTCCTAGTCTGGCTCGTGATGAATCCCACTCCTGGGATCTCGTTTGTGAATACGATGCAACTCAGCGACGTCTTGTGGCCGATCGCGTTTTGCCTATTTGCCGATCCCCCCAACAGTCTGGTGTTTGTTTTTTTTCTTTTTGCGCTGATGACGACGGCTTTCCGGTTCGGGCTTTACGAAACAGTGCTTACTTCGGTGGCTAGCGCACTGCTGCTGGTGTTCCAGGAGACAGTGGTCGCCTTTGGGCCGGCAGAGCTCAGCCATCTGTTGTACACCCCGGTTGAATGGTCACGGCTGGTGCTGCGGTGCGGTTTTCTGCTGATGAGTGGGTTTTTGTTGGGTTATCTGGCGGAACGCGAAAAAGAGCTTCGGGCCGAAATTGCCTTTACCAATCATCTACTCTCGCAAGCGCGGGTTGGGAATCGTCTCAGCGAGGTCGTTGTCGCAATCTCGTGCGACTTGGCGCGGGTTTTTGGTGGAGAACAAGTGTACGAGGTGGTGGCCCAAGCCGGTTCGGGCCGCTGCTACCGATGGGACATCAAGCGGGTCTCGCAACCAGTTCACGAGATTCGGGAACTTGCGAACAGCGGGGACCGATGTCTGCTGATGCAAGAGTATCCGCATACGTTTTGCATGAAACAGGAAGACGATGGGCGCATTGAGATCGACGCCATCGATGACGAGGGGCGTCGGCTCAATTCCTCGGAATTTAGGAACTTGCCCATGCCGGTCGAGGGAGCGAAGTCAGTTCTAGCAGTTAAGCTGGAGGTTGGGCGGGAATGGACCGGGCGATTTGTCCTGGTGAACGGACGGCTGGGGTGGAATCGCGAGCGCGAATTGCGCTTTGCTCAGAACGTCGTGGGTCAAGTTGCTCCTGCTCTGTATTCCATTTACCTTTTCCGTAGGATGCGGTCTCGTGCAGGGGCGATGGAGCGAGCCAGGGTAGCTCGCGAATTACACGATACGACCATCCAGTCATTGATCAGCATAGAAATGCAGATCGACGTGTTGCGGCGTAGGGTCAACGGTCAACCCCAATCCGCTGAACTAGCGCACATACAGAAGTTGCTGCAGGAAGAAGTGCTCAATATGCGGGAACTGATGCAGAGCATGAAGCCCGTAGAAATCGGCCCTCATCAATTTCTTGACTTTCTTGCCCAACTCGTAGAACGTTTTCGCAGCGACACCGGCGTCGAAGCACGGTTCGTTTCCGAATTAGAAGAGGTCACGCTTCCTTCTTCAGCCTGCCAGGAACTGGCAAGGGTGGTGCAGGAAGGCTTGGTGAATGTTAGAAAACACAGTGGGGCAAGGTCGGTTTATGTCCGTTTTGGGGCTCAGAATGGCCTGTGGAAGCTGGTGATCGACGATGACGGTCGTGGATTTCAGTTCACGGGCCGGCTGACGTTGACGGAATTGGACGATCTTCACCGGGGCCCTGCTGTAATCAAAGAACGGGTTCGCGCCATCGGAGGCGATCTGGTGATCGAGTCGAGCCCCGGACACGGTTCGCGGTTGGAAATTACGGTTCCTCAGAAAGGGTATGAATTCTATGGATAGCAAAGTCGCTACGGTGCGAATCGTTATAGCGGATGATCACACGATCTTTCGCGACGGGCTCCGTCGGTTGTTGGAAGCTGAACCGGAACTTGAAGTAATCGGCGAGGCCGCCGACGGCATAGAAGCTGTGGCGCAAACCCGGCAGCATGAGCCGGACGTCCTCCTGCTCGACCTCAATATGCCACGGATGCCGGGCATGGAGGCGATGCGCGAGCTTTCTTCAGCCGGCGATGGCAAGAACACCAAGATCATCGTGCTGACGGCGGCGATCGAACGCATTCAGATCGTCCAGGCGCTGCAGCTCGGGGCCCGTGGTGTGGTCATGAAAGAGGCCGCCACGCAGTTGCTGATGAAAGCCATTCGTACCGTCATAGCGGGCGAATACTGGATTGGTCGCGAGGCAGTGGGTGACATTGTCGAGTTCATGCGACTGAATGCTTCCGGCGAGAGGCCGGCAAAGAATTTCGGCCTTACCAAACGGGAAATGGATATCCTCACTACCATCGTTGCGGGACTGAGCAACAAGGAGATCGCCCGCAAGTTTTCGCTGAGCGAAGACACGGTAAAACACCATCTGACGAACATATTCGACAAAGTCGGAGTCGGTAGTCGGCTGGAATTGGCGTTGTTTGCCATTAACAACCGCCTGACAGACGGACAGAACTGACTGGTCTCAGCGCCCTCCCGCTTCGCTGGCACCGGTTTGTCTCACCGGCGCTCGGTGGCGGGAGGATGCTCCAGCGTGTTCTAGCGGTCACCGGATGAGCGAGTCTGTATCCCCAGATCTGACACCGGACTCTGCTGCGGATATCCTTTCCTGATTATTCGTCCGATGGGACGAAACGAATCAATTGCCCGCCTTGCGCCAGCGTTGTACTTCGCAGGCATCTGCGCAATGCAGCTGCGATGCCTGGTTGGCGGTCACAACCACCATTGTGGTACTGCTAGCGACAATTTGGAACAGCTTGGGTTTATGTGGCGAGAGGTAATTTTCAGGAGTCCCCATGAAGTTCATGTCTCCACTCTTTGGCGCAGTCTCCACGCTAGTCGTGTTGATGGCATGGTCTGGTTGCAACAAAACGCCGGTGCGCAGCGATGCACAGGTAGCGACAGAAATTCAGAATAAGATCAACAATGATTCCAGGATTTCGGCCCGAGAAATCGGGGTACAGTCTGCCAATGGCGTAGTTACGTTGAGCGGAAACGTGGACAGCGATAATGAGCGCGCCTTGGTGGCCAGTGACGCGGCAACTGTCGAGGGCGTAAAGACCGTCGTCAATAATTTGGTTGTGGAACAAGCGCAGACGACGACGCTTTCCGCGGAGAAGTCGCGTGCGGCTACCGCTGCACCTCAACCGCAGGGGAAGAGGACACCCAAAGGAAGCGGCGGGGGCGGGGGTAGTGCTGCGGCCGACAATCAAGGCACCGGTCCGTTACCCGGCGTTAATGCCAGCAACGTGCAGCCTGGCAATCCACAGACACCTCCGAGCGAGCCGGCAGTAACGCAGGCCGCAACGCCGCCGCGCCCGCCGAAGAAAGTTACCATTACCGCCGGAACGCAGTTAACGGTGAGGTTGAATGACGCTCTCGATTCCGAACGCAACCAGATCGGGGATTCATTTCACGCCACCATGGGTGCACCGATCGTGATCGACGATGAGACGGTGATACCATCCGGTGCCGATGTCGTAGGCCGCGTGGTCGATGTGAAGAGCGCCGGCCGATTCGCCGGCAACTCAGCTCTGACGCTCGAACTTACGTCGCTCTCGGTGAATGGCAAAACGTATAACCTTCAGACCAGCCAATGGTCGCGCCAGGGTAAAGGCGAAGGCAAGAACACGGCAGTCAAGGCAGGCGGAGGTGCCGCGATCGGGGCGGTCATTGGGGGACTTGCTGGCGGTGGAAAAGGTGCAGCCATTGGATCAGTGGCCGGAGCAGGGGCAGGCACGGGCGTGGCCGCGACCAAAAAGGGCGAGCAGATCAAGCTCGGGTCGGAATCGACGCTCAGCTTCCTGCTGATCAACACTGTGACGGTAACCCAGCAAAGCTCTAATGACCTCAATTCCGCGCGAACGCCCCTGCAGTAATCGACCACGCTCTCGCCACCAGGAGCGCGGACGCAGCGGATAGCGCTCTCACCGAACAGACGCAGGCTATTTTCTTGTGCCTGGTTAGCACTAGGGCTCATCGTGGTCTGTCGCTCTTCCGTCGCCTGCCTGCAACGACGTACTCTAGGAGAGCTTGGATCTCTTCCTTGAATGCGCGTTGTTGGTTGCAGGGCTGGCATTCGGCAGCTTTCTCAACGTCTGCATCAGCCGAATTCCGCGCGACTTGTCAATTGTCTCGCCGCCCTCTTTCTGTCCGCACTGTCGGGCATCCATTCGCTGGCGCGACAACATTCCCTTGCTCAGTTGGCTCGTCCTACACGGCCGATGCCGTGATTGTGGGCTGCGCATCCCACTTCGCTATCCGACAGTGGAACTGTTGACAGCGGTCCTTTTTGTGGCTTGCTACGTATCTTTCGGATTCACATTTCTCACATTGAAATGCTGTGCGTTCTGTTTTCTGATCGTGGGCCTTATCTTCATGGACGCCGAGACCGGGCTGCTCCCGCATGAGTTTACCTATTCAGGGATAGGCTTCGGACTCGCGCTGGCGTGGACTGCTCCCATCGACTTGTCGGGCACGAATTTGCTGCTTAACGTGCTTGGCCTGCGCAGCCTCCGATCGGTATCGGAACTTTCGCTGCTCGATTCGGTAGTCGCAGCTATTTTTGGCGCCGGATTCTTCTGCCTGACCTCGGCTCTGTACTACCTGGTTCGCCGACGCACCGGCATGGGCCTTGGAGACATCGCAATGATTGCCATGGTAGGTGCATTTCTTGGACTCAAGTTGACGGTGCTAGTTGTCGTACTGGCTCCAATCGCGGCGACCTTGTTCGCATTGGGGATGCTTGTCGCGGGCCGTAGCGCAAACTCCGGATCCCGGGCCAACGATCTCGAGTCTGATGCGTTGGTTGCCCGGCCGTTCCTCTCCCGTGAACTACCCTTCGGCGTGTTCCTGGGCGCGAGTTCACTCGTCGCGCTATTCATGGGGAAACAAATCTGGAGCTGGTATTTCGGCTTCTATCGATGATCAATTGGCCGGGCTTAAGTGCGTGTGTTGATTCGTGCGACGATCTGCTTAAGATGGTGCCGACCATGAACCTGGTGAAAGCGTCGCCAGGCTTGAGCCGTTAAGGGGCCAAGCACGGGATGGTTAAGTACTCGGGTGCGGGTCCCAAATCGTTTCTCAGTGTCGGCCAGGGTGGCATCCATTGCGACCAGCGCGTCGTTGAAACGGCGCAGCGGGTCATCGCCCAGTCCCTGTCCCGGCACCGTATGTTGAGGTGCTTCGATTCCGGCTGGGAACCTGCCGAGCCGCAAGATGTAGAAGCACTTCAGATGTTGCGCGAGACTAAGCGTTCCATGCTGGGGTTGGCCGGCCTCCATGGCTCGTAACAGGCCCTTGGTAGTCGCAGTGTAGGAGAGCCGGAGATGTTCGAGTATCTGCATTGAATTCCACTTTCCGACAGGCGCACGCAGCCAATCGTTTGGGGACGCGTTGCGCGTCGCGCGGTCGGTTTCGCGGCGAATGTATTCCAATTCCGGAGACACTTGACTCACCCCAATGCAGGCACTGGAAGACAGATAAATGAATGATCACAATACATGAATCTGAGGGCATTTTCTCAATTCCCTTGTTGGAAGGTCGATTTCCAATACGAAAAGGGCAGGAATTGATCCCGCCCTTCGCGAAGTAAACGATTACATGCGAATCAATCGCCCGAGTGCGTGAGTTCCAACTCGTGCGGCATGTACTCGCCCTCGTCTACCGTGGCCGTCCGATCGAAGGAGTGACCGGTCACCAGTCCAAGTACGAACCATCCCAAAACCAACGCGCCGATGGCGAACAGTGTGTCGCCGAACATGCGCATCCAACGTAGATGGTTCATTAACGGAGTTTGCATGAACTCCGCAGAACGTGCGTACCAGGTACCGAATTCGACCGAAGCCCAAACCTGCATCAGTCCTATAGGAAGGGTGCTGAACATCACCATCGTGAACAGTCCGATGTTGATGCACCAGAAAGCGATGGCCAATGGCCGGCCTTTCCACGCCAGCCCCGGACGCAGTGCGCGCAGGCAGAAGAGCATCAGACCGAGGCCAAGCATGCCGTACACGCCGAACAGAGCGGTATGAGCGTGGACTGCTGTCGTGTTCAATCCCTGCATGTAATAAAAGGCGATGGGAGGATTGATGAGGAAACCGAACAAACCAGCGCCCACGAAGTTCCAGAAGGCGACGGCCACGAAGAAGTAGATCGGCCACTTGTAAGCGCTGACCCACGGTGCGGTCGCTGTGCCCCGCGACAGTCGTATGTTTTCCCACGCTTCGAAGCCGATCAGCACCAGAGGTACGACTTCCAGAGCGCTGAAAATGGAGCCTAGCGCCAGAACTGCATTCGGCATTCCAGTGAAGTAGAGGTGATGAAACGTGCCGATGATGCCGCCGGACAGGTACACGACCGTCGAAAACAGCACGGCGCTCGTAGCTGACCTTATGGACAACAACCGGAGGCGAGTGAACAGGAACGCGATCACCACGGTGGCGAAGACTTCAAAGAAGCCTTCCACCCAAAGATGCACAACCCACCAGCGCCAGTATTCCGCGGTAACCAGCGAGCTGCGCTGACCATACATGAGTCCTGCGGCGTAGAACAGCGGGATGGCGATGCTGGATATCAGGAACAACATCAGCAGCGAGTAATTTTCGTCGCGCTTTGCCAGCGCAGGTTTCAGGCCGCGCCACATCAGCCACAGCCAGAAGGTTAATCCAACGAACAGCAGGATTTGCCACACGCGACCGAGGTCGACGTATTCGTAACCCTGCGAGCCGAACCAGAACCATAAGTTGCCAAGCTTCTGTTGGATGCCAAACCACTCGCCGGAGAGTGATCCCACAACCACCAGGAGCAGGGCGCCAAACAGTGCATTCACGCCGAGTCGCTGGCCCTTCGGCTCAAATCCGCCGACCGCAGGAGCAATGAAGAGACCGGTTGCGAGCCAGGATGTGGCGATCCAGAAGATAGCAATCTGCAGATGCCAGGTGCGGGCAATGGAGTAAGGCAACCACTTGGCGAGGAGAATTCCATAGAGCCCGTTGCCTTCCACGCCATAGTGAGCAACGATAATACCCAGCGCGACCTGTACCACCCAGAGGGCGGCAACCACGAAGAAGTACTTCACGGTGGCACGCTGCGAGGGTGTCGGTCTGAGTCCGAGCAAAGGATCGGTTCGCGGCATATGTTCCGACGCCGGCTGGTGCTCTTGTGAGGCGAAGTACCATACCATTCCACCGATGCCGCCCAATAGCAGAACGAAACTGATCACGCTCCACACCACAGTGCTGCCCGTCGGACGGTTGCCGATGAGTTCTTCGTGAGGCCAGTTCTGGGTGTACGAAACGTGTTGCCCGGGGCGATCGGTGCTGGCTGCCCATGCCGTCCACCAGAAAAAGGCGGCCATTTTCCGCTGCTTGGTCGAGTCGGTTAAAGCGCCGGGAGGAATCGCATACTGGTTGCGTCCCTTTCCGAAGACGTCGGCATAGTATTCTGCCAGTTGATTGAATGCCGCTGCACGATCCTCATCGATGACGATCGTATTGGTCGCCGGGTCGAAGCCGTTATGCCGGGTACGTTCGGTCAACCGATCGCGCAATCCAGCTTTTGCTTCACTACTTAACGCCGCGTAGTTCGCGCCGCCTTGTTGCTGCGCCCAGCGATCCAGAACGATGACCGACTGGCGATGCAGGTAGTCGGCAGTCCAATCAGGAGCGACATAGGCACCATGGCCCCAGATCGTTCCGATCTCCTGTCCGCCGATCGATTGCCAGACGTTTTGTCCATCACGAATGGCTTCACCGGTGAAGAGCACCTGCCCGTCGTCGGTGACAACTTTGTCTGGAATCGGCGGGGCGGTACTGAGCCCCCGATAACCGACTCCGCCCAGCACCATGAACGACAGCGTCATGATCACGCCGAGCGCGATCCAGAGTTTTTTATAAGGCATGAATGAACCTCTCCTCAGAATTACTTACTTCTTGGTTCCCATGGCGACTGCGCGCGGAAACAGGATGTTGTTTTCCAGGTGAATGTGCTGGTGCAGGTCGGCCTCGTACCCCTGCATCGCCTGGTAGAGCGTCCGATAGCTGATGCAGGCGTCGTCGGGTAGCGCGTAGTCCTTCGTGGCGGAACGCAGGGCACGAAGTGCGTCGCCGGCTCCATCGTGCTCCTGCATCATCATGCGCACCGGGTTGACGACAGTCCCAAACATCGCTGGCGGTACGGGCTCGCCAGAGACAACGCTCTCTTCCATGCGCAGCACGTAGGGGAAAAGGACCTGCTCTTCCTTCATCAGGTGGACGCTGAGTTCGGCCGCCAGGCCGGCAAAGATCTCCTGCACCTGAAGCAACTCGGGATGGTTCTTGCCATGCACGGAAACCACCTTGGCCGCCAGGGTCTCGATGCGCGGGCTTTCTTCGCGAATGAATACGTGGTGCTTGCTGGTGATGTGAGCGATGAGATCGGTGAGCGGTTGGTTCTGCCAGTCGCTGCCGCTGCTGATTGGAGCGGCACTCGTACTCTTAGCCAGGCGCTCCAGTGCTTCGTCAACCGATATCTTGGCTGACGCACAAGCCTCGCCCAAGGTACGGTTGCCGCCGCAGCAGTAGTCAATTCCAAGCTTCTCAAATTCGCGGGTTGCATTGGGATACTCGGCTGCGATTTCGCCGACGGTCTGGGTGGTTGCGATTGCCATGTTGATTTCCTCTTGTCTTCCTGATGCGCTAGCAGCGCCCCGGCCGGTCTGGCCGGGGAGCGTCTCTCAGGAGGTTGGGCTTAATGCCACAACTCCAATCTAGGACGCCGAAGAACAAGGGACTATGACTTCTGTCACGGGACCGAAAGAATCGGGACTTAATCCAACAAGATGCGAGGTCCAGTGTGAATCCGACGGCAGGCAACGATCGGGAACACCGTCGCCGTTTTGATCGTTTATAGTCCAATTCAGTGTTTTCTACGCCCGATACGGAAAAATGGCACAACTGACTGAGATAAAAACGAGTACCCCGACCCTGCTGCGCGAGTTGGGAGTGAGCCAGGCAAGCGCAATTGTGGTGGGCACCATCATCGGCAGCGGGATATTCCTTGTTCCAGCGGAGATGATGCAGGCGGTCGGCTCGGCGCATTTGGTTTATCTGGCGTGGATTGTCGGCGGCGCGCTGTCGATGGCCGGGGCGATTACCTACGCCGAGCTGGGCGCGATGAAGCCGCAGGCCGGTGGCGAATATGTGTACATTCGCGATGCCTACGGAGAACTGCCGGCGTTTCTTTACGGCTGGACGTGGTTCGCCATCGCCAAGCCTGGATCGATCGCGACCATTGCCACGGGAATCGTGCGCATTCTCGGAACATTTCCTGCGCTGGCCTTCTTCAATGATGCGGCAGTACGGACGCCGTTCGTTATCAGCTACGGGCACCTGGTCGCTATCGCCGCTGCTGCCCTGATCACTTGGCTGAACTACATCGGGGTGAAACGTGCGGGCGAATTCCAACTGGTCTTCACGGTGCTGAAAGTGGTGATGATCGCCTGCGTCGGAGTGATCGGATTCACCGCAGCCAGCGGCACGTGGCGAAATTTCGGCACTTATTTTGCCGGCGCGACGGGAGGCGTTGCGGGCTTCATGGCGGCGCTGGTGGCCGCTCTGTGGGCGTATGACGGATGGAACGATCTGAACATGGTGAGTGGCGAGATCCGCCGTCCCGAGCGCACCATCCCGATTGCATTGATCGCAGGTGTGGGCATCGTGGCCGTTCTCTACATGCTGACGAATGCCGCGGTGCAGTATGTCCTGCCGGCAGCCAGCATCGCGGCCTCGCCGCGTCCAGCGTCGGAGGCAACGGCGATCGCGGTCGGGCTCTGGGGAGCGGCAATCGTGTCTGCCGGCATGGCGCTGTCGATGCTGGTCACGCTGAATGGAACCATCATGAGCGGCGCCCGCATTCCTTACGCCATGGCGCGCGACGGGTACTTTTTCAAGGCCATGGCCGACGTGCATCCCCGCTTTCATACACCGTCGGTCGCGCTGGTCGTGCAGTTGGTGTTGTCGGTGCTCCTGTTGTTGTTCGCGGGCAGCTTTCGAGCGCTGTTTTCCCTGACGATTTTTTCGGAATGGCTCTTTTACATGATCGCCGCCAGTACCGTGTTTGTGCTGCGCTGGAAGGAACCCAATGCGCCACGTCCGTATCGCACCTGGGGATATCCGGTGGTTCCAGCGGTGTTCGTGCTGGTTGCGGCCGTGCTGCTGTACTACACGTTCCAGGAGAACCTGCGAAACTCGATATGGGGTTGCGGGCTGATAGTGTCCGGCATCCCGGTCTTCTTGTGGTTCGCGCGGAAGCGGGCGCAAGCGGAGTAGGCATTGTTACGGGGTACCCCCCTCCCCTAGCCTTCTTGTGTTTTCAGGTACTTGTGAGGGGTTTTCGTTACAGCTTTGGGAAAACAAAGGCTTTAGTGGTACGTAATAGAAAACATTGGGGTTACTGGTGCGGTGCGGACGGGTGGCTGGCTCGGCGGGGAGGGCGGCGGCGGTGAGATCCATGGCCCAGAGCAACATTCGGGCGGTGGCGAAGTCGACGCTGCCGGTGTTCACGACGCGGAGGACTTCGGCGCGGTTCAAGGCGAGGTCGAGCCGGGTCGTGGGTACGCAAAGCCGAGGGATGCAGGCGAGGCGGCGGGCGCGGGCCAGGTTGTGGAGGCGGGTGCGGGCGTCGAGATGATGGCGGCAGCAGGCACGTCCGCTGACGGCGGGGCCTTGGCAGTGGTGGCCGTCGGAAAGAGTGTGGCGGCAAAGACGGATGATCAGGTGCGAGTTCATAAAGACCTCCGCAGGGTCATTTGGTCAGGGTAGGCGATGGTGGGGATGGAGTGAAGGCGAAAAGTAGAGGTTGACGTTACGAGGGTAACCAGATTTCCCGAAATGGGACGAATGCGGGAGCTCGGGCTGAAGCCCTCGTCGGCATCTGTCGTCCCCGCAGGGACTCCCCATCTATAAAACGAGCTTTCCCAGCGTTGAAACGGTGGGCTTTCTTATGCCGTCCCGCCGGGCGGGACGGGAGTGTCGCGGGTACGGGGGCGATTGGTGTCCCTGGGCTGCATCGCCCACCCCTTCGACTTCGCTCAGAGCAGGCTCTGTCGCTGCGCGACAAGGGTGGGGCACCTGGCGGCTGGTAGTTATTGCGCTTTTCCCCGGGGTTCTCCTGTGTCTTTTTTGAGGCCGTGCTACCATGCCGCCGTGTTCAATTTTGGCAAACCGAAAACAGTTGGCGACTGGATGGTTCATGTCGCGGGTGCCGTGGTCGCATTACTCCTCGTATGGTGGATGCTGCGGAGCTATGTTCTGTAATCCCCGCTTGCTTGAATAACGAAATAACGATTTCGTCCTTTCCGGTTGTGTTGCTCTTTTGCCACTGTTACCCGTGCTGAAAGCTGTACGCCCGCTACCCATAGTTGGCGATAAATCGCCATGGCATAGGCAATCCGGCTGCGCGTCGCCGTTCGGGATTACGGGTTGGCAAGTTGCCGTCTCGCGAGTGATCCCGGCCGCTGTTCCGTTTCGTGATTGGCTACGATATGGCCAGATCAGGCCAGCAATCACTAAGTGGCCCGACTGGCGCTACAGATGAGCTTCCTGCAAGCCGACTTCCCGTTACTGAATCCGCTCGGTGGCCACCTGGATTACTTCCGGATCGCCGACTACCGGATACCAATATGGACAATTTCCCCGCTTCGGGTGGGCGATTCAGAAAGTTGTTAGTGCAAAACTCGGAAACCTTTAACTCTAAAGGGCTTACGATTGATTGGCAAATTTCGCCAGTGATGGTTACAGCGCCTAACGGAAGGATATCGTTTTGCACCCCCTGTTTTGCACCCCTCGACAAACATCGCCCGAGCAGGTAGCCTACCTCTCTACAGGCAGATCGGAGGACTGGATGAAACAGGTTGTTGAGCGCCGTCGTCCCAGACCAACCGCTGAGGTAATGTCAACCGTCTGCTTCCGCGTCACGCGTGCCTGCAATCTTGGTTGTTCTTATTGTCAGGCGCCTCCGAATCAGCGACAGCTCCCGTATTCTCAACTTGTCGAATCATTAGCATTTCTCGCTAAACGCGGAGCCCAGCGCATCAAATTCACCGGCGGTGAGCCGTTCGTCCATCATCAACTCCTTCCTCTAATTTTCGAATGCCGAAAGAAAGGGATGGAGCCTACGATCGTGACCAATGGCACACTGCTTACCGAAGCTCACCTAGAGGCGCTGCGAGCAGCGATAGCGCGGGTCAAAATATCCCTCCATGGTCCTCGGGAAAGACACGATAGTCTGCAAGGCAGACCTGTCTACGACACGATCCTCGCGAATGCAAGGAAGTTGATCTCTGCTGGCATCGAAACCAGCGTGCACACGTTACTTCATCGAGAGTATGAACTCGACTTGCGGAAGTGGATTGAATTTCTTGCCAGCGAAGAGGTACACAAGGTGAGTTTTATGACCTTCGTTCCTCGCGGACGCGGCCGAGAATTGGAAGAGCGCTGGGCTTTTAACGATGAGGAACTGGAAGAACTATCGCAACATATTGCCGAGTTGACCGAATTCTACCGGGAGCAAATCACAGTTCGTTTCCTTGATTTTGCGCGGCAACCCTATCTCGTGTTCGAGACTGACGGTCGATTTGTTTGGGAGGTCGGACCGGAGACGCTCGACGCACAATTACAAGATTCAGATCAGCTCTATCCTCTGAACAAGATCCGCGGGCTATAGTCTCCAACTACTCAATCCGTGAGTCGGTGTCGATCCAATGGACTGATTTCAACTGGTGACGGAACTTTGTCTTGTACCCCGTGCGTTGAAGAGTGATCCTTGCAGCGCGTTGGAGTTAATCGAGGACGTGCACTGCCATGAGAAGAGTGGGAAAAGCCGGTTTTGCTGACATTCTGCTTCCCCTTGCGACCTCGATCATCACTGCTGTTTTCGTAGGCATACTGTCCAACATACTATTCACGGGCGAGAAGTTTTTTGTGGCGCTCGGTCGGCTAGGGCTCTGGAATTTACTACTGCCTTTGTGGCTTATTCTGGTTGTGCTGAGTGTTACGCGCACTCGCAAGTCCCGGAAAGATGTAGATGTAGCGGTTGCCGATATCCGAGCAAGGTTCAGTGAATTGCTCCTCTATACCGTCAATCACTTGCTTGAGCTATCGGCCGAAGCCTTCGTCTATTCCAGCAAAAGTGCGAGACTGAACATACATTTGTTTTTTCGTGGCGAGGTTGAGGGGAAGGAAGCACTTATTAAGGACAGACGATTCTTTTTCGAACAAGAGAAGCTTCCCGGAAATTATTCGATGGATTGCGCGTTTCCCGCTGAAGATGAACTCGTGATTTGTAACTCTTTCAATCGGGATAATCTCATTTACCAAGAGCTTCCGGCAACGCATGTCACCAAGTACAATGAGAGGATCGTTGACCGAGTAGACCCGGCAGTTGCGTGGGTTCTTGCCTGCCCATTGCATGTGCAAGGACGAAAACCACTCGGCGTCATTTGTTGCTTTGGTAGCAAATTGTTGTTCTCCGATGTAGCTGAGAGAAACGCCTTTGAGAGTGTGATTTTGCAGATTAGCGAAGTGATTGTTCAGCTTAAAGAGTTTGAAGCAGCGGGGTCGGCGGCATAAGATCAGGCTATCGGTTTCGGAGTATGCGATGAGTTTTATCCTTGGATTGGCAGGTCCTACTGGGTCTGGCAAATCAACGCTTGCGCGATTGTTGGCGACCCACCCCAATGTGGGACTGGTTCCTGAGCCCCTGCCTCTGGCTGGATTGGAACAGTCTGCACTGTCAACGAGAGAATTCGGTGAGATCTTGCAAGAGCAGGTCCTCTCGACGAAGCTTGCGGATGTGTTGAACGTCAAACACTACAAAACGGTTGTTATCGACAGAATTGTTCAAGAGGATCGGGAGGTCTTTCTGCAGTTGCACTTGAGATTAGGCTTTCTTACGCCGCCTCAAGTAGAGAAGCTTTCGGAGCGGGCGTCCGAGGCAGAGAGGTTGATTGGAATGCCGCAGGCTGTCGTGCTTCTGAAAGCAGATTCAACGGTGCTGCGAGAACGTATGATTCGGGATGGAAGGCCTGCTTGGCTGGTGGAGAGTCTCTATATTCAGCTAGATCTCTATTCCCACTTCGAACGGCGACTGGATGTACCTCATCTCATTGTCGATACGACGGACGTAACATGTGAGAAACTGACCTCCCTCGCGGATTGGATCCTCGAGACAGTGCGGGATGCGGCGACTGGGCATTACGCTACAATCCAAGAGTTCAAGGCAACGTGGGAACCTCCCTGCAAGTAGACCTTCACACCAACGGCCCAAGTGTTGGGAAAGGCCATTACCCGGATTTAGTGTTCTTCTTGTAGAGGAATTCGAGAGGCAATCCGGCGGACAAGGATCGCCTCGTTGATGGCCGTCGAGCTACCACGTTGCAAAAGAACGCCCGCTCGCGATCGTCCTTCTGCTGTCTGTCCAGAAGGACCACAGTGATTAACATCTCATAGCCTCCGTTTCGAGCCGCCAGTCGACACCAAGAGCAATCTGCTTTCAACAGAATACCTGGTGAAAAGGTGAAAACCACAGGATCATCTTCTATATACCTCCTCGCCAGCAGCTAAGGGGCGAGTGACGGCAAACCGGAAGTTCTCTTTTTGTCAGTCGGGATTCGTACCGGCAAACGCCCTTCTGGCAAGCACCGAACTGTTTCTGAGCGGGTCGCGACTAAAGTGACGCGATCACGAGTGATGAATCGCCATCTGGCAAGTAATCTGGCCCTGTTTCCGTTGCGCCGGTTACTGCGCCAGCAGGGCAACTCCGCCGGCGATGCAGAGGGCGGCCATCCAGCGGCGGCGATCGACGTTCTCTTTGAGGTAGATGTGAGCCACGAGGGCGTTGGCGAGGAAGGTGAGCGACGCTGACGCCGGGCCGACGATGCTCACGTCACCCCACGACAGGGTGACGAGCAGGCAGAAGAAACCTACGGCCATGAATGCGAGGCCGATCATGAAGCGGGTGTTGGTGGTGACGCGGCGAATGACTGCCCCCAGGCCTTCCGACTTGCGAACCAGTCCCAGGTCACCGATTTCCTTCATGGCGCGGGACTGCAAAATGTCGCCCACGGTCGAGGCGATGACAACAGCGGCGATGCCACCCCATACGGCGAGGTGGTTCACGGCTCAACTCCTGAGTCAGCCGCCTCGCCCAAAGCGCCAACCGGGCCATATACGGTCTCGATGCGATTGTGGCGGTGCGCGCCGGGAGTTGCCTCGGGACCACTCGCCACGAAGCCGACTCCGGTGACGATGAGGGCGACGCCGAGCCACCGCCAGACGGTGACATGCTCGTGCAGGAAAAACTTCGCGAGCAGCACCATCAGGATATAGCTGAGCGAGGTGGCGGGAAGCACATAGGTCAGATCGGCCCAGGAGAGGGCGGAGAGATAGCTTACGAAGAAGCCAATGAGGAGGAGAATGCCGAGGCCGACCCAAGGGTTGAGCAGCGCGGTGTACAGAGTTGGAAGATTCGCCAGCGTGACCGCGCCAAAAGCCTTCATGCCGCGGGCGAGCGAGACGTCGCCGCAGGCAGCGCAGACGATGACGACCAAGAGGACGAGATATTTGCGGATGGTCAAAGTGATGTTCCGAAACGAAAATTGAATTTCGTCGAAGGGTAAACCCCGTCGTCCGTGCAAAGCGCAGGGGAATGGAAGATGCTCGAAAGCAGGGGAACCATCTGTCGTCCCTGCCGGGACTCGATCGGTCACTCTTCAGCTTATCCAGCGCTGAAGCGCTGGGCTATGATCTGTCGTCCCTCCGGGACTGTGCCATAGCTGGTGTCGCCGCTACGCGGCTCGAACATTTTCCCACTTTGACCGCGGGCTTACGCCCGCGTCTAACACAGATGTCGCCGCTGAGCGGCTCAGGCCAGCCGAGATTCAGTCATTTATTCCACCGTACTTGTTCCAATCGAGCTATGACACCGACCCCTCCGGGACTGTGCTGTCGCGGAAAAACCCCGCTCAAGCTACGTGTCGCTTGAACGGGGCACCCGTGAACTAGACGTTGACCGTTTCCACCGGCTCTGGCTTTGTCTCAGCCGCTGCTGGAACCGCTCCCTGCGCCGCCGCAGTTGTCAGAGTGCCTTGGATCTTGCGGGCTTCCTTGACGGCCCGGTTCCGAGACGCGCGGAGAGTCATGAACTGCTTGGCTTCGACATAGAGGCGCTTGCGTTCCTCGTTGTTGAATACGGCTTTGCGCACGATGCGGTAAATGGCCTGCGGCCGGAAGTAGTACTCGTCGTAGAAGCGGTGCACCATCTCCATGACGTAATCGCGGGGCAGTCCCGGATACTCGATCATGGCAACCTGGTGGCCGGAGTCATCGACCATCTGCGCGCCTTCATTCAGGATGAAGCCGTTCGCCTTCGCGTAATCGTAGAGTTCGGTTCCAGGATACGCGTGAGCGACGGATACTTGAATGGTCTCGCAGTCGATTTCTTTGGCAAAGTCGATGGTGGTGCGAATGGTTTCCTTGGTCTCGCCGGGCAGACCGAGAATGAAGTCGCCGTGGACGAGCAGGCCCAGCTTCTTGCAATCCTTGGTGAACTGGCGCGCGCGTTCTACCGTCGCGCCCTTCTTTACATTCTTCAAGATCTGCGGATCGCCTGATTCATAGCCAACGATGAGCAGGCGGCATCCCGCTTCCTTCATCGCCTTGAGGGTCTCGTAATCGGTGGTGACGCGTGAAGTGCACGACCACGTCATCTTCAGCGGCTTCAGCTTCTCGCATAACTCGATGGTGCGGGCCTTCTGAATGTTGAAAGTGTCATCGTCGAAGAAGAACTCCTTCACCCAGGGCCAATACTCCATGGCCTTCTTCATCTCGGCGGCCACGGCGTCGGAGGAGCGCTTGCGCCAGGGATGTCCGCTCAGCGTCTGCGGCCACAGGCAGAACGTGCACTGCGCCGGACAACCACGCGTCGTGTAGAGCGACACGAACGGATACAGCAGGAACGGAACGTTGTATCGGCGGGGATCAATGTCGCGCTTGTAAACGTCCACTACATCGGGCAGAGCGTCGAGGTCGGAGACCGCAGGGCGGTCAGGATTGTGAATCACTGTGCCATTCGGCCCGCGATAGGATGCGCCCAGAATTTCACTCAGCGGCTTGCCATTGGCGTATTCGACGGTGGCGTAGTCGAACTCGCGGCGCACGATGAAATCGATGGCCTGTCCGTCAGCCAGCGACTTTACGGGTAGCGTCGTCACGTGCGGACCCACAAAGCAGATCTTGAGCTTGGGGTTGGCCGCTTTCATCTGCGCCGCCAACTTGATGTCCCCGGGGAAGCCCGGCGTGCTGGTGAACAGCACGAGGAAATCGAAGCTCTTGCCAATTTCAATGGTCTCTTCGGCGCTCACATGATGCGGCGGAGCATCCAGCATGCGGGAGCCTTCCAGCATTCCAGCCGGGTAAGCCAGCCAGACCGGGTACCAATAGGACTCGATCTCGCGGGTTGCAGGCCAGCGCGAACTGGCGCCGCCGTCATAGTTCTCGAACGAGGGTGGATTCAGGAATAGCGTCTTCAAAGGCATAGTGGTATCTATGATTTTACCATTGTTTAGACGCCGCTTGCCACGTGGAAGCTCTTGAAAATGTTTCAGTTACAGCGCTTTTGTGACATGCAGCGAATGGCAATTTATGGGGATGGAATGGCCCAATTTTCGAGTTCTCCGGTAAGCCGTAGCAGTTGGAGGCCAGCGCGCGTCAGTTCGAACTCGGCATCAAGATACGCAGCATACTTGTCGTTGACCTCAAGCTGAGCAATTTGGGCGTCGCGGGTGCTGCCAGTTCCGGCCTGAATTCGGGCTTGCACAGTTTCCAAATCGCCCTGCGAAACCTGCCACTCGAGCTTGGCAACGTCCCTTGCAGCCTGTAACTGCCGCAGTGATCTTTGCAGCTTCAGTGCGTTCTCGCCAACTTGGTTCCGTGTGAGGTCGGCTTGTTTGTGGGCCACGATGGTATCGGCGTCGGCCTGTGCCGCCCTCGCCTTCTGCACCGGGTTCATGAATGGGAACTTTATGTTTAGGCCAGCAGCGAGATTGTTGCTCGAATACCGCAAGAAGTATTGGTCGTAATTGTTGAAGCGCGCCAGGTACGCGTACTGGGACGCGATGTCGGCATACGGCAGGGTCGCCCGGTGCTCACCCTTAGCGCGGGCGGCGGCGGCTTCGACTTTCTGGTCGGCCAATTTGACCACTGGGCTGTTGGAAACGGCCCGCGCCGCGAGATCGTCTTCCTGTGAGAAGAGCGGCAATTGTGGCATGGACTCTGGATCAGGCTGAATTTCGGCCGGCGTCAGTCCAGTCAGCTTTGCCAGATGCTCGCGCAGGACATCGACCTGGCCTTGCGCGTCGGCAATACGCAGTCGAATACGTGCCGATGCGAGCTGGCTCTTGGTGAGATCGAGCTTACTGTCGACGCCTTCGTGAAGGCGTTGTTCCGTCATGAATTGCGCCTTCTCGGCAGCAGACTGGGCGTCGGCGAGAGTCGCAAGCTTGCCCGTCAGGTTCACTAGTTGCGCGTAGGATAGTGCGGCATCGAGGATCACCTCTGCGCGCTTGTCTTGCACGTCGAAAGAGGTGGCTTTCCAGTCGATCTTGGCCGCCTTCAAGAATTCTTTCAACGAAAGGTTGAACAGCGACTGGGTCGAGGTGAAATTTGCCACGGATGGCGCGGAGCCTTCGAGAGTCAGAGGAAATCCATAGGAGTAGCCGAGTCCGGAGCCGACGGTAAGTTGCGGCAGCCAGTGGTTGCGGACCTCCTGATAGGCCTTCTGCGAGCGCCACTGGCTTACGGTGGCAATACCCATCACTCCGCTGTGCTGAAGCGCCAGATCGACGGCCGTGCGGAAACGAAGCGGTTCAGCTGCAGGAGCGCCATCCGCGGCAAATAGTATTCCTGAAAGCGACAGCCCGGCGCAGGCGAGAGCAATCAGCCTCACAGCACGGCGGATGCGACCCATCCCGAAATACGGGGATGTCGGCGACTTGCCTCGCGGGATTGAGCGCAATCTCATGAAGGAAACCGTTACTGCACCCGGCCCAAGGCCTTGCCGGCGGGTGCAAACCCAGACGCCAGCGCCAGCGACGATTTGTACTCGCTCACCGCGCCAGATTTGTTGCCCATCTTTTCATAAAGCTGCCCCAGAAGGTAATGGGCGCGAAACGCGGGAGCATCTTCCGCCATGGCATTGGAAGCCAAATACGTCTTCACGTATTGCACGGCGGTGGGGAAGTCCCGCCCTGACTGGAGAAGTTCGCTCGCCGCATTGTAATTAACCTCACTGCTCTTGTTGGGTTGCGCGATGGCCTGAGAAATCGCATTCTGCATGTCATCGAGCCGTGAACGTCGCCGGAAGAACGAGGCCAGGTTCATCCAGTACTGTGCCGGATTCTTGGCGACCTTGATGGCTTGCCTGAGTTCATTTTCCGCGTAGGGGTAGCGCTTGTCCTTTTCCGCGACGATCGCCAATATCCAGTGTGACGTTGCCTCATCGTAACTGGCGACCTGAGTGGCCTGGTCGCGCGCTTTGTCGGCGCCGCCGCCCATGATCGACGGCGCTTCTGTGTAGTACTCAGCCAGATCAGCGTGAGCTTGCACATTGGCAGGGTCGAGCTTCACCGCCAGTTCGAATTCACTTTTCGTTTTGCGTGCCAGCGAAGCCGCCGAGAGCGGGTTGGCGGCCGACGCCTTCTCGCCGTATTCACGTCCCAGCCACAGGTGGCACATGGCATTGTCTGGACTGGCACTGACGGCCCGCTCGCCATTCTTCACAGCATCGTCCCAATGTTCGATAGCGTAATAGGCGCGCGAAAGCAGGTTCAGGGACGCCGCATCATTCCGGCTGGAGAGGGTGCGAATGACCTCGTCGATGCTGCCGGATGCCAGCATCTTCTCGACTGTTGCGTCGGCGGCCGCGATTATCACGGCGCAGAAGAGAGCCAGCAGCATGATCGAATAGTTACGCACGAGAGATCTCATCAGATGGGGTTCTTCACCGGCATCCCATCGCGGAGCGGCTGCATGTTGACTGCGCCAAGCGCCAGCACCGCGCCGTCTGAGATGCCTTTGGTGATTTCCACCCGGGTCAGGTTTGATACCGAGGTCTGCACGTTGCGCCGCTTGAGCTGGCCGTTAACGACCTGGAAAACATACTTTCCCTCGGCATCCTGCCGCACGGCTTCTCTTGGAACGGTGAGCGCGTTTTCGTGGCGCGCGAGTACAACGGCGACGCTCACGTTGGTATTAGGAAGCAGCTTGAGGTCGTCGTTGTCGAGCAGGCAAGTAACTTCCCCCACCATGCGAGTTCCACGCTGGACAACATTTGTGGGCAGGTTTTCGATCGTGGTCTTCCACAGGCGACCGGGAAGCGCGTCCCAGGCGAGTTCGACGGGCTGGCCTTTTTGCAGGCGTCCGATCTCCGGCTCGTCGACAAAAGCACGCACCCGAATGCGGTGCAAATTAGCGACTTGAATAAGAAGATCACCCGCCGCCGCAAAGGAGTCTTTGCGCACCGGCAGGTTGTAAACCA
Source organism: Terriglobales bacterium (assembly GCA_036512955.1). Taxonomy (GTDB): domain Bacteria; phylum Acidobacteriota; class Terriglobia; order Terriglobales; family Acidobacteriaceae; genus DASRAA01. The sequence goes on from DATBZX010000294.1 coordinate 36,514, forward strand.
TTCCGGAATGAGGCGATGAGATGTTCAAATTGCGTACCAAGTCGGTGGCCGCCGCCAGAGCGGCGCGCGCTTCCGCCAGTTGAGCTTCGGCGTGACCGATTTCCGGCTTGGAGAAGCGGTCGTGGAGCTTCTGCTCCAGCATGTGAAGGTTGGCCTCCGCCACGTGCAGTTGGACCTGAGCTGTATCGACTTCTGCTTGCGACGCTGCGCCGCTTTGCAGCAGTCGCTGCATCGCCTGTAGGGTCTTCTGTGCGGCATCCCGGTCCGCCTGTGCCTTCACTAAGGCGTTGCGAGTGGTGAGAACTTCCTCTTGCGTGCCGCCCGCTGATACGGCAAGCAGTTCGGATTCGGCGCCCTTCACTTGTGCCTGAGCCCGAGCTACTTGGGCCCGCGCCTCAGAGTCGTCCAACTGAATCAGCAACTGGTTTGCCTTTACCCACTCCCCGGGGAGGATCGAAACCCGCTTGACCCTTGTGGACATCGGGGCATGGGCTTCGAAGTTGTCGATAGGCTCGACCTTGCCGTTGGTGGCGATGCTGGAAGTGATGGTCTCGCGATAGGACAGGGCGGTCCGGACCTGGACTTGGGTGCGCCGGAAAGCCAGCGAAAGCGTCAGGATCAACACGGCCAGTGCGACACCGATGAGGATGATCCAGCGAGGTTTCCAAGTCAGACGGGTGCGGCCGCTATCAATTGACTCTGCCATCGGCGTCCAAAGACTCCAGTATAGCCTAGCTGGCGGCTGCCTCCGAGGTTGAGCTTCGCCCATTCCCGCCGATTACAATAGCCGCATGGCAAAAAGCAAGAGCTACACGCCCGAGCATGCAGAATCGGGTCTCGACGCCAAGCTGCCGGAGATTGAAACCTGGCCGAACCAGTTTCCAGATTACGAGATCGTGATTGACGTTCCCGAGTTCACGTCGGTCTGCCCCAAGACCGGGCTGCCTGACTTCGGAATTCTTTGGATCCGCTACGTGCCTGCCAAAGACTGCCTGGAACTGAAGTCCCTGAAGGAGTACCTGACTGCCTATCGCAACCTGGGGATCTTCCAGGAGAACATCGTCAATCGCGTGCTGGAAGACGTGGTGCGCGCGTCCAAGCCGAAATGGGCTGAGGTGAAAGGCGAGTTCCGTCCGCGTGGCGGGATAGGTACTGTGGTCATCGCGCGCTATCCCAGAAGCAAAAAGCGGCCATAGTCTCAACGACGGCCACGTGGTATTCTCCGCCAACTGATGACTTCCAAGACCAATGCCTGGGTTGCGCTACTGCTGTTGACTGGGCTGAATTTCGTCAACTACATCGACCGGTCGATCCTGTTTGCAGTACAGGAATTGGTAAAAGCGGAATTCGTCCTCAGCGATAAGCAAGTGGGGTTTCTGACTTCGGCATTTTTCGCCTGCTACATGATCGCGGCACCACTGATCGCTCCACTGGCCGACCGTTACCCCCGCAAGTGGATCATGGCCGCAGGCGCGCTGGTGTGGAGTGTGGCAACACTTTTATCGGCCGTCACTCATAACTATGACGAGTTGCTGCTCCGCCATTTGATCGTCGGCATCGGCGAGGCTACGTTTGTGGTCATCTCGCCGGCATTCATCGCCGACTTGTTTCCCGAGAACCGCCGCGGGCGAGTTCTGTCGATCTTCTACCTGGCGATTCCGGTAGGCACAGCCCTGGGATACCTGGTCGGCGGATACCTTGGGCACCTACATGGCTGGCGCATGCCGTTCCTCATATGTGCGATCCCGGGTATGGTTTTGGCCTTGGGAGTCTGTCTTTTGAAAGAGCCGCAGCGCGGCGCCAGTGACCATTTGGCAGACAGCGTTGAGCGGGGCACGATATTCGGGCTTTTCCGGAACAAGGCCTACTGGACCGTCAGCCTGGGCATGGCGATGATGACGTTCGCCGTCGGAGGCCTGCAGGTCTGGATGCCTACGTTCCTGTCACGCATGCGCGGCGTCCCACTGGAGCACGCCAACCTTGTGTTCGGCGTGATGACGCTGTTCAGCGGGATTGTGGCAACGCTTTTTGGCGGATGGCTTGGAGATCGCCTGCTGCGTCGCACCCCGGCTGCGTACCAGTTGGTTTCGGCGGTCGGAATGGCGCTTTCGATTCCCGCCATGGTGGTCGCCATCTATTTCATCGGGACGCCGATGTACGTGGCGATTATGCTGGGGGAATTTCTGTTGCTGCTAAACACAGCTCCCCTGAATGCTGCGCTGGTCAATAGCGTAAGCGCTCGAATTCGCGCCACAGCTATCGCGGTGAACTTATTCACGATTCACATTCTTGGCGACGCGTTTTCGCCGACGCTGATCGGATGGATCTCCGATAAGACCAACCTGCAGACGGGATTCTTCTCTACCATCGTTGCGGTTGTGCTGTCGGCCATTATCTTGTTTTACGGCATGCGCTTCGCGCCCGCGCTTCCGAAAGGCAATCCAAGTCGCGATGCGACAGGCGGGGAAGTGCCGGCCTGATGATTTCTGATTTTCTGCAACATCCTGTGGTGTGGTCCTGCAGCATCTTCTTGGGCGCAGTGTGGCTGTCACGGCTATTTGCCGTTGGCCTCAACATGCATAAGATCGCGGAGATCACCCGGCCGGAATACGATGCTTCGCCAGTCGATGCATCGGGACGCGTGCCACGCATCAGCATTGTGGTTCCGGCCCGTAACGAAGCGGAGCACATTGATGCTGCTTTGATCTCGTTGCTGCAACTCGACTATCCCGACTACGAAGTCATCGCCGTCGATGACCGTTCGGAAGATGCTACCGGCGCCATTCTCGACCGATTGCAGGCGCAGTGGAGGGAGAGGGGAGAGGCTTCGCATCACCGGCTGAAAGTGCTGCACGTTACGGAACTGCCACCGGGTTGGTTAGGTAAAACTCATGCCATGTGGCAGGCCGGGAAACAGGCGACTGGAGATTGGCTGCTCTTCACAGACGCCGATGTTGTGTTCCGAAACGATGCACTTCGCCGGGCGGTGGTGTACGCGGAACGGGAGCAAGCCGATCACGTAGTGTTGTTTCCAACCATGGTCATGAAGTCGATGGGTGAACGCACGATGATGGCGTTCTTCCAGTCGCAATTTGTGTTCGCACACCGTCCCTGGAAAGTTGCCGATCCAAAATCACGCGATTCAATGGGAGTAGGTGCGTTCAACCTCATTCGCCGCGAGGTATACGAGCGCATCGGCACCTACCAGCGACTGCGCCTGGCTGTGCTCGACGACATGAAGCTGGGTGAGTTGGTGAAGCAGGAAGGCTTTCGTCAATGCTGCGCCTTCGGCCGCGATCTGCTCAAACTGCGTTGGGTGTTCGGCGCGATGGGCATGGTGCGCAACCTGACTAAGAATTTCTTCGCCATCCTCCACTTCAATACCGCCTTTGCCGTACTGGCGGTCTGCGGCATCCTGATCGTGAACCTTGGACCATTCGCCGGCATTTGGATCGCCCAGGGGTGGGAGCGCGCGGGCTTCCTTGCAGCACTGGTAACGCTGGTGGCGATCTACGTTGGCATGTCGCGGCGCAGCGACATCTCGCCTTTCTACGTGCTACTGCATCCTGTCGGTACGCTGCTGTTCAGCTATGCCGTCGTACGTTCTGTTGTCTTGACCCTCGCCCGAGGTGGCGTGGTTTGGCGCGGGACGTTTTATTCACTCGCTGAATTGAAAAAGTTCAGCCGGGAAGCACCTCGCTGGAACTGGCTATAAACAAGGGGCCGCCGGTTTATTTCGTCGGCTCCATCCTCAGGGCGTCATTGAAGCGATTGAAGTAATTGAACAGCCCGATGGCCGCCAGCAGTTCGATAATCTCGCCCTCGTCATAGTGGAGGCGCAATTCTGCCCAGAAGGCGTCATCTACTTCGTGTGGGTCGCGCGTGACCCGTTCGGCCAACTCGAGAGCAGCCTTTTCCGCCTCGGTGAAATCGGCGCGATTGCGGAAATCGGCGAGGTTGTCGATCTGGTCGTCGCTCCAGCCGTGCCGCCTTGCCAAGGCGGTGTGGGACGACAGTCAATACTCGCAGCGGTTGATCTGCGAGGTGCGGACGATCACCAGTTCCTTCAGCTTTGCCAGAACGGTACCGGTGTTCATCACCGCTCGAAAATGGGCGATCATGGTCCGGAAAATTTCCGGCCGATGCGCGGCGGTACGGAACATGTTGGGTACGTTTCCGCGCTCCTGCAGATAGACGTCGTAGATTTTCCTGGTTTCGGGATCGACCTGGTCATTATCGAGTCGCGTTATTCGGGGCATGAAGCGATTGTAAGGCAAGCGGCGAGCAAGCAGCGGACGCCTCTCGGCGGCAGGCGAAAAGGCGTCCGACGTTGCTGTGCCGAGATCGGCGGGAAGGTGCCAGTTATTTAGCGAAAGACTTGATAGCGTTGGCTTCGTCTTCCTGCACATCGAACACCGTGTAAAGTTTGGTGATCTGCAGCAGGTCGTGCACTTTCTTGGTCAGGTGCAGCAACTTGAGTTCGCCGCCCTGACGTTGCACGGAGGTAAACGCGCTGACCAGTTCGCCGATACCGGAGCTGTCGATATAGCTGACGTCGCCCAGATTCAGCAGGATATGCTTGGCGCCTTTGCCGAGAACGTCCTTGATGGTGTCGCGCAATACCACGCTGCCTTCGCCCAAAGTGATTCTCCCGCTCAAGTCAACGATGGTCACACCATCCACTTGCCGGGTGCTTGCTTTCATGCTCACGTGGAAGCCTCCTGTCGGTCCAGTTCAGTACCTGGTATCCGTTTGATCAATGTAATTTCAGTGCCCGGCTCCAGTTTTCGGAACCGTACTTCGTCCATAAATGCCCGGATCAGGAATATACCGCGGCCGGACTGTTTCATCAGGTTCTCCGGCGCGAGGGGATCAGGGACTTCATCGGGTTCGAGACCCTTGCCTTCATCCCCAATGGTAATTATCAACTCCCGGCCGTTTTGTTCAAACGACAAATCGACTCGCTTGTCGGGATCGTAGGCGTTGCCATGCAAGACCGCGTTGACCATGGCCTCGCGAACAGCCATGGTCAGGCCGCCCCGAACGTCCTCATCGAAGCCAGCCTGAGTGGCGACCTGCTCGGCCATCTCTTCCGCTTTGTTCACGCTTTCCAGCGTGGATTCCATCCGGTACGAAACCTTCGATTGCGCGGTCATGAATTGGCCGTTTCCGCATGGCTCACTCTTAACCGAGCCTTCGGAACACATTCCTCAGGATTCTGCAGTTTGCCTTGTCAGGCGGATACTTGTCAACGTAAGCGTCAGCGAAGGGTCAACTTCCGCGCGTCACGCCGGAATTGCCAGTAAAAACCGGCTGTGAAGACAAGCAGCACAGGCACGATGAGTGGAGTCCACCCGGGCAACAGGCCAATGATGGGGATTTGGTGAAGCAGGCTCAGCGGGTCCCATCCCACAGCGCCGCCCGTTTGAGGCGGATTGGCGATCGCGGAATAGACCAAAGCCACCAGCAGAGCCGTGATGGGAATTAAGACAAGAACCAATATCAGGGCGGCAATTCCAGCCAACACGCGTTTCAAGTATTTCATGAGGTCAGACGTCCTCTCGGACCGCTCTCTTCTGGCGCCAACGGAGTAGCGGCAAACAGAGTGCGTATCGGGTCGGGTCGTTGTGTTTCCGGTAGAACAGGGGGCATTTGTCCAAACGCCGAGGAGGTGTTAAATTAGAACGAACGTTCGAATGAAATTTGTGGGGCCGCCCGCAACTCAGGAACCAGTCCATGACAGCGTCGACGATCCCGGTCCAGCCTCGCACTCCCGGTCAGGATACCCGCTTCGATCGCAGATTCTCCGAAATTCTCGACTATGCCGCCGAGGTTTTTGCCGAGAAGGGTTACGAAGGCGCCTCCATGCGCGACTTGTCGCGGCTCAGCGGCATGTCGCTCGCGGGACTCTACTACTATTTCGACTCCAAGGAAAAACTGCTCTACCACATCCAGAAGCACACCTTCACCACCATCGTCGATCGCCTGCGCGAGCGTCTGGCTGCAAGCAGCAACCCGGAAGAGCGCATCCGTATATTCGTGCACAACCATGTGGACTATGCAGTGAGCAACCAGACGGCCATGAAAGTCCTCTCGCACGAGGATGATGCTTTGAAGGATGGTCATGGTGCGGAACTGGCGGCCATCAAGCGCGAGTATTACCGAATCTGCATCGGGCTGGTGGACGACTTGGCCAAGGCAGAGCAACTCACGCGACTGGGGCAAAACACAGCCGCAGCCGGCGGCGTATCGACGCGCACCGCCGTCATGGGCCTGTTCGGAATGATGAACTGGCTGTACACCTGGTACAAACCGCGGGTTGATCCGGGTGCAGAGGTCATTGCGCGACAAATCAGCGACATCTTCTTACAGGGCGTGCGCGGCGGACGCGAGTCGGCGTGGCAACCTGCACAACGGGTTGACGCCATCGCGGGAGAATCCACTGCGTCGTTACCCAGGAAACGCACCCGGAAACGGTCCTGACACCATGATGACACTCGTCAGCAAGCCCGCCTTCAATCGCATCAACGTTGACCTCGGAGCTTCCGTGGTTCGCATCACGTTGAACAACCCACCGCTCAACGTGATTGACATGGAGATGATGGGCGAGCTGCTGGCTGCCTTGGAGCAGATCGAGGTAATCGCAGACGTCAGCACGATCGTGTTCGCAGGTTCTGAGCGTGCGTTCTCCAGCGGCGTTGACATTGCCGCGCATGACGCCCAGAACGTGCGAAACATGCTGACGGCGTTTCACAGCGTGATCCGGGCCGTGGTCGCGACGAAGAAAGTCACCATTGCAGCCGTGCGACGCCACTGCCTGGGAGGTGCGGCGGAGTTGGCGATGTTGTGCGACATTGTTTATGCCTCGCCGGATTCCGTCTGGGGATTCCCAGAGATCAAACTGGCGTGCTATCCACCGGTGGCGGCTGCGGCGCTGGCGTCGATTGTTGGGCAAAAGCTGGCTGCGGAGATGATCCTGACGGGACGCACGATCACCGGTCAGGAAGCCTTGGCCGCCGGATTGGTCAACGGGTTGGCCGACGATCCGGAGACTCTGGTTACCGAGTGCATCGCGCGGGTGTCGCAGTTAAGTCCAGCCGCGATGGCTGTGGCCAAGAAAGCGTTGTACGCGTGGGATTCAATTCACTTCGACAAGGGCCTGGCCCGCTCCGAACAGATCTATTTCGACGAACTGATGAAGACCGCAGATGCGCAAGAGGGTATCCAGGCGCACCTCGAGCGACGCAGGCCGAAGTGGACCGGGAAGTGATGTTACGTCTGACATTGTGGAGGCTCGATGGATTACGAGATTTCAGTCGCTGAAGTGAAATCCATGCAGGATGCCGGTCAGGGCTTTGAATTGGTCGATGTTCGCGAGCCCTGGGAGTATGAGGTCGCGCACTTAGCCGGCAGCAAACATATCCCAATGGGCGATATTCCGGCGCGCTTTAACCAGGAGCTCGATCCGGAAAACCACATCGTAGTCGTGTGCCATCACGGCGTGCGCTCTATGAGTGTGACAGCATGGCTGCGGCAGCAGGGGTTTGAGAAGGTGCAGTCGTTGCGCGGAGGAATCGACCGCTGGTCGCGCGAGATCGACCCGTCGGTACCGCTTTACTAGAGGATTATCTGGACATGAAGAAGGAACTCATCGAACTCCGCGTCAACGGTCGCGCTCATGAACTGGCAGCGCAGCCCAATAGCCTGCTGCTGGATGTGCTGCGCCAGGACCTTGACCTCACGGGATCCAAGCGAGGATGTGATGATTCGTCTTGCGGTGCCTGTACGGTGCAGGTTGATGGAGTGCCGATGCTCGCCTGTACCATGCTGGCGGCGAGCTATCAGGGATGTGAAATCACCACCGTTGAAGGCATCTCGGAAGGCGGTGGGTTGGCCGCGCTGCAGAAAGCGTATGGCGATTTCGGCGGCTCGCAGTGCGGCTACTGCACGCCTGGATTCATGATGACCGTGCGCTGGTTGCTGGCCAACAATCCCGATCCCAGCGAAGCAGAGATTCGCGAGGCTTTGAGCAGCAATTTGTGTCGATGCACCGGGTATTCGCAGATGTACCAGGCGATCCGTGCCGTGATTGAGGCCGAGCAGCAACGCATGGAGCAGGAGTTGGTAGGGGCGAAACATTCATGAGCGAGTTTTCCGTAATCGGCAAGTCGATCGCGATGGTGGATGCCGCAGGCAAGACCACCGGGGCGGGCAAGTACACAGACGACTTCAGCCTTCCGGGAATGCTGGTGGGCAAGATTCTGCATTCGCCGTATCCCCATGCGCTTATCAGAAGCATCGATACCAGTCGGGCCCGCGCGCTGGAAGGCATGGTCGCTGTTGTCACCGGAGACGACGCGCCCAATCAGTATGGAATTCTGCCGGTTGGGCATGATGAGACAGCGTTGGCCGTCGGCAAAGTGCGGTACGTCGGCGACAACGTTGCCTGCGTGGCGGCGGTAAGTGAAGACGTTGCCGAGCAGGCACTGGAATTGATTAACGTTGAGTATGAGCCTCTCCCGGCGTACTTCGATCCGGAAGAGTCGATGAAGGCCGAGCGCGACCTAATCCACGAAAACCGGCCGAACAACATTGAAAAGGACTACCACCACGTCTTCGGTGATCCGGAGAAGGGTTTCGCGGACGCAGATTATGTCGCCGAGGCGCGCTATATCGCGAATGAAGTGACGCATGCGGCGATGGAGCCGCACAGTACGCTGGCCAGCTTTGAGATCGACCCGCACACTGGCAAGCAGGGACGGTTGACCGTGTGGTCATCCACGCAGGTGCCGTATTACCTGCAACACAAACTATCGCTGGTGCTCGAACTACCGATGTCGCAAATCCGCGTGATCAAGCCGCTGGTGGGCGGAGGCTTTGGCGGCAAGAGCGAGATCATTCCGCTGGAAATCATCGCTGCCGTTGCGGCACGTGCGGCCAAAGCGCCGGTGAAGATCACCTATACCCGGGAAGAAGTATTCTGGGCGCATCGCGGACGTCCGCGCACCATCATCGACCTGAAGACTGGCGTCAAGAACGACGGGCGGGTGACTTCAGTCGCCTGCAAGGTCATTCAGGATGGCGGCGCGTATTGCTCTTACGGCATCGTGACGATCCTGTATTCGGGCGCGCTGCTCGGTGCTTTGTACGATATCCCGAACATTCGGTATGACGGCTTTCGCGTTCTAACCAATAAGCCGGCGTGCGGAGCCATGCGCGGTCACGGCACGGTGAATGTGCGGTTTGCGTTCGAGTCGCAGATGGACGAGATTGCGGCCAAGCTGAATCTCGATCCGGCGGCGGTGCGCCGCATCAATCTGCTCAAGCCCCCAACGGTTACGGTGAATGGACTGCGCGTGTTGAGCTATGGCTTGCCGGAATGCATCGACCAGGTCATCACACGATCCGCGTGGAGGAAGCGTCGCGGCACGTTGCCCAAGGGACGTGGGTTGGGTATGGCCTGCAGCCACTACGTCAGCGGAGCGGCCAACAGCATCATCCGATCCGACATGCCGCACTCGACGGTGAACATCAAGATCGACCGCGATGGCGGCGTCGTGGTTTACACGGGTGCATCGGAGATTGGCCAGGGTTCCGACACCATGATAGCCCAGGTCGTTGCCGAAGTTTTGGGATGCAGTTTGTCACGGTTGAAAGTGATTGCAGCCGATACCGATCTCACGCCCATCGACCTGGGTTCGTATTCCAGCCGAGTCACGTTTATGGCCGGAAACGCAGCTCTGCGCGCGGCTGAGGACGTGAAGAAAAACATTGTAAGCGCGGCCGCGCGGCGCATGAACTGTGCACCTGAGGATGTCGAGATACGCGATGACCGCGTATCGAAGCGAGGCACGAGCCCGATCGAATCTTTCGCTGTTCGCCCCGAGACAGAGGCGGCGAGTGGTCACGTGGATGGGCAAATCCTGCGCGGTTCGGTACTGCAGACCCGCAAGGATGATGCCGCCAGGGATTACATGAGCTTTGAAGAAGCTGTGGTCGCGGCGATCGATGTGCACGGTGGACTCACAGGAACGGGATCGTACGCTCCTCCGGTTGAGGCGCGAGGCGGCAAACACAAGGGAGCGGGTGTCGGTCCCTCGCCAGCGTATTCCTACTCGGCACAAGTGGCTGAGGTCAGCGTCGACGAGGACACGGGTGAAGTGACAGTCCACAAGATTTGGGCGGCCCATGACTGCGGGCGCGCACTGAACCCAGTGGCAGTCGAGGGACAAGTGATTGGATCAGTGTGGATGGGACTCGGCCAGGCGCTGCAGGAAGAAATGGTGTGGAAGGACGGCTTGCTGATGAATCCTGGACTGCTGGAGTATCGCAGTCCGTCGTCGGTCGAATCCCCTGAAATTGAGTGCGTGATTGTCGAGAGCATCGATCCTGAAGGCCCGTTTGGGGCTAAGGAAGCGGGAGAGGGATCGCTGGCAGCCACGATTCCCGCGATCTCCAACGCCATCTACGACGCAGTGGGAGTTCGGTTGCGTGAGGCACCTTTCACTCCCGAGCGAGTTTTGGCTGCGCTGCGGGCTAAACGAGGCATGAAGCGAATCGAGATGACAGAAGGAGTTGACCCGACGCAACCGAAGAAATTCCGTGAACACGGCGGCTCGCTGTGGTTTCGAGGCAAGGGCCCAGAGCGACATCCCGCCGATCCGGCGCGGCGAGGTGTTGCAGCGGGAGGTGTCGAGTGAGCCTGCCGAGTTTCCAGTTGCTGAGGCCGAAAATCCTTGACGCGGCCGTTGCCTTGCTTTCGAACCACGCCGACGAAGTGAAGGTCATCGCCGGCGGCACCGACCTTCTGCCATCGATGAAGCAGAAGTTGTTCACGCCTCCCTACGTGCTCGATCTACGCGGAGTGTCTGAATTGCGTGGTATTTACGCAACGCCCGGCGGTGGCGTGACCATCGGTACGCTTACAACGCTGGCTGCCATCGAATACTCTCCGCTCGTCCGGCGTGAATATCCCGTGCTGTACCACGCGACCAAGACGGTTGCGTCTCCGGTGCTGCGGAACATGGGTACCCTGGGCGGCAACATCTGTCTCGATACGCGCTGCCTCTGGTACAACCAGTCGCTGTTGTGGCGCAAGAGTTGTGGATTTTGCCTGAAGAAAGACGGCGACTTGTGCCATGTTGCGCCCGGCGGAAAGACTTGCTGGGCGGCCTTCTCGGGCGACACTCCTCCCGCGCTGCTTTGTCTTGGCGCGGAGATCGAGATCGCTGGTCCCGATGGATTGCGGCGCGTCCCAATGGCAGACTTCTACGTCAACGACGGCATCGTGCGCCTGCATCTTTCATCACAGGAAATCGTCACGCGAATCTATCTCCCCGAAGCGTCGAAGGGGTGGCGCGGCAGTTACCAGAAGCTCCGCGTGCGAGGCAGCATCGACTACCCGCTCGCTGGAGTGGCCGTCGCCTTGAAGATGCGCGAAGGTCGAGTAGAGGATGCGCGGATGGCCATCACCGCGGTCAATCCGGCACCGCACTTGGTGAAGGATGCCGATGCGCATCTCATCGGCGCTGCACTGGATGAAGAACTCGCAGAGCGGGTTGGCGAACTGGCGTCGCGAACGTCGAAACCACTCACCACTTCAGCGCTTACGCCGGAATATCGGCGGGAAATGGTCAAGGTCTTCGCCAAGCGCGCGCTGCTGGACGCCGCAGCCAACTGAGATGATCACCGACTGCCACGTTCATATCGCTCCCATGGAGCTCTTCAGGCCCGAGGCGCTGGCCCTGATGAAGAAGTCGCGGAAAGACTTCGATCGGATTGAGCAATTCTGCCAGTCACCTAAAGCGTTTCTCAAACATCTGGATGCGATCGGCATCGACCGCGCCGTTCTGATCAACTATGTCGCGCCCGAGGTCATCGGCTTCACGCCGGCGGTCAATGGGTGGGTCGCCAACTATGTAAAGGAAGCTCCAAAGCGTTTGATTCCATGCGGCAGCGTGCACCCGCGTCATACCAAAAACGTATTGGCCGATATGGAGCAAATTGTTCGTCTCGGCATTCGGCTGATCAAGATTCACCCGCCGCATCAGCTCCTATATCCCAACGATTATTTGAATGGAGTCAAAGAGCTGGAAATCATCTACCGCGCCGCGGAAGCCAATGGGATTCCGGTCATGGTGCACACCGGCACTTCGATCTTTCCGGGCGCGCGTAACAAGTACGGCGATCCCATGTATGTGGACGACGTGGCCGTGGATTTTCCCAAGCTGAAAATTCTGCTGGCGCACGGTGGGCGTCCGCTGTGGATGGACAGCGCGTTTTTCCTGGTGCGCCGGCACCGCAACGTATTTCTCGACATCAGCGGCATTCCGCCGAAATCGCTGTTGAACTACTTCCCGCGCCTTGAAGAAATTGCACACAAGACCCTGTTCGGTACCGACTGGCCCGGACCAGGCGTTCCTGAAATTGCCAGCAACCTCGCCGAGTTTCGCAATCTGCCAATTTCGGAAGCCGCGAAACAGCAAATCCTGACTCACACAGCGCTGGAAATCTGGCCCGCGTAGTTTATCCCGCTTCGGAATCTGAAGTACGGGTAGCCCCGGGCGGATCGATGTGCGCGGCTGCTTGAATGGCGCGCCACAGTTGAACATGTCCTACCCGCGACTTGGACGAGAAGGGAATGATCGCCTCGACGGCGACTCCGAGCGATTCCGACAACTTGGCGAGTGACTTGCGCAACAGATTGTTGGAGATGCGATCTGCCTTGGTCGCCACGACGAGATAGGGCCGGTCGTGGTGGCGTAACCACTCATGAAGCTGAATGTCCGATTGCTGCGGGGGAATCGAAATGTCCACCAGTGACACGCAAAGCGCCAACGACTGGCGCGATTCGAGATAGGGATCGATGAAGCCTGACCATAGCGTAGTAATCGCTTTCGGCACACGCGCGTAACCGTAACCCGGAAGATCAACGAAGAAGAATTCCGGATGAGGTTTGCCGGGCCGCCGCAACTCAAAAAAGTTGATGGTCTGGGTGCGTCCGGGAGTGTTGCTAGTCTTCGCGATCTTGTCGGCCACGAGCGAATTGATCAGGCTCGACTTGCCGACATTGGAGCGTCCCAGGAAGGCGATTTCCGGTGCGCTGGGCGCGGGGAACTGCTTGGGATCGGCTGCGGACGTCACGAAGCGTGTTTGGACCTTCATGCTTTCACTATGGCTGGAAGGGCGGGAAAGAGCAAGGCAGGCGCGCCTCCCCCTCCCCCTCCATTTTGCAAAGTCGCTCAAACAAAGGACTTAGCAAATCACTGGTCCGCAAAGTCGCAGAAACATTGGACTTAGAGGCAAAGTCGCACAAACAAAGGAGTTAGCTTGCAGGGTCGGAAGGGCGCTCCTTTAGAATCAAGGAGTTGCCAGCTGAAAGAGTGCAAAGTCGCAGAATTACATACTTAGCTGGGAGCTGGTCTCGAGATTATCAAAGAACGCGGCTGCTAGGGCAACCGAGCCCAATAGAGTCCGTGTGAGAAACCTATATCGTCCCCGGGGGACTCAAATCTTCTTCCCACTTTACCCAGCACTCCGCCTTCGGCTGCGTGCTGGGCTATCATGTCCCCGCCCCCATGGGGCTGGACTTCTGGCAGCTTGTACCACCGTCGCAACCCGAACGTTAGTTCTCACACAGACCCGATAGGGCTGGCCGAATTTCGGCCGACCTATGAATACCGTGACTGGTGGCGATGGGGCAAGGAAAACAGGAGGCGGACAAAACGAAAGTAACCAGAAGTCCCGGAAGAGGAATAGATCAATCCAGTTTCAAGGGCCGCTTGTCTTCGACGTCGTCGATGCGTACGGGGCGGAGCTTATGCCAAAAGTAGAGAATGACGGCCACGATGATGGCGATGCCGAGGCTGATGGCGAAGAAAATGCGGTAGGCGGGCAGCAGGATCAGAAGGGCGACGACGGTGCCAATGGCGACGACAAGGGCGGCACTGCCTTTCACAGAAAATCGGAGTTGTGAGTGGCCAGCCATGCGGCTCTATTGTAGAGCGGGTTGGGTCGGCGTATAGGACGAGTCGTTTGAGGTCAGGGCTTGTGTGGGGCACCGGCCAGCTCCTACACGTCGCGGGAAACTCAAGCTAAGACAAACGGAACGGAAGCAATCACCAGCACCAAGCCGAGAAGAAGCGCCCACGACCAACGGTTCGCGAAATTGAACGTGTAACCCAAGCCATCGCGCTTCTCGACGAACAGCGCTCCGTCGTTGGGATTGTAGTAAAAGACATCGGCCTTCCAACACTCGTTCGGCGTCGGATCCATGGGCTCCCAGGGTTCGCTCATTTTCCTTGTCATTACGATGATGAGTAGAATCAGGATGACCATAGGTGAGAGCACGATCGCCCAAATCGGAATGGCTGTGAGCGGTTGAACAGCGATTAGCGCGAACAACAGGCCGAGTATGTATTCGATAGCAATTACGCCTCCGAGCATGACCGGCCGGGACCGCGACCGACGAGAGCCGAACCAACCGGCCAACGCCATGATCAAAACCCAAGAGCAAATCTCCGTGCCAAAGAACAGCGGGCCATACACTCCTTTGATCGTGCGTTCAGCCCAGCGGTTGGCTTGGCCGTCGGCGCCGAAGTGCACTGGAAATCGCGCCGGGATTCGGTCCCAATGGAGATACAACCAAGTGGCAGCGGCCGCCAAGACAACGAATGGACCGCCCGCCAACCACGCGAACCGCGGTAAGTCGTCTGGCGCGACGCTCATTTCCACTTCGCGGGAACCAGTAAATTGAATAGCCGCCACAGCCAAGGCATGATTCTGCCAGCGGAAGGTGATTACTCCGGCAAGCACAATGGCAATCGGTGCAACGGCGGCAGTCATACTAAGGAAACTAGCTGGGGACAATAGCATCGCACCGGCCGCTGCGGCCACGACCATCACGATGACCAAACGGAACATCCGGATGGCATGCTGGCCCGCGCGGCTCTGACGGAAATCCGGTGGAACCGGAACAGCAAAGAGTAGCTCGCGGCGGGACATATTCGGTGACGCAAACACCAGCGCCCCTATGAAGATGTAGACGGTGCAGAGGATAAGTCTCATGATCATTTCACCACCTTTGCGATGGCGCGCAATTCGTCTGCGATACTGGCCGCCGAAATGCCTTCGGCGCGCAACTGTGCCACCAACCCGCGCAGCCGGTTGTGTAAGTCGTCATGCCGAGCCCTATTGGTAACGACTGGGACGTTACGCGGCACTACTACCGCACCGCGCCCATGTTGCAAGTCAAGCCATCCTTCGGCAGCCAACTGGCGGTACGCTTCCGCCACAGTATTGAAATGAACACCTAACTCCACAGCGACTCGGCGGACCGATGGGAGCATGGTTCCCGGAATAAGTTGGCCCTCGACGAAAAGAACCCGCAGACTGTCGACAATCTGTCGAACGGCCGGAATACCGGAAGCTGCGTCGATCCGAATTCGAGGGCCCTGCGCCATTCGCTGTTTAGTGTACATATACACTATACAGTTGTCAAGGGCGGAGCCCGCGAGGCAAGAGCAGCGCGAATCAGGGCGCCCGCTGGGCCTGGGCTGCGACCGTTACCCCTGCAGGCCGAGGGAGTCGCAATTCATATGACGATCTCGGTGTAGACGAATCAGTCCCATCCTTTGCGCCATAGTCGGGCGCAAAGGATGGGGCACCCTAATTCTTATAGGTGTCGGTGATTACTGGTGTGCCGCAGGGGCTTCGGCGGCTGGAGGCAGTGCGCCAAGCCCCGGGGCTTCATCAGGCACATCGGGCAGAGGACGCTCCAGCGCGAACGCCAGCACGTCATCCATGGTCTTCACGAAGCGCAGCTTCATGGCGGCGCGCAGGTTCTCCGGAACCTCAGGCAGATCCTTCTCGTTATCGGCGGGAAGGAGCACCTCCATGATGCCCGCGCGATGCGCCGCCAGCAGCTTTTCCTTCAGACCCCCGATGGGCAGCACCTTGCCGCGCAGCGTGATCTCGCCAGTCATGGCGATATCGCGACGCACAGGAATGCGGCTCAACGCGCTGGCGATCGCAGTCGCCATAGTGATACCGGCCGACGGGCCGTCCTTGGGGATTGCGCCCTCGGGAACGTGCACGTGAATGTCGAGGTTGCGATAGAAGTCGCGTGGCAGTCCCAGGCGATGCGCGCGGGAACGCACGTATGACATGGCCGCCTGCGCCGACTCCTGCATGACGTCGCCCAACTTGCCGGTTAGGGTCAACTTGCCCTTGCCGTCAACGATGGCGACTTCGGTGGTGAGAATCGAGCCGCCAACTTCAGTCCACGCCAGCCCGGTGACGAGCCCAATCTCGCTGCGCTCGTGGGCCTCGGTGTCGCGATACTTGAGGACTCCAAGATATTCGGAGACGTTCGCGGCTTCGAGGGTTACGGAGTATTTGTCGCCTTCCTTCACTACCTTGCGCGCTACTTTGCGGCAGATGTTGCCAATCTCGCGCTCCAGGTTGCGGACACCGGCTTCGCGCGTGTAATTGCGGATTATCGTCTGCAACGCTTCGTCGGTGAAGACGATGTTGGCTTCGGTGAGGCCGGTCTGTTCGCGCTGCTTGCGGACCAGGTACTGCTTGGCGATCTCCACTTTTTCGGGCTCGGTATAGCCGTGCAGGCGCAGCACTTCCATGCGGTCCTGCAACGCCGGAGGAATCGTGTGCAGGACGTTCGCTGTCGCGATAAAGAACACCTGCGAAAGGTCATATTCAACATCGAGGTAATGATCGACGAACATGAAGTTCTGTTCGGGGTCGAGCACTTCGAGAAGCGCCGCCGATGGATCGCCGCGGAAGTCCATTGACATCTTGTCAACTTCGTCGAGCATGAACACCGGGTTCTTGGTGCCAGCCTTCTTCATCATCTGGATGATCTGGCCGGGGAGTGCGCCGATGTAGGTGCGGCGATGTCCGCGAACTTCAGCCTCGTCGCGCACGCCGCCCAGCGACATGCGGACGAACTTGCGTCCCGTAGCTTTGGCGATGCTCATGCCGAGCGAGGTCTTGCCCACGCCCGGAGGCCCGACGAAGCAAAGGATCGATCCCCTTGGGTTTTTTACTAGTTGGCGAACTGCAAGGAATTCGAGGATGCGCTCTTTGATTTTCTCGAGGCCATAGTGATCTTCGTTGAGCACCTTCTCGGCCACATCGATGTTGCGGATCTCTTTGGAGCGCTTCTTCCACGGGACCGCCAGCAGCCAGTCGAGGTAATTCCGCGAAACCGTCGATTCGGCGGACATCGGCGGCATGGCTTCGAGTTTCTTCAGCTCCTGGATGGCCTTCTCGTGGGTTTCGCGTGGCATGCCGGCGGCGTCGATCTTCTTCTTCAGTTCGTCGAACTCGCTCTTTTCGCCCCGGCCCAGCTCTTTCTGGATGGCCTTGATCTTTTCGTTGAGGTAATACTCTTTCTGGGCGCGTTCCATCTGGCGCTTGACCCGCGACTGGATGGAGCGGTCCATGTTGAGCTTTTCAATCTCCACATCGAGCACATCGCCGATGCGGCTCAACCGCTCGGCAGGATCGAAGATTTCCAGCAGTTCTTGTTTTTCTTCAATCGACAATTGCAGGTTGGCTGCGACGGTGTCGGTCAGCTTCGACGGATCGTCGTTGCGTACTGCAGCGATCATGGTCTCGTAATTGAGCGACTGGCAGAGCTTCACGTATTGCTCAAACAGTCCGGTGACGCGCTGCATGGCCGCTTCAATCTGCGGGGTCAGCTCTGTGCCGTATTTCGCGGTACGGACCGTGGCCTCGAAGTAGCCGTCGGTATCGACGACCTGCAGAATCTTGCCCCGCTCCAGCCCCTCGACCAGGACCTTGATATTGCCGTCGGGCAGCTTGAGGCTCTGCACGATGTTGACGATGGTGCCAACCTGGTAGATCTCGTTAGGTTTGGGCTCGTCGATGCTTGCGTCGTGCTGGGTTGCGAGAAAAATCTTCTTGTCGCCGGCCAACGCTTCTTCGAGGGCGCGGACACTCGACTCCCGGCCGACGACAAAGGGCGTCATCATGAACGGAAAGATGACAACGTCCCGTATCGGCATCATAGGGAGTTTCTTGGTTTCAAATTTCTCTCGCTGGGTCACAGGAACCGCCTTGTCGTTCAGAGCTCCACTGCTCTGAGGAAGAAGTAGCCGTTAAATAGCCGCGCCACGCGGAGTCCGAGTGACGGATAGCCTTGCGGCAGGCTTACTGGCGTCTAGGATAACACGCGCTACGACAGGGTTTTGAGGAGTCAAACCCTTATGTTATCTGCGCTGGTGAGCCTGTCTGAGAGGGGGAAAGGTTCTCAATAACGAACGGCGCGACCGAGGCCGCGCCGTTTCGATAGCTGAATTGCAACCGAGGATTATTACCCCGCCTTTTCCATGATGGGGAAATTGACGTTGCGGTTCTCTACCATTTCCTTGGTGACCTCGAACTCCTTTACCCGCTTCTGGCTGGGCAAGTTGTACATAAGGTCGAGCATCAATTCTTCGAGGATCATCCGCAACCCGCGTGCGCCAACCTTGCGCTGCATGGCTTCGCGAGCGATGCAGCGAAGGGCCTCGTCCGTGAAGCGCAGTTTGACGTTCTCGAACTCAAACAGCCTCTGGTATTGCTTGATGATGGCGTTCTTCGGCTTGGACAGGATTTCCACCAGAGCGTCCTCGTCGAGGTCGTTTAACACGCCTACGACGGGAAGCCGGCCAACGAATTCCGGGATCAGCCCAAACTTGATGAGGTCCTGCGGTTCGGCCTGGGCCAGCAACTCGGTGTCACGCTTATTGCACTCGGTGAAGGCCGCCTCTTTGGCTTCATCGGTTCGGAAGCCCATGGAGCGTTTACCCATGCGCCGTGCAATGGTGCGCTCGAGTCCGACAAAAGCTCCACCGCAGATGAACAGGATGTTGGTGGTATCGACCGGCGTGAATTCCTGGTGTGGATGCTTACGTCCGCCCTGCGGCGGCACGTTAGCAACGGTGCCTTCGAGGATCTTCAGCAGTGCCTGTTGCACGCCTTCACCCGAAACGTCGCGGGTGATGGAAGGGTTCTCGTCCTTGCGTCCGATTTTGTCGATCTCGTCGATATAAATGATGCCAGTCTGGGCGCGGGCGACATCGCCGTCGGCGGACTGCAGTAACTTCAGGATGATGTTCTCGACATCCTCGCCGACGTAGCCAGCTTCGGTCAGAGTTGTGGCGTCCACAATCGCGAAGGGAACGTCCAGCATCTTGGCCAGGGTCTGGGCCAGCAGCGTCTTGCCGGTGCCGGTCGGACCGATCAGCAGGATATTTGACTTGGCGAGTTCAACGTCGCCGCCGCGCTGGCGGTTCATGGAAACGCGTTTGTAATGGTTGTAAACCGCGACCGCGAGCTTCTTCTTGGTCTGATGTTGGCCGATTACATACTCGTCGAGAAACGTCTTGACCTCGGCGGGCTTAGGCAACTGGTGTGGTGTCACCGTTGCTTCGGCCTCGGAGCGATCGTCCTCGAGGATCGAGTTGCACACCGCAACGCACTCGTCGCAAATGTAGGCGCGCGGATAATCGGTGGGAGACGAAATGAGCTTGGCGACGGCATCCTGCGACTTGTGGCAGAACGAGCAGCGGAGGACCTCGTCGCTTCCAGTCCTGGTTCTCACGGAATCAGACTCCTTATACGCTACACGCTCCAGTCAGGACTCTGTGTTCCCGATCTGTGTTTCCCGGCCGCGTGAACCCGGCAGGAGCCGTGCTGCTCCTGTGAGAACTGCCATCGCTCCAGATGTCGCGATTGGCGCTCTCGCGATCCAACACTACCTGAATGTCATTATTGAAGCACAACTGCAGCGGCCGTGCGCGCCTGCACCACGAATTCAAATACAACTTTTGAATGACGCAGGTAATTCTTGCGCACAGCCGTAAGGGAGCCTGATAGTCTCGTCGACCGATCTACTTATGCTTGTAAATAATGTCGTCGATGATTCCGTACTCCTTGCCCTGTTCCGCATTCATGATGAAGTCGCGCTCCACATCGCGCTCGACCTTTTCCAGTCGCTGACCGGTATGCTTGGCCAGAATCTGGTTGGTGATTTCGCGCATGCGTAAAATCTCGCGGGCATGAATGTCGATATCCGTAGCCTGGCCCGATAAGCCGGACATGAGCGGCTGGTGGATCAGGATACGAGAGTTGGGCAGCGCAAAGCGTTTCTTCGGAGCTCCACCCGCGAGCAGGGTCGCAGCCATGCTGGCTGCCTGACCGATACAAATCGTGGTTACATCCGGACGGATGAATTGCATCGTGTCATAGATCGCCATGCCGGCCGTGATGGAACCGCCGGGCGAGTTAACGTACAACGAGATGTCCTTCTCCGGGTCTTCTGCTTCCAGAAACAGCAGCTGCGCGATGATCAGGTTCGCGACATTGTCATCGATAGGAGTGCCAAGAAAGATGATGTTGTCCCGCAGCAGGCGGGAATAAATGTCGTAAGCCCGCTCGCCCCGGCTGGTCTGCTCAATCACCATGGGTACAAGCATCGATTGCGGCTCCTTGGAGTACTGCCCACACTTCTTCCTCGCGGTCGAAGCGGGGAGGTGGAATGCAGTCCGCCCTATGCGGACCTGCGGTAAAGATGGTTCAAAGTCTTATCGTTGCGGACGCGATGCCGAATTCTATCCAGCCCGCCATCCTCGGTCAAACGGGCACGAACCTGCTCAACCGGTTGCTTCGCCTGTTGCGCCAGTCCTTCCAATTCCTGCTCCAGCTCTTCGTCGCTGACTTCGATTTTTTCCTGATCGGCAATCTGTTCCAGGATCAGCGACGCCTTGACTTCCTTGACCGCGCCGTCACGCTGGCCGGCGCGCAGGCGATCGAAGTCCATGCGCTTCATGTCTTCCGTCTTCATGCCCTGGGCGGCGAGGGCGCGTAGCCCGCGCTCCAGGCGCAGATCGATCTGCTGATCGATCATGACCTCAGGGATGGGAAAATCATTGCGCTTGACCAACTCCTCGACGATCTTGTCCCTGCCCTGGTGCTCAGCTTCGTGTTCCTTTTCGGCCTTCATGTTCTCGCGCAACCGGTTGCGCAGTTCGTCATAGGTAGTGAATTCGGCCGACAATTCCTTGGCGAAATCGTCGTTGGGCCCGGGAATGCTGCGTGTCTTGATGGCCTTGATGTCAACCTCATAGGTCATCGACTTGCCAGCGAGACGCTTGTCAGCGAAGTCGTCGGCGTATTTGACATCGAACGAGCGATGCTCGCCGGCCTTCGCGCCCCGCAGATTGTCACTGAACTCGGGAATGGTGTTTTCGCCACCAATCTCGACCATGACCTCCTCGACCTCGACGGGCTTCGATTCAGCGTCCTGTTCGCTCTCTTTCGGAATGCCCCGGAAACTGACGACCGCAAAGTCGCCATCCGCCAGTCCGCGGTCTTCTTCGACGGCGTTGTAGGCTGCGTGTTGCAGACGCAAGTTGGTCAGCGCTCGCTCGACGTCTTCTTCGCTGACGCTGGTGTCGATCGTTTCCGCCTTGATGTCGTCATAGGCTGCCACCGTGAAGTCCGGAAGAATTTCGAACTCAGCGGTGAATTTCAGGGGTTCGCCATCGTGCAGGTGCAGGTCCGTCACGCGCGGTTGGGAAACCGGCAATAAGTTCTGCTTCTTGGTTTCCTCCCGGAAGTAGCGCGGCACCAATGCCTCGACCAGATCGCTCTTGATTTCGTCGGCAAAGCGTTGGCGGACGACGGTGGCTGGCACCTTGCCCTTGCGGAAGCCGGGTATGCGCGCCAGTTTTGTGTAGCGATTCACGATCTTATCGCGCTCGTCCTTCACGACTTCAGCTGGAATCTCGATGGTGAATTCGCGCTTGCAGGGGTTGATGGGTTCAGCCGGCGTGGTTTCTGTAGTGCTGGTTTCAGTCGTCAAAGGAATGCCTTCAGAGAAAAAGTTGGCTGTGGAGCCGGCGATGGAACCGTTGCAACGATCTTCCTCGCCCGATCGCGAGGGGCTCCCAAAGCGCTCTCTCACGCGATTGGATCCGCATGAGCTTGGCCACCTTTAAGTGTATGAGAGGTCTGATGGGCGGTCAAACGGCGCGCCGGCGATATCTCACGGTCCATCGGGTTTACGGCGCCTGCAGCGCCTCGAGCATTGACTCGTATGCAGGTTTCTTTTTGTAGTCTGCGTCGAATGGGAGGGCCCTTCCCTGTTTCCCGTGGCTGTAACTGGGAATCCAGGAGTACTTGTCAGTAAATCCCCATGTCTGCAACACCCGGCAGGTACGAGTTTGCAAGCAGACCTGTGTGATCTTTCCATAGAGCGTGCCCTGTGCTGCGAGAGCGGCTGGATCGGCTGAATCCAAGGCTACATCGAGTTCGGTTATGTGGATCTCCATGCCGAGGTCGCTGAAGCGTTTAAGATTACTGACAAACGAGCTCAGTTTTTTTGGATCGTTGAACGATAGCTTGACGTGCATCTGGAAACCGATGCCATCGAGCGGCACGCCTCGGGATTTGAAATCTTTCGCCATGGCATAAATCGCGTTGGACTTGGCGTTGATCGTCTCGGCGGCGTAGTCGTTGTAGAAGAGCTTCGCTGCCGGATCGGCGGCGTGCGCCCAGCCGAAGGCCTGTTCGATATACGCGGTGCCCTTTCCCGCAAAGCCGATGCCGGGTGCGTCGTACCAAATCGTACTGCGCAGCGTGCCATCGTCGTTGAACGCTTCATTGACGACATCCCAAGCCCAGACTTTTCCCGCGTAGTGTCGACCCACAGTCAAGATGTGGTCGTAAAGAATTTCGTGCAGGCCGGCTGCACCGTATGTGTGGTTGGCGACGCCAGTCGTCACCCATCCGGCAACTTGCTGGTGCCAGACGAAGCAATGCCCACGAACCATCATGTCGTGCTGCTTCGCAAACGAGACCAGCTGATCCGCGGGAGAGAAATCATAAGCCGATGAGGCGTTTCCAGGGCGAGGGTGGATCGGCGCGAACTTCATCTGGTTTTCGGGTTCGAGTTGGGCAAACTCGCCTCCGAGAGTGGATGCATATTCCACTTCTGCGAGATGGCTGGGGGCTGCGGCCGCACCCACGATGACGGTTTTTGCAGCGCCGGCGCTCCGAAGCGTTGCGCTCGGCGCCGCAGGATCCGTGGGCGATGCCGCGAGATGCTCCCGATGCCCATAGCCGATCGTGATCCAGAGAACGGCCACGGTTACAGCAAATCGTAATGACTTCGCAAATCGGTGGGCTGGCGCGATCGAGCCTTGAGATTGGTTAAAGAGAACCATAGAGTTCGCCAGCAACGATACACCACGCCAGGGTGTCATCGTGTTCGTCGACCCGCTATCATTGGCGGGCATGAATCTGTCCGCTACTGGGTTGAGATTCTCCAGGCCGGAGGCGAAGTTGAGCGTCTCAAGCCGGTGGCAATAATCCTCAGTTGTGTCATACCTACCATTTTTGGTAGCCTAAACCATCCGGATTTATGTCTTGCAGTTGTGCGTTGACGTGCCTTAATTCGACATTAACTAAACTGTCGTAAGCTATTATTTCCAGTGATTTATACTGTCACAGATTTGTGTCGGTGTTCTTGCGTGTGGAGATGCTCTGATGTTGCGAATCATTTGGCGATTTCGGGCTAAGCCCAGCAAGTTAGACGAATTCCGGCGGATTTACAGTTGGAAAGGCCGTTGGGCAAAACTTTTTGGTAGATCGCACGAGTATCAAGGGACCATACTGCTGCAGGACATCTCAGATCCGGCAGTGTTCGTCGTAATTGACCGCTGGGCATCCGAGGATTCCTTCACCCGATTTCGCCTGCAATTTGGGCCTGATTACGAACAACTCGATGAGCAATGCAACGATCTGACCGACGAAGAGACTCTCGTCGGCTTATTTCGCGACGAAGTTGTTTAGGCAGAGTTACTGTTGACTGACAGACGGGGAAGCTTTACAAAGACTGCTTCTCGACGGCATCCTCCCCGTTTATCCTCACACGCCCAGAACTCCAGAGAAGCTGTTCAGTGGCGGCCACCCAAGTCACTGCGGGCCTCGCCCGTACAATGCTTCCATGCCTTCCTCCCTTGCAGTTCTCAACAATGAAGTCGTAGCCTGCACGAAGTGTCCACGGCTGGTTGCGTATCGCGAGCAGATCGGGCGCGAAAAACGGCGTGCCTTCCTGCATCACGATTATTGGGCACGTCCCGTCCCGGGCTTCGGCGACCCCAAAGGGCGGGTGTTGATCCTGGGACTGGCTCCGGGCGCACACGGCTCCAACCGCACTGGCCGGCCATTCACGGGAGACGCCTCAGGCAAGTTTATGTATCCCATCCTGCACAAAGTCGGGTTCGCTTCGCAGTCCAATGGCGAAGCTCGCGAAGACGGTCTCATGCTGATCGACTGTTACATCACGGCAGCTGTCCGCTGTGCTCCGCCGGACAACAAGCCGCTTCCAAGCGAATTGGCAAATTGTTCGGAATTTCTGGACCGCGAACTGGCAATTCTGCGCAATGTGAAAGTGGTGGTTGCGCTGGGCAAGATCGCCTTCGACGCCTATCTGGCGCATGCGAAGCGCGCCGGACTGCTCAGCACTAAAGCTGGCCTGGTATTCGGACATGCCAGGCAATATGCGATGCCCAACCGAGTGACGCTGCTGGCGTCGTACCACCCGTCGAACCAAAATACCGCAACGGGGAAGCTGACTGCGGATATGTTCGAAGGCGTTTTTAGGCTGGCGAAGAGGGTCGCTGACGAAGCTCACTAACGGTTTTCCAGGCCGCCTCCGCTGCCTTCGCATTTATTGATTCGACGACATGAGTTCATCTTGCCACGCCACGAGATTCCGGGCATAATTGATCGTGCACCCCTACAAGCTCCACCTTGATCACGCTGCCTTGCCAGCGCAAGGGGCTCCCTATTTTTCGGAGCCAGCGGAGCCGACCTCCCGGCTGCACAAATCCCAACTACAGAGGAAGCAATGGCGGCAAAGTACATCTTTGTGACTGGTGGCGTTGTGTCTTCGCTTGGTAAGGGACTGGCAGCGGCCTCAATTGGCTGCCTCATGGAGAGCCGGGGCCTGAAAGTAGCTCTGCAGAAGTTCGATCCTTATCTCAACGTCGATCCCGGAACCATGTCGCCGTTCCAGCACGGCGAGGTTTTCGTCACCGACGACGGCGCCGAAACCGATCTCGACCTGGGACACTACGAGCGCTTCACCCACAGCCGCCTGAGCCGCGATAACAACTGGACCACCGGCCGGATTTACGAAACCATCATCGCCAAAGAGCGGCGCGGAGATTATCTCGGTAAAACCGTGCAGGTCATTCCGCACGTCACCAACGAAATCAAGAGCGCCATGAAGAAAGTCGCCCCGGACGTCGACCTGGTCATCGTCGAGATCGGCGGCACCGTTGGAGACATCGAGTCGCTGCCTTTCATCGAGGCCATCCGCCAGATGAGGCAGGAACTCGGCCGTGAGAGCACGCTGTTCGTGCATGTCACGCTTGTGCCGTACATAGCCGCGGCAGGCGAACTGAAGACTAAGCCGACGCAGCACTCGGTGAAAGAACTGCTCAGCGTCGGGATTCAGCCGGACATTTTGTTGTGCCGCACCGACCGCTACCTGTCGCACGATATCAAGTCGAAGATTGCGCTGTTCTGCAACGTCGAAGAGGAGGCGGTGATCACCGGCAAGGACGTCGCCTCAATCTACGAGGTCCCGTTGGTCTTCGCTCACGAGAAGGTAGATCAGCTGGCGCTTCGTTACCTGCACATTCAGGCGCCGGAGCCGGACCTCGCCAAATGGGAGGACCTGGTCCATCGAATCTACAACCCAAAAGACGACGTCACCATTGGCATAGTAGGCAAATATGTTGAGTACGAGGACTCTTACAAATCGCTGAAGGAAGCGCTGGTCCACGGCGCGGTGGCTCACAACCTGAAGCTCAACGTGGACTGGATTGAAGCCGAGGGTCTTGAGTCGATGGACCAGACTGTGCAGGCGCAACTGGAGCAGGTCGACGGGATCCTGGTTCCGGGTGGATTTGGCAAGCGCGGAATTGAGGGCATGTTGAAGGGCATTCAATACGCTCGCGAAAACAACGTGCCGTATTTCGGAATATGCCTGGGCATGCAAACGGCATGCATTGAATTTGCCCGCAACGTCTGTGGACTGGAGCAGGCCAACTCCAGTGAGTTCGATCCTGCAACCCCTCACCGCGTCATCTACAAGCTGCGCGAGTTGCGAGGAGTCGAAGAGTTGGGCGGAACCATGCGCCTGGGGGCGTGGGCCTGCCGGCTGGAGGCGGGATCACTGGCCCAGCGAGCGTATGGACAAACCGAGATCAGCGAGCGCCACCGGCACCGCTACGAGTTCAATCGCGAATACGAAAGTATGCTGACAGCGGGCGGCTTACGTATTAGCGGATCAACCCCGGACGGGACCTACGTCGAGATCGTCGAACTTCCCGGCCATCCTTTCTTCCTTGGGTGCCAGTTCCATCCCGAATTCAAGTCGAAGCCGCTTGAGCCTCATCCTCTATTTACGGCGTTCGTGGAAGCCAGTTATGAGAACCGCAGGAATCGGCTGGAAAAGCGGGGGAGCGAAGCTGTAGAACAATTTCTCCGTCCAGAGAAATTGAAACAGTGATTGCAAGGGCTTTGCGACCATTGTCGGCTGCGGTAAGTAACTTAAATCATTGCTGTAAGTGGTTATCTTTTGCGCGGAATCCGCGCCTTGCATTATGCCACGGGTAACAATCCCTACACGTTCGGTCCAAACTCGCAGGTATTTACGGTTACCATCGGCTCCAACACAGTTTCTGGTTTGATGTCCGTCCAGGCGCTGTACATTGGCGGACCCTACGGGTTTTTCGCAGGCAAGTACCAAATCTCCAGCTCAACTTGGGGTTTCGTACAGACCGGCTACCCGGTAGGCGCGCTGATTGACATCGATTTCGTGACCTACAATGGCAAGCTCTCTTCCGGCGAACTCGTTCCCCAGTCGGTTCCTGAGCCGGGCACGATGGGTCTCCTCGGATCGGGTCTTCTGGCTGCAGCCGGAATGCTGCGTCGCAAGCTGTAGTCATTCGGCCGTCAGGCGGATTCCCCGACCGAGTTGAAGCGGCCATTGCTGTTCCAATTCCCGGCATCGAAAGATGCCGGGAATTTGTTTTGTCAGTCCCCAAAGCGCCCAGCCACCAAAGCTCCGCCGTCGGTTGCTAAAACTCTGCAGTTCGGCCTCAGAGAACGGGTCGTTTTGTAGCAGTGACGTGCCCATTATCTGTGCAGTAGGATGTTTGTAGACGCGGGTCTCTCGATCCGCTTACCTTCGGAGCGAGCGGATGGCTCAAGGCTTCACCATCGGGCAGGTCCGTGTCGGGAATGGCGGGTTGTTCCTGATTGCCGGGCCCTGCGTGATCGAAAGCGAAGCGCACGCGTTGAAAATGGCTGAAGCCATAGCCTCGATCGCGCGCGACAAGAAGCTTCCGTACATCTTTAAAGCTTCCTACGATAAAGCCAACCGTACCTCGATCCGCAGCTTCAGGGGACCGGGGCTGGAGGAGGGGCTGCGCATACTCCAAATGGTGCGCAGCAGCGTGGGAGTTCCGGTACTCACGGACGTGCACGAAGCTGGCGACGTTCCTCGGGTGGCGGAGGCTGTGGACGTGCTCCAGGTCCCCGCGTTTCTTTGTCGCCAGACCGATCTTCTGGTCGCCGCTGCGAAGAGCGGACGTGCAGTAAACATCAAGAAGGGACAGTTTGTGTCGCCCTGGGACATGCGGCATGCCGTGGAGAAAGTCCGCGAAGCCGGTGGCGAGCGAGTTTTCCTGACCGAGCGCGGCGCCTCGTTCGGCTATAACAACCTCGTTGTCGATATGC
Organism: Terriglobales bacterium; assembly: GCA_036512955.1. Taxonomy (GTDB): domain Bacteria; phylum Acidobacteriota; class Terriglobia; order Terriglobales; family Acidobacteriaceae; genus DASRAA01. The sequence goes on from DATBZX010000294.1 coordinate 64,357, forward strand.
GGTCGTTGGCAATCATGCGGGAATTCGCGCCGGTGATTTTTGACGCCACGCACTCGGTTCAGTTACCGTCCGCCGGGAGCTCCAATGGCAAGGATGGCGGACGACAGAGCGGCGGGCAGCCTGAATTTATACCACTGCTAGCGCGAGCAGCCGTCGCGGCGGGAGTGGATGGCGTTTTCCTGGAGGTCCACGACAATCCAGCGCAGGCGAAGTCCGACGGCGCGAACGCCCTTGACCTGAAGATGCTGCCCGATGTGCTTGACCAGTTGGTTGCGGTCCATCGGGCTCTGAACTAGATTTCCCATTTCTTGTTTCGGTGCCAAGCCGATCAGAAGTCTGAGCCAAGTCACAAGATCTGATTGGAAAGTAAAGCAGTTAGTGCGTCATAGTGAGCCCGCAAAGATATTCAAATTCGCTGCAGTTTTGTGCCACTCAGTATCAAAATCACGCGGTTAGGGCTTAAAATGTAGAGAACCTGTTGGCTTGGTTGCTATCCTTATAAAGGAGCAAACAGACCTTAGCACCGTTGTGTCCAGCCGAAGTGCTCCGAGTCGCAGACCACGCATTTGATAGGAGTTTCACATTGTCCAACAAGCGATACCTCTTTACGTCTGAGTCGGTGACAGAAGGTCACCCCGATAAGATTGCCGACCAAATCTCCGATGCCATTCTTGACGCCTGCCTGAAAGAAGACATCTACAGCCGAGTTGCCTGCGAAACCCTGACAGCAACCGGATTGGTAGTCATCGCCGGAGAAATCACCACCAAAGCTTATGTCGATTTCCAGGCGTTGGTTCGCGGCGTCGTCGCCTCGATTGGATACGACAACGCCCTCTATGGATTCGACTCCAACACCTGCGCCGTGATCTCCAGCATCAACAAGCAGTCCGGTGACATCGCCATGGGTGTTGACACCGGTGGCGCCGGCGATCAGGGCATGATGTTCGGCTACGCCAGCAACGAAAACGCCGAACTGATGCCTACTCCGATCGCCCTGGCGCACAAGCTGACGCTGCGCCTCACCGAAGTCCGCAAGAATGGCACTCTTTCTTATCTCCGTCCCGACGGCAAATCCCAGGTCACAGTGGAATACGACGAGAACCATAAGCCGGTTCGCATCGATGCGGTGGTGATCTCGTCACAACATGCCGAAACGATTTCGACCGAGGAACTGCGTGCCGACATCCTGAAGCATGTCATCCAGGCAGCGCTTCCGGCGAACATGCTCGACGCTGACACCAAGTACCACATCAATCCGACCGGACGCTTCGTTATCGGCGGACCGATGGGCGACACAGGTCTGACCGGGCGCAAGATCATCGTGGACACCTACGGTGGCATGGGACGTCACGGCGGCGGCGCGTTCAGCGGCAAGGATCCGACGAAGGTGGACCGCTCGGCCTGCTACATGGCGCGGTACATCGCGAAGAACATCGTGGCTGCCGGATTAGCCGACCGCTGCGAAGTGCAACTCGCATACGCCATCGGCGTGGCCGATCCGGTCAGCGTGCTGGTCGATACTTTCGGTACCGCGAAGGTTGATGAAGCTAAGATCGCTGACTTGGTTCGTGCCAACTTCAAGTTGACGCCAAAGGGCATCATCGAGTCGCTCAACTTGCGTCGTCCGATCTATCGCAAGACCGCGGCTTACGGACATTTTGGACGCAACGATGCCGATTTCACGTGGGAAGCAACCGATAAGGCTGCCGCCCTGCGTGAACAAGCAGGATTGACGGTTGCCGAGACCGCTAAGGTCTCGAAGTAGTTTCAAGGTTGGGGCGGCCACAACAGCGGGTCGCCCCATCACACATTCTTGCCATCGCGATTGCCAACCGGCGAACGCGCGTGCGCTGAATTCTCAACGGAATCTTTCAGAAACGGGAGCATATGTCGACGACAACCACACGCACTGCGGGCGATATCGCCAACCTTGAACTCGCGGATATGGGCAAGAAGCGCATTGACTGGGCCAATCAGTCCATGAAGGTGCTACAGATCATCCGCAAGGAATTCATCAAGAACCAGCCACTTGCGGGCATGCGGATTTCGGCATGCCTTCACGTCACGGCCGAAACGGCAAACCTGGCGATCACGCTGCGCGATGGCGGTGCCGACGTCGTGCTATGCGCCTCCAATCCGCTGTCCACTCAGGATGACGTAGCGGCCTGCCTGGTCCGTGACTACAACATCCCGGTTTACGCCATCAAGGGCGAGGACAACGAAACCTACTACTCGCACATCATGGCGGCGCTCGATCACAAGCCGCACATCACCATGGACGATGGCGCCGACCTGGTCACGATTGCACTCACCAAGCGCAAGGAAGTTCTGCAGGGCGTGATTGCCGGCACCGAAGAAACCACGACCGGCGTAATCCGCCTGCGTGCGATGGCCAAAGAAGGCGTGTTGACGTATCCCATCATCGCGGTCAACGATGCCGATACCAAGCACTTGTTCGACAACCGCTATGGCACAGGACAATCCACGATTGACGGAATTGTTCGCGCTACCAATTTCCTGCTGGCGGGAGCGAGGTTCGTCGTCGCCGGCTACGGCTGGTGCGGTCGCGGACTCGCAAGCCGGGCGCGCGGCCTGGGAGCCGAGGTCATCGTGACCGAAATCGATCCCACGAAGGCAATCGAGGCAGTGATGGACGGTTACCGCGTAATGAGCATGGCCGAGGCTGCCAAGATTGGCGATGTCTTCTGCACTGTGACCGGCAACAAGAGTGTGCTGCGCAAGGAGCACTTCGAAGCCATGAAGGACGGAGCCATCATTTCCAACTCCGGACACTTCAATGTTGAGATCGACATTCCTGCGCTAGAAAAGATGTCTTCGTCGAAACGCACCACTCGTGCGTTCGTCGAAGAATACTCGCTGAAGGACGGCCGCAAGATCAACCTGCTGGGCGAAGGCCGCCTGATCAATCTCGCGTCGGCTGAAGGACACCCGCCCTCAGTGATGGACATGAGCTTCGCCGATCAGGCCCTTTCGGTCGAGTACCTGGTGAAGAACCACAGCACTCTCGAGAAGAAGGTTTTCCCGGTTCCAGAAGAGTTGGACAAGCGCGTAGCCAAGCTGAAGCTGGAGTCGATGGGCGTCACGATCGATCGCCTGACTCTGGAGCAGGAAGAGTATTTGGCAAGCTGGTCGGAAGGAACATAGAACCAGTTGTCAGTGGTCAGTTGCCAGTGGTCAGTTTTGGAGTTGTGAGCGGGGCGGCAACGATGCCGCCCTTCGCTTTGGCATCAAGTCATCAGCTTGCGACTACTTCCATATGCCAACAGGACAGCTATTCCTGCTACTCCCATCAAAAGCATGACGCAGGCCCGCCAGCCATCCGCGATCCATGTCCAGCCGGTGACCATCGCCCCGAGGCTCCCGCCAATGTAGTAGAAGGTGACATAGAGCCCAGCCGCCGATGAGCGCGCGCGTTGAGCAACGATCCCCGTTTGCACGGTTCCTACTGCCTGAAAGATGAAGATGCCGGACGAGAACAGCGCCAACCCGACGATGATCAGCGGTAAATTCCGAACTAGTGTTAGAGTTAGCCCAACCATGGCAAAGACGAATGCCAGCAGCGCAGTGTGGCGGATGCCGTAATGGTCAAGAAAGCGTCCCGAGAGTGGCGTGACAATCAGACCCAGCAGGTAAACGAAGAACACGCTGCCCAGTTGGGCGGAATTGAGATGAAACGGTGGGGCGGCCAGGTAGAAGTTCACATACGTGAATACCCCCACCAGGCAAAACAACGCCGCGAAGCCCATAGCAAAGACAGCCAGCAGCCGCGGATTCCGCAGGTGGTTCCAACTCTCCGCGATGGATCTTCGCACACTTGCCGCGCGGACAAAGTTCTTGGCTTTGGGCAGAGCCCGCTGTACGACGATCGCGCCTGCGAGATTCAACAAGCCAATTGCCAGGAAAGATCCCCGCCAGTCGAATCGGTGCGCCACCAATCCGGAAATGTATCGTCCGAGAAACCCGCCCAACACGGTTCCTGTGACATAGGCCGACATCGCGCGGCCAACGTAGGAACTGGCGAACTCCTCATTGATATAGGCCATCATCACTACGATCACGCCGGGCACAAAAAGTCCCTGCATGAAGCGCCAGAAGATAATGGCGTGCAGGCTTTGCGACGTCGCGGCTAGCAGCGTCGGAACGGTCAGCGCATAGAGCGACGGGACGATGACCTTCTTGCGTCCAATCGATTCGGCCATCAGCCCTACGACCGGCGCCATCAACGCGACGGCGAGGATGGTCGAACTAACCGTCAGGCTGATCCCAATGACGGAAGAGTTGTAAACCCGCTGCAAGTAGGGGAGCAGTGGTTGGGTGCAGTAAACACTGAGGAACGTACACATTCCGGCGAGCATGCAAGCAAGGATCGCAGCCAGCGCAGGGCGTTCTGCGCTATCGACCGTGTTCGCTGGGTCCGCAGTTGCAGCGCCCGTCACAGCACCACCAGCGTGATTCCTCGATTGCCTTTGCCCAGATCGTGATCTTCTTTCAGTTCGGGGAACTGCTTGAGCAGCGCCCACGCTCGCTCGTCGGCTTTGCGCCAGTTTTCGCCGTAAATGCAAGCGCGAATTTCTCGGCGTTCGGCCATCTGCCGCAGGGTGGCCTGCAGCCCAATTCGTAAATCCCCGCCAACGCCGCTCGATCCGTATCCGTGAATGATCTTGAGGATCTTCACTCCGCCCGCTCGTGCAACACTGAGCTCACTGTTCAGACGCGCACGGGCCTGCTCGACGCTGGGCATTCCGTCCTCGAGATTTACGACTTTAACGAGCTTCGACATGCGCGTACCGACTTGGAGGTGCTTCTAACAAACACGATATCATCGGTATCTTGGTGACTCGCAGATGAAGGAAATTGGTTTCTGGGCCTTGGACACTGCCAAGCTGCGATGTGCAACGCATGCCGAGGCGCGAATCGTCGATGAACGCAGGCGCGCTCTGGCTTCCAATGCGACCGTTTCGACGGGAGCTTCGGATTTGCTGCGACCGACGACTTGACGCGACTCGGATGCCAATTCCAAGAGATTCCGAGTCTGATGCGCTACTCCGTGTCACTAAATGGCCAATAAGTGGTGATGTGAAGGTGTCATTTTGAGTGTTAATGGTTACCCTGTCGGTGGTAGGTTTAAGCGTCACCTTTGTAAGTCATTGATAACAAAATACCGAAATGGGAATCTCTCGGTCAGTTTAGAGTATTTTTCTTGTCACAGGTGGTGACTTCAGTGGTACTTTAGTAACTTCTGGGTGGGATGGGGCTGGATGTATTGTAATGTGGACTGGTTCTTATGACCACTGAATCATCCCATCCTGACTTGCGGAATTCAGTTCGGTTTCCTCTTCATCTTCCGGTGACGTTGAAAACGCCGACGGACGAGTACCGAGCGCAGACAATTGATATCTCAGCTGGCGGAATTCTGTTTCGCACCGAGACGGAAGTTGAAGTGGGCTCGGAAGTCGAGTTCACGGTCGCGATGCCGGGAGATGTTCTGGGCTCCGACCGCGACGTTTTGGTGAAGTGCCGAGGCCGAGTGGTTCGCTGTTCTGAAGAATCCTCCGGACGGAGCGTGGCAGTTGTCATCGATGAGTACAAATTCGAGCGGCCCTGATCGCCTCGCGGCGTCAGTTCCACGTCAAGACGCGAATCACGCAGGATTTCGATCCGAGTCTCCTGTGTATTCCAGCCCCACGGAAACAACACGCACTCCATTGCGGATTATCGTCGCTGACTCGGAAGCTATTTTTCGTGTCGGCATGGGCAAGATTTTTGCCGTGGAGAAGGATCTGGAAGTCGTCGCCCAGACCGAAACTTTGCAACAGACTCTGGGCGCAGTCTCCGCCACGCCCGCAGAAGTAGTACTCTTCGAAGCAGGATTGTCTACCAATCCTCCTGACGCAGTTTCTGATGTACTGCGGCGTGCGCAACCTGGAACCAAGGTCATTGTTGTCGCACACCATACGGGTGAAGAAGAAACCGTCGAGTACCTCCGCCGAGGTGTGCGGGGGATTCTGACCCGCTCCGTTTCTCCCGACCTGCTGGTGCGATGCGTGAGGAAAGTCGCTGCCGGTGAGACTTGGCTCGACAACCAGGGAGTCAACTGGGTAATCGAGGCCTACCGCACACAGGCAGAGCACGGGAACACGCCCAAACAGCAACTGCGTCTTAGCGAAAAAGAAATGCTGATCATCGGCGGTGTGACCCAAGGGCTGAAGAACAAAGACATCGCCATGGAAGTCGGTACCACGGAGCAAGTCGTCAAGAATTACCTCCGGAAGATTTACGACAAACTTGGCGTTTCCGACCGCCTGGAATTAGCGCTCTACAGCATGCATCGCCGATTGCTCGACGGTTACGTCCCTCCAGCCGGACGAGAGAACTTGTCCCCACAAACACCGAACGGTACAGCGGTCAGTGCGGCGAATAGCCCCGCCGGCAATGCGGCTTGGTCCAACGGTACCGACAAGAAACAATAGATTTCCCCACCCGCAAAGTTCGTGACTTGTACCCGGTCTGACTGGGCCCGATTGCGCTCGGCGTGGTTCGTTTGGTCACTTAGCGCAAGTCGGGCGAAGATTCATGAGCACCGCGCTACAATAGTCAGTCCGATTCAGATGCACCGTGTTTCTGCGTGCCTGGATAGGTCAGCACTAATCGAATGAAATCCTGTGAGGCGATATGAAGGGTGATGCCAAGGTTATCGAGTTTCTGAACCAGGTCCTTAAAGCGGAGTTGACGGCGATCAATCAGTATTTCCTGCATGCCGAAATGTGCGAGAACTGGGGCTATGAGCGGCTGGCCAAGATGATCCGCAAAGAGTCGATCGAAGAAATGGTCCATGCCGAGAAGATAATGGAGCGGATCCTCTATCTCGATGGCACACCCAATATGAGCGACTACTTCAAGATCAACATTGGCCAGACAGTGGAACAGCAGTACAAGAACGATCTGCAACTGGAATACGATGCGGTCAAGCGCCTCAACGATGGCATCCAGCTATGCCTGGCAGCCAATGATGGAGGCTCGCGCGAATTGGCCGAGAAGATCCTCTCGGACGAGGAGCACCACATCGACTGGCTCGAAGCGCAGTTACACGCCATCGGCGAAATGGGATACCAGAACTACCTGGCGCAACAGTTGAAAAAAGACGAGTAGCGACCTGTTGGGCTTCTTAACGCGCCCGTGCCCAAGCCGCAGCCGGGCGCGCAATACGCTACAATGAAAAGG
>DATBZX010000295.1:0-4271 GCA_036512955.1 Terriglobales bacterium
GCCATCCCCGGCGAGTATGGCCGGCAGGGAGCCGGGCAAGCCGGCGGCGATGGTGGGCGGCACCTGACCCGAGAGGTGCATGTCGAACCCGCTTCCGCCGATGGACCAGGTGATATGGCCCTCGCTCTCCGGCATAACTGCCGGACCTCTTTGGGCTTCTCCCCGATGTCAGCGTTGGTCCCTGGCAGCATCAATCTAAGTGTCCACTTAAAAACAACGTGGACACTTAGATCGTGTCCACTCCCGAATTAAGTGGACACTCAGGCAGCGCCACTATCACTGACACTCTGGGGGATTTTCCGATATGGCGCTAGGCGGCCAAGACCAGACGCTTACGAAACACGGATTGTTGCTGTGTTTGATGCAATGCTCGCCGTTGCCGGAACTGAATGGGAATCCTACGTCGCCGCCATCATTCAGGTCGAACGACGCGTCCTGATCTTCCAGCCGGCGACCGGTCTGTGGAAGGAATTATCCGAGACCTCGTTCTACCTGTCCAGTCGCCCCGTCAAGGCCAAGCGGGCCGCCAAGGCCATTCGCAAACACTGGGCCATCGAAAACGGATCCCATTATGTGCGCGATGTGACGATGTGCGAAGATGCCTCGCGCATCAGAAAAAACCCCGGCATCTTCGCAAGAATCCGCAGCTTCGGTTACAATATCCTGCGATTTAACCAGTCCGGCACCATCGCCCAGGATCGCTATGCTTTGGCGCTTGGCGGCATCAACTCCCTCTCTTCTTTGAAGTTCAGTTAAGAGCGTTGAACAGCCCTGGGGTATACCTCACCCTGACAGCCCAACTATACCTTTCCGGGGCGATATACAAATAACCCCTATATAGAGCTTGAGGGCGTAATCCTCGACCTGAATGCTCAGGCGTAAGAAAATATCTCCTCGCACTCTCAACCTTGCGTGCCACGAACGTGCAAACCTTTTCCACGTCATTCCGCAACAAAACACGCATCTGTCGTCATCGCACGTTCGGCTCTACCGTCGGCTGATCATCCAGCTAATGAACCCTCCAACGATGACACCCAGCGCGAATGTCGCCGCAGTTGCTTCGACGGGGTGGCGCTTTATCCGCTGAGTTGTATCATCCACGAGTTCTTCGGCGGCATCACTGCTCCGTTTTATGGCACGTTTCATAACCCCTACGCTCTCCTCGATTGCCTCTGCCATCGCAGATGTTGCGCGTGAAAGTTTGTGGATTGATTCCGCGGCCTGGGCGTCCGCTTTTTCTAGTATGTTCTCTGCCATAAGAAACCTCGACTTCCTTTGCAGTAGCTAAGCAGCAGTATACTTCCGTTTCCGATACGAAGGCCGGAATGCGAAGCCCGCAGGAACCGTCGGGATTGGCCGGATGTAACGTTTTCGTCCCCCTGGTGATCAGGCGGAACAGTGTACCCCGGCAAAACCACCGCCTTTTCACCGCGTTTTTTAGCCCGTTCCAAGGAACCACATCTGTACCGGAATTTCCGTTTTAGCTCCCAACAGCCCCACAATATACGCCCCTGTAGGGACTCCAGCGCATAAATAGTTTCTTTGGCCGGGCCCAGGGCTCGGAATAGAGTCCAGACTGTGCCAATGCGAGCCCTCAACTGCTGGTCGCGGCCTTCCCATCCGGTTTTGCCAGACACCTCTCCGTCCCCTTTTGGCTCTGGATCGATTTTCCGGCTTCCACTGGAGTGAGGCGGCGATGACGAACGCCGCGCTGATCGGCGCCTGCCGCCACATGGTTGGAATGCGCACCACATACGACGACAGCAGCACCGTGACCGCCATGGCGAGCGGCAGAGATCCTGGCATAGCCATTCGACAGCAGGAACAAGTACGGAAATCGCCACCGGGCTTCCGCAGAGCACTTGCGAAGGCGCTTACCCTTGAACAGCCCGCCTTGATCAATGACCGCCATCACCGACCTCTTTCTCGAAGGCGGTGTGGCGGATCTTCTCGTCACGCAGGAGCGGCAATTGTTCGCCGGGGCAAGCGACCAGCTTGAACGCGCCGTGGACCTTGCCGGCCACGCGCTCGGTCTTATCCTCAATCTGAAATCCTTCGCGGCGAAGGCTGACAATTCTCGATGAATACTGGAGCGCCACAACGGCGAGTGTGTCAGCCGGGACCCATTGCCCGCGGTTACTCAGCAGCAGACCGAGAAATGCGGCCTTTTGGCCTTTGAACAACGCCGGCTTGTGGCCGCGCAGCGATAGGCTGGCGTAGTCTCCTGTTGACGATTGAAATTCACTCTGCGATAGTTGCATCGAAGATCCTTCCTGGGCGCTCACGGCGGCAACCGTGGCGCCCTCCCCTCTGAGTGCCGCACCCGACATCCCCTGCGTTAGAGTGCTATCCCACACTCCTGCAGCTTTTCCTGTTGATCCACCGCTTTCCGTTGGCGTCATTGATGATCGAAGAGCCTTTGGACGGCCTACCGTTCAGATTGTCGGAGGACATAGATGGCGTTCGCGGATGCGTGAGGACTTGCGACGCCTGATCTATTAAACGGGGCAGCAAGTATCGCCCCTGTGGAACACCTCTAGCCAGTCGAGTAATGAGCGGACTGGAGGATTCAATCCGCCATTTTGCCTTGGCCGCGTCAGTCGGCTTCCGCGCTGATCGGAGGTCCGGCCGGGAACGCGGTGAGCTGGCCAAGCTGAGATCGCCTACAACGGTCACTTTGACTCCACCTGCTATCACCCACTGCTGCTATTCAATGGGGAGGGCGACTGTCTGGGTGCAAAGCTGCGGCCGGGCAACGTGCACAGTGCGGAAGACTGGGCCGAGCTTTTACTGCCAGAGATTGAGCGACAACAAGAATTGGGTAAGGAAGTGGTGTTTCGCGCCGATGCTGCCTTTGCCAAGCCGGAGATTTACGAGACGCTGGAGGAGCGAGGCGTGAGGTATGCCATCCGCATACCCGCCAACGACAGTCTGGAGCGAGACATCGCGGAGTTGCTGACGCGGCCCGTAGGAAGACCGAGCCACAACCCCGTGGTGTGGTACAAGGGCTTCCTCTACCAAGCCGCGAGCTGGAAGACGGCGCGGCGTGTGGTGGCGAAAGTGGAGTTCCACTTCGGGGAGTTGTTCCCACGAGTCGGATTCATCGTGACCAACTTGGAGACACCCAGCCGGAGCGTGGTGCGTTTCTATAACAAGCGCGGGACGGCGGAGCAGTGGATCAAGGAGGGCAAGCAAGCCGTAAAGATGACTCGCCTCTCATGCCATCGGTTCCGCTCGAACCAAGTGCGGTTGGCTTTGAGCCTGCTGGCCTACAACTTGGGAAACCTGTGGCGGCGGCTGGTGCTGCCTAAGAAGATCGAGAAGTGGTCGCTGACCAGTTTGCAGCAGCGGCTGGTAAAGACCGGAGGGCGGCTGGTAAAGCACGCACGGTACTACTGGCTGATGCTGGCAGAGAGCTATATGACGAGGCGGTTGTTTGGGAGTATGGTGCGGCGGATCGCCGGGCTGTCGGTTCCGGCGGGATAGCTGAGGCCGTGGCCAGGAAATCGATCCAGAGTCAAGAGGGGACGGAGGGGTGTCTGACAAGACCGGATGGAAAGGCCGTGGTCAGCAGTTGCGGGACTCGAATTGGGCCAGACGGGACCGTGTCCCGCGCCCTGGGCCCGGCCAAAGAAAATAATTATGAGCTGGAACCCCCGAAAGGATATATAGTGTTGTGCTATTGGTAGCAAAAACGGAAATTCCGGTTAAAGGCGTACGAGCGTGGCATAGAAATTGCTTTTTCATCCACGTTGTAATATGTGAAATGCGACATCACCGCATGAGTGAGTGCTAAGTATATGGCAGCAAATGAACTGCGATCATGTCCTCTGGTGCTGAACCGAAGTCTCTGATTGGCCCAAAGATTGCTCCATCCATTTGCTCGATTATATGCGCCGGGATTCAACTTGATGAAAGCCGTCAAGATTTGTTTGAGAGAATTCGCGTAGCTTAGAGTAGCTTAGACTGGACGAAGGGAGACCACGTAATGTACCGAATCTTAACGTATTTGGCTGTCGCGGTGGTGCTCGGAATAGCCTTGGCCCCAACATCTGCACGGGCAAATAACATTGTCATCCAACATACGGGTAGCACTGACCCAACCACTGAGGGCTTCGCCGTCTTTGGCGCTACCAGTGTCGGGCCGGTGGACGCCACCGCCTGGAACTTTCAGGGCACTTGGCAGTTCGGCTATTACTTTGAGGGGCTGACTGCTACTCAAATCGCTAACCTCAATGCAGCCCCCACTTGGACGTTTACGGCTACGTACG
>DATBZX010000296.1:0-5712 GCA_036512955.1 Terriglobales bacterium
AGTATCGAGCAACCGAACGCCGGGAATCCATCGGCGCGCTGTAGGGAATTCTGGTGCGAGTCGCTCTCATGGCGTGGATTTCTTCGCCCCCCCGCCCGCTGATACAGAACCATCTCAAAGATTATTTGGTACCCTATCGAAGCAAAGACGAGATTTGGTTCGCAACAATCTGCACAACGCTATATTGCTGCGGGCAACAATGGGGGCAACCGCCGATCATACACTTCCTATTGCCTTTTATTATCAGCGTTTTGTGGATAGTATTCGGTAGCCGCCGCCCCACCAATTCTCTGTTTTTGTTTTCAATAGCTACAGCCGTTCGCATTCATTGGTGGACGTGTACGTTCCCCTGGTCGATGACGATGCAATTGATGTTGTCATTTGACAGGTGGATGGCTCGTTTGTGACCGTTCAAATCTGTGAGACCGGAGGCCGCGGATGGACTGGAAAGAACAGGGTGTAAAGATCGTGCATGCGGACGAACTTGACGCGAACACGCCCCAGACCCCTGGAATGACGCGAGCCGCCGCCATTACTCACGCCCGTACCGGGGCAAGTAAGTTGTGGGCTGGTACGGTGGTCGTTCAGCCAAACGCCAAAACGGGCGCCCACCACCATGGCGAACTGGAGACGGTGCTTTACGTCATCCGAGGCCGTGCGCGAATCCGCTGGGGCGACCAGTTAGAGTTCTGTGACGAGGCCGGTCCCGGAGATTTCATTTATGTCCCGCCCTACGTCCCGCACCAGGAAATCAACGCCCAGTCAGACACGCCGTGTGAGGCTGTGGTAGTCAGGAGCGGACAGGATCCGGTTGTCGTGAATCTGGATATCGAGAGTCCCGAGCCCGTAAGTGAGAGCGGCGGCGAGAAACCCTTCCACCCCAATCGGTAAGCTCCCCTCTGCTTCCAGTAGGTTGCGCCGTCCGGTCTTACGGGACTCCAATGGCCGTATTACGCCCTCGCCATAACGATGGTGTGCGGACTCATAGGTACCGGATGCTCCGTCACCGCGTTAAAACCAGCCTCGGTGTGCATGTCCCTCAGTTCCCGGAACGTGTAGGCATCGCCGGCGACGGTTGACGTCAGCATGGTCATGCTGAAGGCGGCGGGCATCGGAGGCGAGACGCGATCTTCATTGGGCACAAATTCCAGCGTCGCCACACATCCGCCGGGCTTGAGCGAGCCCCGCACTTTCTTCAGCAGGCCGACACAGGTCTGGACGTCAAAGTGATGCAGGAAATTGGTGAGGAGCACGGAGTCGTAGGGACCGCCGAACTCAACCTCGAATGCGCTGCCTGGCAGCATGTCGTAGCGGTCATGCACGCCAGCCTTGCGAGCGTTATCAAGAGCAACTCGCAATACCGGTGCCCAGTCCAGCCCGGTGACTTGTGCCTGCGGGTTCTGTTTCGCGATTTCGATCCCGAACAATCCGTGGCCCGCGGCTATGTCGAGCACGTGCATTGGACCGCTTCGGCCTTCCAGCACAATCGCTCCTAACGGTCCTGCCAATGGCGCCATCATGGGAGCCATGCTTTGGGCAAACTCCACCCAGACCGGGTTCTCAGGCTCGACTGTACCTTCGCCTGGCAGCACCGTCCTGCCGTTGCGCACGATGTCGGCAAGGTGCTCGTAGGTACCGCGCATTTCCGGAAGCGACAAGAATCCCACAATCGACGCCAGGCAGTGCGGCGAGTTGGGATCCAAGAACGCAGCGCTGGATGGCGTGTGCCGGTAGTGTCCGTCCACTTTCTGGAGAAGTCCGTTGATGACGAGGAAGTCGCACAGAATGCGAGTACCTCGCTCGGAGGCTTTGGCGTGGCGGGCGATCGAGGCCACGTCGCCCGGGCCTTCGCCGACAGCGCGGAATATGTCTAACTCGATAGCTGCCTTCAGCGCAAAAGTTCGCTGGAAGGCATTCAGGTTCTCGAATACGATTGCAGGCGTCAAGGGTGCGCCCGCCTGTGCATCAGGTTGCATTACGGAATCCCCACTGTTATGGAAGGTCTAACGGCTAGCAAGCTCGAACGAGTATACAACCTTTTGCAATGCTCGAAATCACAGGTCTGCGCCGTATATCGGAATCGCGGCACCACTGATGTCGCCGCCCGCCTCACCCGCGAGCAGAACCACCAGTTCCGCTACGTGCTCAGGTTTGACCCATTTCTCGAAGTTCGCCTTGGGCATGGCAGCGCGGTTGGCTGGAGTGTCCATGGTTCCCGGAAGGATCACATTGGCGCGGATGCCTTTGTCCTTGTTCTCCAGCGCCACGGTCTGCACCAGCGACACTAGCGCAGACTTCGAGGCGCTATAAGCTCCGACACCTGCAGCGGGTTGGACTGCCTGGCGGCTTCCGATGGCGATGATTGTGCCGCGGCCAGCGTCGCGCATGACCGGCACGACGGACCGCAAGACGTAGAACGCGGAGTTGAGGTTGAGGTCTATCATTTTCTGCCACGTTGCGTCGTCAGTCTGGGCAACAGTCGCGCCGCCTGCGAACCCGCCCATGACGTGCACCAGGAGGTCGATCTTCTGGAACTGCGCCGCCAGACGAGTAATCAGCTTCCGCACCTCTTCAGGATCCGTGAGATCGGCGCTGACGGGGTAAAAACGGCTATCGTGAGCTTCTCCGGCGGCGATGGATCGTGCGATGCCAACTACCGTCGCGCCCGCTACCAGAAGCCGTCCGGTGACGTAAGTTCCGAGGCCGCCATTGGCGCCGGTTACAAGGGCCACTTGTCCCGCAAGGTTTTCCGCCATGTGTCCTCCCCCTTCAAAACCCTGGTTTCATTCGCAGCACTTGCAGCCCGGTGCGCGAGCAATGAAGCCTACGATTGTAACGCTGAGCGGGCAAAGAGCAGATCCCTCACCCGCTGCGGCGGGTTCGTGATGACAAATCTGAAGAATGTCGAGGTGTAGTGGGACTCGGAATTAATGCAACCACCCAATACTATTGCCTACCTGCACTGCCGCCGCGATAGAATCGCTGAGATCAGGAGACAGGCTTGAAAACTCCCTCTACTTCCCTTCCCAACGACCGCCAAAGCAAGCTCAAACAGGAAGCCGGTGAATACGCCGTGCAATTCGTCGAATCAGGGATGGTGGTCGGGCTAGGTACGGGTTCAACCGCGATCTTCGCCACCCGCCGCATCGCCGACCTGCTGCGCGCAGGAACGCTGAAGGACGTCGTAGGATTTGCCACCTCGAAGTTCATTTGGGAGCAGGCTCAGCAATTGGGAATTCCACTGATGGATCAGGCAATGCCATCGAAACTCGACGTAACCATTGACGGGGCTGACGAAGTCGATCCCAAGTTGAACCTGATCAAGGGCGGAGGCGGTGCTCTGTTCCGCGAGAAGATTGTCGCCCAAGCCAGCGGTCGCGAGATCATCATCGTGGATGACAGCAAGTTGTCGCCGTGCCTGGGAACAAAGCACACCCTTCCAGTTGAGGTGAGTCCATTTGGCTGGCAATCGCAATCGCGGTTCCTGGAATCACTCGGCGGTCGCGCCAGCATCCGGCACAACCCCGACGGATTCCAATATGTGACCGACTCGGGCAACATGATTCTCGATTGCGACTTTGGTCCGATTGCCGATCTCGCCGATCTCGCCGCGCATCTGAGTGCACGCGCCGGGATTGT
Organism: Terriglobales bacterium; assembly: GCA_036512955.1. GTDB lineage: Bacteria > Acidobacteriota > Terriglobia > Terriglobales > Acidobacteriaceae > DASRAA01. Next base: position 3,640 of record DATBZX010000296.1, read on the forward strand.
CGAGCACGGACTTTTCCTGGGTATAGCGAGCGATGTGATTGTCGCCAGCGAGGCCGGTGTGCGGCATCTGAAGCGGACGCCGTGAGAGCATGGGAAAGCAGATTCCTCGCGGCCTGAAGGCCGCTCGGAATGACAAAAATACAGGCCTTGTGCGGCATGGCTGAAGCCATGCCCTTTCAAAACGAGACACACAACAAGTTTTTCGGCCGCCTGTTAGGCATCAAGTTTCGCATTGGAATCCCGCCAACGGCGCGGCCGGAAATCCTGTTATCATTGAACCAATCCGATGTACGACCTCGATTTCGCACCACCAGAAGAACTCACGCTGCCGTTGTGGCGTTCGCTCGTGCTCAACATCATCGACCTGGTTGCGCCTGAGCGGCTTCCGCCGCTGCAACTGACTTCCAAGCCGGTGGATGTAGGACTCATGGTTGGGGACCTGATGGAGTTGCCGTGGTACCGCACGGTGTTCACCAACATTGCGGATGTCGTTTCGCCTGAAATGCTTCCACCCTTGCAACTGGAGTCGAGTCCTATCGACGTCGGCGAGTTGCTGGGCGACGAAATCGCCCATCCCTGGTGGCATTCGCTGTTAGGCAACCTGCGCGATCGCATGGCACCGCAAAAACTTCCGCCTCTGGAGTTGACCTCCGAGCCGGTGAAGGCCTTCGAAGCCGACACCTGGCTGCAGATCATGGATTGGTCGTCGCTGATCGATGGACCAAAGGTCTACCTGCCCGACGCTCCTCGCGAGACAGGTGTGTACTCGGCGACCCACGAGATGATGCCTCAGCCCGTGGTCCCTACTACGGTCAATCCTGAGATGCTAGTGGTCGAAATGCAGTTCAAGCGCGACATTTCACGCTCGCGGCTGCGCCAGAAGATTTGGATCTCGCTGGTTGCGGCAGAGCTTGTGTTTCTCGTCGTCGCCATCGTCAAATTCAGCTAGCCGATCCCCGCAATCAAGTAACTCCCTCTAGATATTTGCCATCCAGAACTACGCATGCGGACGTCAAACGAACGGTGTATTTTGGAATCAGGCGGCGACCCCGCTGAAAGTGAATTCCCATGCCCATCAATAGCCGTGAAATCCGACTTGCCAGCCGTCCTCAAGGTGAAGCTACTTCCGACAACTTCTCTTTCGTCACAGTTGAAGTTTCCGATCCCAAGCCGGGCGAAGTCCTGGTACGCAACCTGTTCATGTCCGTCGATCCCTACATGCGCGGCCGCATGAATGAAGGCAAGTCTTACGTACCGCCGTTTCAAATTGGAATGCCGCTCGAAGGCGGAGCCGTGGGAAGAGTCGTGGCCTCCCAAGACGCGAAGTTGCCCGTTGGGTCGTTCGTGCTGAGCAATTTGGGGTGGCGTGAGGCGTTCGTTGCGACTGCCTCAAAATTGCAGGTCGTGGATGCAAGTGTGGCGTCGCCTTCAGCGTTTCTGGGCATTTTGGGAGTCACGGGACTGACCGCATGGGTGGGTCTATTTCGCATTGCCGACTTGAAGGCCGGCGAGACGGTATTTGTGTCCGGAGGCGCGGGTGCCGTGGGCATCGCCGCGTGCCAGTTCGCCAAGCTTCATGGATGCCGAGTCATCGCCAGCGCCGGATCCGCTGAGAAAGTGGCCTTCCTGAAGGACGGACTGGGCGTGGATTACGCGTTCAATTATCGTGCCGGTGAGCCGCTGGGCTATTTGAAGAAGGGCGCACCCGAAGGTATCCACGTCTACTTCGACAACACCGCAGGTCCGCAACTGGAAGCCGCGCTTTACGTGATGCGCGACCATGGCCGGGTAGCAATGTGCGGCGGAATTGCCGGCTACAACATTCCAGTACCCGGCCCGCGCAACCTGGCAATGGCGATTTCGAAGCGGCTGCGGCTGGAAGGCTTCATCGTGACCGACCATTACAGCGATATGCCGTCATTTCTCGCGGAAGCGGTGCCTGCCTTGAAGTCCGGAAAGCTGATCAATCGCGAGACCGTTGTCCAAGGTCTCGACGCCGCGCCCGCGGCGTTTCTGGATCTGCTGCATCCCGGAGCAGGCAATTTCGGCAAGATGATCGTCAAGTTGGCGGAC
>DATBZX010000297.1:0-7240 GCA_036512955.1 Terriglobales bacterium
CCTCCGCCGGACGAGGTGATTCACCCAGGCGATCACCTGATTGCCATGGGTGATCCCGAGGGACTGCGGCGGCTGGAAGAATCGTCTTCGGAGCCGGCGTGAAGATCACCACCGCGGCGGAGATGCGCGAGATCGATCGCGTCACGACCGAAAAGTTCCGCGTGCCTTCGCTGACCCTGATGGAGAACGCCGGCAACGCGGTAGCGCAGTTCATCCTGGAAAATTTCAGAAGCGCGGACCGCATCGCCGTGGTTTGCGGCAAGGGCAACAATGGCGGCGACGGCTTCGTGGTGGCGCGACGGCTGCACCGCGCCGGGCGCGTGGTCGAGGTGTTGCTGCTGGCCGCACCATCGGAGTTGAAGGGCGATGCGGCGACAATGTTCGAGCGCCTGCCGGTGCGTCCCATCATCGTGCAGAGCGCGCAGGAACTGCAGGCGGAATCGTCGCGCAGCCTAGGGAATTGCGACCTGCTAGTGGATGCGATTCTCGGCACGGGATTCAAGCCTCCGGTGAAGGGGTTGTATGCGGAGGCCATTGCGGTCCTCAACCGCGGCGGCAAGCCAGTCGTAGCGGTGGACATTCCGTCGGGCGCTGATTCCGACGCGATGACGGCGCAGTCGGGCGAGGGAATTGCGCGGGCGGACGCGATCGTGACGTTCACGGCTCCGCGGCCGGCACACGTGTTCGCAGAACTGACGCGAGGGCCGGTGATCGTTGCGCCGATCGGAGCTCCCGATGCAGCCATCGAATCGAAGCTGAAGCTCGAAGTCACGACGGCGCATGACCTGGCGGCGTTTTTGGCGCCGCGTCCCATGGACAGCAACAAGGGTGTGTATGGCCACGCGTTGATCGTCGGCGGGTCGCTCGGGAAGTCGGGTGCGGCAGCGATGGCGGGCATGGCTGCGCTGCGCGCGGGCGCTGGGCTGGTGACGGTCGCAACCGCCAAGAGCGCGCTGCCCAACGTCGCGGGATTCGCGGCGGAGTTGATGACCGAGGCGTTACCTGAGACCGACGTGGGCGGGATCGGCATGGCCTCGGTGAAGAACGGCAAGCTGCAACAGTTGGCCTCGACCATGACAGTGGTGGCGATTGGGCCGGGCATTGGAAGGCATCCCGAGACGGTGGAGTTCGTGCGCGAAGCGGTGCGCACGTTGAAGTGTCCGATAGTGATCGATGCCGATGGACTGAACGCCTTCGACGGCAAGACCGAATTGCTGGATGGCAGCAAGCGCGCACTGGTGCTGACGCCGCATCCGGGAGAAATGTCGCGGCTGGCGGGCATCTCGACCAAGGCAGTTCAGGCCGACCGGCTCAACGTAGCGCGCGACTTCGCACGCGAGCATCGCCTGGTGCTGGTGCTCAAGGGCAACCTCACGATCATCGCGCTGCCGGACGGCACGGCGTGGGTGAATCCTACGGGCAATCCGGGTATGGCGACAGGCGGGACAGGCGACATATTGACCGGGATGACGGCGGGCATCCTGGCGCAGATGCCGAACGATGCTGCGCCGGCGGCGGTGGTCGCGGTTTACCTGCACGGACTCGCGGGCAACGTCGCAGCTGAGACCATGGGCGAACATTCGCTGGTCGCAACGGATTTGCTGAGCGGACTGCCGGAAGCGTTTCGGCGGGCGACGCGTTGGGCGAGAGACGGCGTGGTGCGCATTCGCGGATGAGTTCGCGCGAATACATCACGCACTCGGCTGAGGAGACTATCGCGCTGGGGCGCGAATTGGCACCGCTGCTGAAAGACGCGCGGATGGTCATCCTGCGGGGCGATCTGGGAGCGGGCAAAACCACGCTGGTGAAAGGCATCGCCGAAGGCTTGCAGGCCGCGTCGCAGGAAGACGTGACCAGCCCGACGTTTACGCTGATCCATGAATTTCGCGGGCCCGAGGTGAACCTCTACCACGTCGATCTCTACCGCATCGAGACGGAGCGGGAACTGGCAACGCTCGGACTCGACGAACTCTTCGCCGAGGAGGGCAACCTGGTGCTGCTGGAGTGGGGCGAGAAGTTTCCGCGGCTGGTGAGGGAGCGCGATGTGGAGATTGCGATCGACAGGCGCGGGGACGACGAGCGGAGGATAGCGATTAGTCGCAAATGAAATTCAGACGAAAAGGTAGCAATCGCCTCGACCGAACCAAAACCCGGCTAGAACGGGGTACCGGAATTTGAAAATCCCCAACAACACAAATGCACTTGTCTAGGCTCCCCGCTCTACGGCAAGTGCGGGTGTAACAGCCTCGGAAAGATCGCGAGGTAGCGAGGCTGAAACAGGGCCATGGCACCGGCAAAGAAGGCAGTGGTAAGGGCAAACGTTAGAAATAGCCTGCCAAGGTCACCAAGAGACTTTTCTGTTTGGCGTGAGTAGGCCCAGACGCATCCGATCACCACCATTAAATTAAAGAACCACGCGGGCACCGCGATCAGCAGATCCGGTCTGGCCAGATGCGCAGTGCGGACCCACAGCGATAATTGTTGAAGGCCGTTGAAGAAGAACGTCGTGGCAAAGACGTTTGCATAGTCCCACAGGCCCGCCGCAGAGAAGCCGATAAAGTAACCCCACCGGCTTGCGCGAAGACTGAACATCATTGTCGCGGCATACATCCAAGCTTGGAAGAAGTGAAGCCAGCGAATGTCCGCTTGCCAGTAGGCCGACAGGCCCAACACGAATATGAACCCGCTGGATCCGATGAGGATCAACCATTCCGGTGCGCCGAGTCGTCGATATGCTTTTGCCATGGAATACGATACGGAATCGTATCGGTCCAGGTTCCGGCAGTCGGAGGGACGTTGGTGGGAACAGCACGAAGACCTCCGCTGGCCCTTGGAACTCACGCAAGAAGAATTTGCGGCCCGCTATCACATTCCTCTGGGTACGCTGCGCGATTGGGAACAGGAGCGGGCGGAGCCGGACCAGCCTACGCGGGCCTATCTGACCCTCATCGCTCGCGACCCCGACCATGTGAACCGGACATTGAATCCAAGGTCAGCCTGAGAACCATCGAAAGCTTAGATCTCGCGCCCGAACATCTCAACCAGGACCGAGGAAACAGTCTGTGCCGTCTTGAGCGATACGGTCCCGAGCTTCTGAACCAGGCGGTCGCGATCGACAGCGCGGATCTGGTCCAACGCCACTTGTCCGGACTTGCCTTGAAACGTTAAGGCGATGCGCGTGGGGTAGGACCGATGAACCGTAGTCATGGGGGCTACCATCACCGTCTTTAGATGCTGATTCATCTCATCGGGGGAGACGACCAGGCAGGGACGCGTCTTCGTGATCTCGGATCCGCGAGTGGGATCGAGCGATACCAGCCAGACTTCGTCAAGGCGCGGCGGACGGCTCACCACTTCCATTCCTTGCGATCAAACTCCGAGGCCCGCATGGGCTCCAGCAGTAGATCGTCGTGTTCCGCTGACCCGGCGTTCTGAAAAGCTTCGATCCAACCCTGCCGGAGCCGCCGTCCCGGAGAAATCACCAGGCGATCATTCTCGACCGATAAATCCACAGTCCCTTCCAGTCCGCATTGCTCGATCAGGGGTTTCGGAATGCGAATCCCTCGCGAATTGCCGATGCGAACGAGTTCGGTCTTCATGATCGGCGGGTCCTCTTTGTAATTACATTGTAATCACGGCAGTGACTTAAGAGCAAGGCGAATCCCGCGCGAGCCAAGTCGGGACGAAGGTTGAGGGTGCTCGATCCAACCCTTTCGTCCACGGCGGAGAAAGAACGGTGCATCTTGTGCCACGCGCGTACCCCTCCCCCTCCCTTTTGCAAAGTCGCTCGAACAAAGGACTTAGCAAATCATTGTCCGCAAAGTAGCAGAAACAAATGGGTTACAGGTAAAGTAGCACAAACAAAGAAGTTAGACCGTGGTTTTGCGGGGACGGTTTGAGGGAATCAGGGATTTTTGAGATGACATCAGCCCTTGGTCGTCTCACCGGGGACAACTGTGATTGTCAAAGAACCGGTCGAGCGACGCCTGTGGGACGCCAGAGCTATCGTCGCAAGGGGGAGCGGCGGTGTCATGAAGAATCGGCAGGTCTAAGTGACGAAAGTAACCGGATCATCCCCTTTTGGGAAGTGGGGCAGCCGGTCGTTGCCACACGCGGGCTTTTGCCGTACTCTATGGGCGATGGAAGTGCATTTCACGCCCGAGCAGCAAGCGCAACTTGCGCAGATGGCCAACAAGACCGGGACTGCTCCCGAACGGTTGGTGACGAAGGTTGTCGCCCATTATCTCGACGAAGAGGCACGGTTCCTGGCCGCCGTGGAAAAAGGAATCGCGGCAGCCGAGCGCGGGGAGTTCATCGAAGAAGAAGAAGAGATGGACGCCCGGCTTGAAGCTATGTTCAGGCCCTGATGCGCCTGCGTTGGACCGTCCCCGCCGGCGATTTAGAGAACATCAAAAACTATCTGCAACAGAACTATCCGGATTTCGCAGAACCGACGGTGCGGAACATCTACCAGCGTAAACGTTTGCTGAAAACCTCACCTATTGAGTGCCTCAAAATACAGGGAGAGTCTTGTGATTTGTCATCACGAGGTCGCCGCGGCGACCGAGGGCCCTGCTTTTTGCTTTCTCCAGCGGAGAGCAGATTCCCCGCGCCCGAAAATCGGGCGCGAGGAATGACCATACTCAAAGGGGACTGGCCTTGTCCGTTAAGAGCGATGCAATATGAATATGAACAAGACGACTACTTCCGGCAAAACAGCTAATCGTCTTCGGGCGATGACTGCCGAGGCGATTGAGCAGGCCGCGCGCGCGGACCCCGACGCCCAGCCTCTTACCCCAGCAGACCTCAGTGGGATGAAGCGTGTCCCTCAGGTGAAAGTCATTCGCCGGGCGCTGGAACTCACGCAAGAGGAGTTTGCGGCCCGCTATCACATTCCGCTGGGTACGCTGCGGGATTGGGAGCAGGGGCGGGCGGAACCGGACCAGCCTACGCGGACCTATCTAACCCTCATCGCCCGCGATCCCGACCATGTGAACCGGACATTGAATCCAAGGTCAGCGTAAGCCAGTGCGGGCGAAGGTCGAGGGCGTCCGCTCCCACCCTTTCGCAAGACCGGCGAACGGATGGTGCATCCGCCGATCAGGGTTGACAAGTGTTAAGCTACAGGCTACAGTGATCCGGTGAGAATACGGAACTTCTCTCATAAGGGGCTGAAGAAGCTCTACGAGGACGACATCGTAAAGGGCGTGCCGCCCGATACGGTGGACAAACTCCGCAAAATGCTGGCCTTCCTCGATGACATGGAAGACCCCGACGAATTGCATGCGCTCCCGGCGTGGAAGGCACACACGCTGACCGGCGACCGCAAGGGTACATGGAGCCTCAGCGTCACCCGCAACCGGCGTCTGACGTTCCGCATCGACACGGCAGAGCACGAAGTCTGCGACCTAAACTTGGAAGACTACCACTAGGACAGTAGGAGCCAACGCCATGCCTATGAAGAACCCGCCCCATCCCGGAGATTTCATCCGGTCGGAGATCATTGTCCCTGCTGGCCTGTCGGTCACGGCAGCGGCGGAGGCGCTTCGTGTTTCCCGTCCCGCGCTCTCCAGCCTGCTCAACGGCAAGGCCGGCCTTTCGGGGGACATGGCGCTGCGCATCGAAAAGGCTTTTGGAGTAAAGATGGATACGCTGATGAGAATGCAATCTTCGTACGACATCGCGCAAGCCCGCAAGCGCGAGAAGCAAATCCATGTGCGCCGCGTTCGCAATCTGGCCGAAGCTCGGGTGTAAGTGACCCGGTCGTTGCCACACCGACGCTTTTGCCGTACTCTGAAGCCGATGGAAGTGCATTTCAATCCCGATCTGCAAGCCAAGCTCGACGAGTTGGCGACGGAAACCGGACGCCCCACGGACGAGCTGGTAGAGGACGCTGTGCTGGGTTATTTCAACGAATTGGCACAGACGCGGGAATCGCTCAACAGCCGGTATGACGAGTTGAAAAGCGGCAGGGTGAAGCCCATCCCCGGCGATGAAGTGATCGCGCGCTTGCGCGAAAAGAGCGCGGCCCGCCGTTCCCCTCGGGCTTCGTGACCGGATACGTTTTCCACCCGGAAGCGGCCCTCGACCTTGAGGAAATCTGGGATTTCATTGCCGAGGATAATCTCGACGCCGCTGACCAGGTAATTGCGGATGTTCTGGCAAGCCTCGACGCACTGGTGGCTTTTCCCAATCAGGGCCACAAACGCCCGGACCTCACATCGCGTCCGTTACGATTCATTTTGGCGCGTGGCTACCTGATCGCTTACGCGCCGGAAGAAAGGCCCCTGTGGATCGTCGCGGTGCTGCACGGACAGCGCAACCCCCGCGTGATGGCTGCGATCCTCAGAGATAGAGAGTAGTTTGTGCCTGGAATGCAACGCAATATGAACAAGACGACTACTTCCGGCAAAACAGCTGATCGTCTCCGGGCTATGAGCGCCGAGCAGATTGAGCAGGCGGCGCGCGCGGACCGCGACGCACAGCCGCTCAGCGAAACCGATCTTAAGCGGATGAAGCGAACCCCGCAGGCGAAAATCATTCGCCGGGCGTTGGAACTCACGCAAGAGGAATTTGCCGCCCGCTATCACATTCCTCTGGGTACGCTGCGGGATTGGGAACAGGGAAGGGCGGAACCGGATCAGCCTACGCGGGCCTATCTAACGCTCATCGCCCGCGATCCTGACCATGTGAACCGAACGTTGAATCCGAGGTCAGCCTGAGATAGTGCGGCGAAGGTCGAGAGCGTTCGCTCCCACCCTTTCGCAAAACCGGCGATAGGATGGGGCACTGGGCGCGTCCTCACCTCCAGCGCAGCCTCCTGGAGCCGCCGCATGATACCCTTGCGCCCAGAATTGGTTTCTGAAATGAACAATCCCCTGATTTTCTTGAGCCACTCGGGCGAAGATACTCCATTCGCGAGAGAACTCGCTCAACTTCTGCGCCCGACCGGAGTGGATGTTTGGCTGGATGTTGAACGGCTGCAGCCGGGCGATCGGTGGGGACAGAAGATCGAGGATGGTCTGCGTCAGGCCACGGCCATGGTGTTGTATGTGGGGAAGTCCGGGGTGCGGCATTGGGTCGATCAGGAAGTGCGCGTCGCCCTTGATCGCAGTACGAAGGACCCGGATTTCCGGCTGATTCCGGTTCTGGGAGAGGGCTCGAATCCGGAAGACCTCCCGTTGTTCCTGAAGCAATACCAGTGGCTCGATCTTCGAGAGGGATGGAGCGGCGCCAGCCA
>DATBZX010000298.1:0-2649 GCA_036512955.1 Terriglobales bacterium
CGCCGGAGTCGGCTTCCCAGCACGGCGATCGGCCGCGCGGCGCTGGCGGGCTACCCGGAAATAATGTGGCGCGCACGTGGCCTTCATCTCGATGTCGCCGCTCAGCGACTGATCGTAAAACCAGTTCAGCATGCGCTCATACTCTTCCGGAGCAACCATCTGTTCGGCGGCTATGTCGACTCCGCATCCTACCGGTACCAGCAGGAACGTATGCAGCGCATCGGCTCCCAGTCTGCGGGCCAGTTCGAGCACGTCAGGCAACTGATGTGCGTTGTGCCGTGCGATGGTGGTGTTGATCTGCACCGAGATTCCCAATGCCTGCATGTTGCGCATGCCGTAAACCGCGGCATCGAAGGCACCCGGTATTCCGCGGAAAGAATCGTGAGTAACGGCGTCCGAACCATCCAGCGAAATCGAGACCCGCTTGATGCCGGCGTGCTTGATCTTCTCGGCGACGTCCTTCGTTACCAGGGTGCCGTTGGTGGCCAGCGCGACTCGCAGGCCCAGGCTGGTGCCGTATTCGGCCAACTGGAAGATGTCCGGGCGGTACAGCGGCTCCCCGCCGCTCAGTACCAGAATCGGATTTCCGAACTTGGCGATCTGGTCGATGATGTCTAGAGCCTTGGCGGTGGGGAGGTCCTGGGGTGACATCAACTCCGTGGCCGTGGCGCGACAGTGGATGCAGCGCAGGTTACAACCCTTGGTGACCTCCCAGAAAATCAGGCGGGGCTGGAATTCCTTGCTGGCCGCCTTATGTTCGCTTCCGTTGCCTTCTGACATGCTCTCTCCTCGTCGAGTCTGCGTTCCCGGCTCGTCTCTCTGTACTTAACGATAGGATTTCGACGACCCGATGAGCCGTGAGTCTTATCACTGCGACCTGTGATGTATGTCACTTGGCGAGGGAGAGGAAGTCCTCACCACAGACACTGAGACAGACCGGAAACTGAAAGACGGAACTGATATCTCCGTCGCTCCTGCAGGTCGCCCTCACAGACTCTCGAGGTTTCCTCGGTGTCTCTGTGCCTCTGTGGTGAATGGTTGTGTTTCTACGGCCCGACGCCTCCGCTGTGGCAGTCGTTGCAATTGACCGCAGTCAGATCACCGATATCAACCGGATGCTTAAACGACTGCTCTTGCATTTGTGCCAGATGCGACGCGCCCTCTTCCTGGTCGAGCAGCGTATGGCACGAATTGCAATTCTTGCTGATGACTCTGCCATCTTTGCTGACGTGGTTGCCATCGTGGCAGCGGAAGCACCCCGGGTAATACATGTGCCCGATATTGTTGGGATGGGTCTTCCAGCTCACCTTCATGGTGGGGAAAAATGTCGTGCTGTAGATGCGTTGCAGTTCCGTGACAGCGCTCTTGATGCTGTCGGACTTGCCGGCAGCAATCTGCGGATACTTCTCCGCGTAGAACTTGGGAATCTTCTCTGCGATCGCCTGCTTAGCTTCGTCCTGGGTCTTGTAGCCCGCGACCAGCGCTTCGACTCCCTGTGCTTTGATGAAAGGAAGTCCGACATCAATGACGCCGGCCGAGATGCCGCGATCCACCGAGACGTCCGGCGGGGTGTAGATGTGCGACGGGCGGTTGTGGCAGTCGATGCAGTCCATCTTGCGTTTCGTGCCGGCGTCGATCTGGGCCTGCGTCAGCGGATTGTCCTTGGTCGCGAAATCGACAACGTTGCCCTTGTTGTCCTCCATCCGCACCCAAGGAATGACCTGTCGCTGCTCATCGGTGGAGATGTAGGTCATGTGATTGTTGATATTCATGTGCCAATGGATGCCGCCCGACGCCTGCCCCGTACCGGGATCGCCACCACCAGTCCTGATCAACAAACGGAGAACGCGGGGCGTGTTTTGCTCATCGGTTCCGTAGTGCGAAAAAACCTTGAGTTGCGAGCCCCAGAATTTCTTTGGCCAGTGGCACTGTTCGCAGGTGTCCGAGGCCGGGCGCAAGTTATGCACCGGGGTTGGAATAGGCCGCGGGTAGGTCCCCATGGCGGTGTAATACACCTGGCGCGCACCCGAGAGCTTTGACTTCACGTACCAACTCGCGCCCGATCCCACGTGGCATTCCACACAGCCCACCCGGGCGTGGGGTGATTGCTGGTAGGCGGTAAATTCCGGACTCATCACCGAGTGGCAAAGCTGTCCGCAGAACTGCACCGAGTCGGTGAACTCATACGCCTTATAGCTGCCGACCGCGCTCATCAGGGCAAAGATCACAACAAAGCTGAGCGCAAAGGCAGCCGCGCTACGCTGTGCCGGGTTGTTCAGATCAAGGCGCGCATAATGCGCTGGGTGTCCCACCTCATGAAGGCGTCTGCGGCGCTCCACGATCATGCCAACGGGAATCATGACCAGACCCACGATCATGATCGCTGGAGCCACCATATAGGCAAGGATTCCTACGTAAGGGCTGGACAGATGACTGAACGCATCCAGAAAAAACAAGAACAGAACGTTGGCAAACGCGACCGCAGCTAGCGCTATGCCAATTAGGCTTATGGGGTTCTTGTAGAGCTTTACGCTGACTGGAGGATGGGAGTCTTGAGTATTCATTTCCTGCGAGTCCGCAGCCATTGAACGACCTCTGGTTCGATTAATTTGAAAATGATTCCGAAGTTATCACAAGGTTTGGACGCAC
>DATBZX010000299.1:0-6156 GCA_036512955.1 Terriglobales bacterium
CGGAGGTCGGGTTGCCGCCCAGCGTCCAGGTGAAGTTCCAGGGAACGGCAAGGGCTTTCGAGGCGTCTCAGGCCAACGAGGGCTGGCTGATTCTGGCAGCGATCATCACCGTGTACATCGTCTTGGGAGTGCTGTACGAGAGCTACATTCATCCAGTCACCATTCTGTCGACGCTGCCTTCAGCCGGCGTGGGCGCGATTCTTGCCCTCAACATCTTCCGCATGGACCTGGGAGTGATGGCGCTGATAGGCATCATATTGTTGATCGGTATCGTGAAGAAGAACGCCATCATGATGATCGACTTCGCTCTGGAAGCCGAACGTAAGGAAGGCAAGCCGCCGTTAGACGCCATCTACGAAGCCTGCCTGCTGCGCTTCCGTCCCATCATGATGACTACGTTCGCCGCGCTGTTCGGTGCGGTGCCACTGGCGTTGGGTTCGGGTACGGGTTCGGAGTTGCGACGCCCTCTGGGCGTGACCATCATCGGCGGCCTGCTCTTCAGTCAGATACTGACGCTGTACACCACTCCAGTGGTTTACCTGTGGTTTGACCGTCTGGGTACCGCACTGCGCAATGTGCGCGCGCCAAAAGCCGCAGAGGCCATGGGAGACTGAGCATGAATGTCTCCGGACCAGCTATCGAGCGGCCAGTCGCGACTTTTCTTCTGACCATTGCGCTGCTATTGGCCGGTGGATTGGCTTATACGCAGCTTCCGGTATCGCCGCTTCCGCAAATTGATTTCCCAGTGATTTCCGTGGGCGCGGGTCTCCCCGGCGCCAGTCCGGAGACCATGGCGACATCGGTGGCCACTCCGCTCGAGCGGCAGTTTGGCCGCATCGCCGGCATCAACCAGATGACATCGTCCAGCCAGTTGGGATCGACCGGCATCACCATGCAGTTCGACCTGAACCGCAACATCGATGCGGCAGCGCGCGATGTGCAGGCCGCTATCAACGCGGCCCGCGGATACCTGCCCGCGGATTTGCCCGGCAATCCTAGCTATCGCAAGGTAAACCCCGCCGACTCCCCCATCCTGATCCTGGCGCTCACCTCCGACACCATGACGCAGGACCAGATGTACGACGCGGCCGACTCGATCCTTTCCCAGAAGCTGGCGCAAGTCCAGGGCGTGGGCCAAGTTTATGTCGGCGGATCGTCGCAGCCCGCGGTACGTATCGAGGCCAATCCCAACCTGCTCAACAAAATGAACATTGGGTTGGATGCAGTCCGTACGGCGGTGGGGGCGCAAAACGTGAATCAGGCCAAGGGCTCGTTGCAGGGCAGCGACAAAGCCTGGATGATTCGCACCAACGACCAGCTCAAGAAGGCCAAGGACTACCAGCCGATCATCGTTGCTTACAGGAATGGCGCGCCCGTCCGGCTTAGTGACGTCGCCGACGTTAAGGATTCCTATACCGACACCCATGTCGCCGGCCGCTTCAACGGCAAGCCCTGCGTGATGATCATTATTTTCCGGCAGCCCGGAGCCAACATCATCGCAACGGTTGACCTTGTCATCGATCAGTTGCCGTTCCTGAAGGCATCGATGCCGCAGGGCGTCAAGCTCGATATCGCGCTGGACCGCACAACTACGGTTCGGGCTTCGGTGGCCGACGTCGAACGCACCCTGATCATCTCCCTGATACTCGTTGTCCTGGTGGTTTTCGTATTCCTGCGCGAAATCCGTGCTACTTTCATCCCCAGCATCGCCGTTCCCCTCGCCATCATTGGCACGTTCGGCATCATGTACCTGTTGGGCTATTCGCTCAACAATCTGTCCCTGATGGCGCTGACTATCTCCACCGGGTTCGTGGTGGACGATGCCATTGTGGTGCTGGAAAACGTGATGCGCCACATTGAAGCCGGCATGTCTCCCCATGAAGCCGCGCTGCTGGGGTCGCGCGAGATCGGGTTCACCGTGATGTCGATGAGCATCTCGCTGATCGCGGTGTTCATTCCGATTCTGCTGATGAGCGGACTGATAGGGCGCCTCTTCCACGAATTCGCCATGACCATCAGCGGGGCCATCGCGGTTTCCATGGTCGTGTCGTTGACTACCACGCCCATGCTCTGCGCCCGCTTGCTGAAACCTCGTGGCGCCAAACATGGCATGATTTACCGCGCCAGCGAAAAAGGCTTTATCCATCTCAATTCCGGGTACAAACGCTCCCTGGCATGGGTGTTGTGCCATCAGCGGCTGGTCTTTGCCATCGCCGTAATCGCCGTCTTCGTCAACGTTTACCTGTACGTGATCATTCCCAAGGGGTTCTTCCCGCAGCAGGACACCGGACGCATGATGGGCACCATCATGGCCGACCAGGACATGGCGTTCGCTGGAATGCGCGACAGAGTCGCCGAATTCATTCGAATTGTGAAGAGCGATCCAGCCATCGAAAATGTCATAGCCTTCTCCGGCGGCAACACGGCGCAGAACCAGGGCCGCATGTTCGTGACCCTCAAGCCGTTGAAGGAGCGCAAGGTCAGCATTGACGAGGTCATCAATCGTCTGCGCCCGAAGACCTCTCACGTTCCCGGAGCAACCTTGTTCTTCCAGGCCGCACAGGATTTGCAGATTGGTGGCCGCTTCTCCAATGCCCAGTATCAGTACACGCTGTCGGGAGAAGATCTGGCCGAACTGTATGAGTGGGCCCCCAAGCTGACGGCCAAGCTGCGCGCGATTCCCATACTCAAAGATGTCAGCAGCGACCAGCAGGTACGCGGCCTGCAGCAGAATGTCATCATCGACCGCGATACCGCGGCGCGTCTTGGAATCACGCCTTCGCAAATTGACAACGTGCTCTACGACGCCTTCGGACAACGCCAGATCTCTACCATCTACCAGACGCTGAACCAGTATCACGTGGTGCTCGAAGTTGACCCGCAATATCAGATGACGCCGGATGCATTGGAGAGCGTTTACGTGATCACCAGGCCCGGCGTTCAGGCGCTGGGCGGTGCGCTGACCCCAGGTGCCGCGCAAGCTGTCACCGGTGGGCAGTCTTCAACCGTGGCGCAAGTCGCTGCGGCTACGCCGGCTTCGACTGGCGCGCAGGTTCCGTTGTCCGCGTTCGCGCATTTCGGTCCGACCAGCACTTCGCTGGCAGTCGCTCACCAGGGACAATTCCCGGCAGTGACCATCTCGTTTAATCTTGCACCCGGGGCCGCCCTCGGTGATGCCACCAAGTTGATCGAGCAGACCCAGTTGCAGATGCGTTTCCCCGCCACCATCCACGGCAGCTTCCAGGGGACCGCGGCTGCTTTCCAGGATTCGCTCTCGTCGGAGCCGCTGCTAATTCTGGCCGCGCTGTTTGCCGTCTATATCGTGCTCGGCATGTTGTATGAAAGCTACGTTCATCCCATCACGATTCTCTCGACGATACCGTCCGCCGGCACCGGCGCCCTGCTTGGCCTGATGCTGTTTCACATGGAACTGAATGTGATTGCGCTGGTCGGCATTCTGCTGCTGATCGGCATCGTCAAAAAGAACGCCATCATGATGATCGACTTCGCGCTGGAGATGGAACGCCAGGGCAAGACCCCGCTCGATGCCATCCACGAAGCGGCGCTGCTGCGTTTCCGTCCCATCATGATGACTACGGCGGCGGCATTGCTCGGTGCGGTTCCACTGGCGTTTGGCCGCGGCACCGGCTCGGAACTGCGGCGTCCGTTGGGTGTCGCCATTGTTGGCGGTCTGATGGTGAGCCAGATACTGACGATCTACACCACTCCCGTCGTGTACCTCTACCTCGACCGCTTCCAGACGTGGATGGTGGCGCACCTGCCTTGGCGCAGAAAACAAGGGCAGAAGAAGGGCGACGTTCCCATCTTCGCCGACTGAGTTTCGCCTTCGCCGCGCTGTCCAATTTCGGACACGATAATCCTGCGGATGGGCAAGTCTCCAAATCCTTGCCGAAAAGCCGCCTGATTCCGTTGCACTTGGCGCTGCCCGCAAACGGCAATCGGTCTGCATCTTCCATAGCGGACAATCTATGCGGGACGACAACGAGCAGCCTACGGTTTTGATTGCCGAAGATCAGGAGCACGTTCGCGAAGCGCTGGCGATGCTCTTGCGTGCGCACGGCCACCCGGTATTGACCTGCGCCTTCCCTCACGAAGCGCTATGCCTGGTGAGGCAGCAGTCGCCCGATCTGGCACTGGTGGACATGAACTTTCGCCGCGACAGTACTTCGGGAATCGAGGGACTCAACCTGATCGAAGCCCTGCGGCAATTGGACAGCACGCTCCCCATCGTGGCACTCACGGCGTGGGGCAATGTCGATCTGGCGGTTCATGCCATGAAATCGGGGGCATCGGACTTCATCGAGAAGCCCTGGCGCAACGACTCGCTTCTCGAGAAGGTGCAAACCCTCATTCGACACGGACGCGAGGTGCGTGCAGCGCAGCGCATCTCCGATCACGAAAAACTGGACGCACAGCAATTGCAGACTCGTATCGTTCCTCGCCGTCACCTGGTCGCGGGCGGTATCGAACTGCTGGGCGAGAGTATTCCAGCGGGGATCGTGGGCGGCGACTTCTTTGGTGTCTGGCAACCGAACGAGGAGTCGCTCCATTTCTGTGTGGCGGACGTATCCGGCAAAGGCACACCCGGCGCGCTGATCGCTGCCATGCTGTATGCCTCGGTCAGCACGCTGTCAGCGTCTGGAGGCGGAACGGCGAAGATCGTCGGCGAGGTCGAAACGATTCTTCATGACCAGCTGGGCGAGGGTCATTATGTGACGCTTTTCTACGGCGCGCTCGACCTCACGAGCCGCGTTCTGGAATACGTCAATGCAGGGCATTGTCCGCCAATCTTGCGGCGTGGCAATGGCGCAATGGAGTTGCTGGCGCCAACGCGCCCCGTGCTGGGATTGTTGGACCAGAAGGCTGTCGCTGCGGAGCGTATCCGGCTTTTCCCCGGTGATCGACTCGCCTTGTACACCGATGGCATCACCGAGGCGGCGGATCAGAGCGGCGAAGAGTTTGGACCAGATCGGCTGCGCAGCCTGCTCGACAGCAATGACGGGCAGTCGTTGCCCGAAAGGCACTCGCACATCCTGCAAAACGTCCGCCACTATGCCAGTGCCAAGCTGGACGATGATGCAACCCTCGTACTTATCTCGGTGAGCGGGGCCGCTACCGTGAAAGCTTCACTGTTTGAACGACGGGTATCTTGCCCATAAAACGGATGACGCCGGTTCCTCAACAGATTGCCGATTCCGACATTCGTGCTTGAAACTCGAAACTGGAAACTTGAAACTGTTCTGTGACCTATTCCTATGACGCGGTGGTCTTGGGCGGAGGCGCTGCCGGACTGATGTGCGCCATCATCGCCGGCCAGCGTGGGCGCCGCGTGGCCGTGCTGGAACACGCCGACCGCATTGGCAAGAAGATCCTGATCTCTGGCGGCGGACGCTGCAATTTCACCAACGTGCTTTGCCGTGCAGAAAACTTCCTCTCGTCGAATCCGCATTTCTGCAAGTCGGCGCTGGCGCGCTACACGCCGCAGGACTTCATCGCCCTCGTCGACAAACATCGCATCCCGTATCACGAAAAAACACTGGGACAGTTGTTCTGCGATCGCTCCGCCCAGGACATCGTCGCAATGCTGGAAGAGGAGTGCCGCGCTGCGGGTGTAGAGATTTTCACCGCGACCAAGGTGCAGGAAGTCCGGCGAGGCGACACGTTTGTCGTGCTTGCTGGTGGCCATGAATTTCACGCCCCCGCGCTGGTGGTGGCGACGGGAGGGTTGTCGATCCCGAAGATGGGAGCGACCGCGTTTGGCTACGAGTTGGCGCGGCAGTTCGGACTCAAGATTCGCGAATGTCGGCCGGCGCTGGTTCCGCTGACATTTGACGCTGTTGACCGCCAACACTACTGCGACCTGGCCGGAGTCTCGGCAGAAGTCATCGCGTCGATTGGCCGTCAGCATTTTCGCGAGAAGATGCTCATCACGCACCGTGGGCTTAGCGGCCCCGCAATCCTGCAAATTTCGTCTTACTGGAAGCCAGCCGAACCGTTGACGCTTGACCTCGCGCCGGAGGCTGACATCACCGAGCACTTGCGGCTGGAAACGGGCGGGCGCGACCTCAGCGCGGCGAAAGCGGCATTCCGCGCAGTCTTGCCGGGCCGGCTCGCGGACCGCTGGCTCGACCTGCA
>DATBZX010000300.1:0-12283 GCA_036512955.1 Terriglobales bacterium
TGTGAAGTTCCGTGATGGTGTGGCAGTCGATCCCGAGGAACGCAACGCCTTGCTGCGCGAGGCTGGGGCACAATGATCGAGCACGGGCTGATCGCAGGGATCGACTACTACCTGGAAAATGGGCTGATGGTATTTACCGCCCAGTATCTGCGGGACCGCGGGTATTGTTTGCACGTCGGGTTGTCGCCACTGTCCCTACGGTTTCGAGCGCCAAGACCAGGTGAAGACGACCATCGAACCCAAGTAATCTGCGCAAGCATGAAGCGGCACCGTGTCCGCTTCCTTAGCGCGATTTAGAAATTCCTGTATTCGCTCAGAGGGGATTCGCCACGGAGGCACGGAGGACACGGAGATTTTATGGCTTACAGCTTTACCGTGATCCCCATGTCTCGGCCGCACTGATCAATTCTGTTGGGCGATCAGCTCTCGATGTCAGATCCGGTTACACAAAATCCTGATTCGCTCTAGATCAGATCAGTAATTAGCGTGGCTGCTGCGAGACTGGAGTGCCGCCGGCTAAAGCCGGCTCTGTCAATTGAGAGACCGTGTTAACGCTGCGCTGAAGAGCCTGTTACGAAACCAAGAACGCCGCTCCGCGGCTCGGGAATGTTTTCCACTTGGCCCCGGGCTGACGCCCGGGTCTAACACCACATCGCCGCTTCGCGGCTGAATCGAGCACTCCCGGGCGCCCTTTGTTCCACCGCACACGTCGCAACCGGAGTTTCGTAACAGACTCTTAAAGCAGATTAGGAAAT
The DNA here is from genome assembly GCA_036512955.1 of Terriglobales bacterium. Classification (GTDB taxonomy): domain Bacteria; phylum Acidobacteriota; class Terriglobia; order Terriglobales; family Acidobacteriaceae; genus DASRAA01. The sequence goes on from DATBZX010000300.1 coordinate 756, forward strand.
GGTGTGACCGCGACAAAGCCGTGCCGCGGGCCGAAGCCGGCTCTGACCTTAATTAACGGCGACGACGCGGCGCTGAAGAGGCTGTTACGAAACTAAGCTCGCCGCTTCGCGGCTGATTGGAGGGCTGTGGCAACGCTTCCACCGCGACCATTGAACAGAATTTTGTAACAGACTCTGAAACGCCGTTCTCGCCTTACCTCGGAAGACTCCACCGATTCGAAAAATGGCCCAGCCGACGGTGGTGCAACAGGCTATCCCATCGTGCTGAACTTGTCCGGAGTAACTTTGATCAGGACGCGCTGTTCACCGGGCTGGGCAAACGGATACTTGTCCTTGCCAAGGTACTTCTTCGCCATCTTGTCGATATGCTGTTCCGCGCCGTCTTGCGTGATCTCCTCAACTTTGCCCCGAATTTCGAGGTAGCGATACGGGTTTTCGGGATCCATCAAGGTGATGGCAACCCTGGGATCGCGCCGCACATTCTTGTCCTTCTGGCGGCCGAGAGCGGTGTTCACGATCACCTTACCGTCCTGAAAATCCACCCACACCGGCGTGGTCTGAGGACTGCCGTCGGGCATCAGGGTGGTGAAGCTGCCGAATGCTGGTTTCTGGAATAGGTCTTTATGGCTATCAGGAATTGAAGCAGACATTTCAAATCTCCTTGCGGTTATGTGGACGGTTGCGTCGCGTGACGGGCGATCCATTGGATTACTGGATTATTGTAAGAGTTGCGACAGACTTTGCAAATTTGCTGCGAACGCGAATAGCCCTCCGCTCGCAAAACCACGGTGTGTGACCACAGAAGCGGTGGTTGAGGGGCTGGACAACCAGCCCCGGTTAATAATCGGAGATCGCCCGGCTATCGCACGCCCATTAGTAATTCGATAGTGAGTTGATCCAGGCGCTCATACTGCAGGCCTTTCTGTGCGAGTGCTTGCCGGTCGAAAGTAGTCGTCAGCAGCTTCTGCGCTGCGGTGCTGGAGTAGTTCCCGAGCGAACTGGCATTGCCGGAATTCAGTTCTTTCACAATCGCCTGAATCTCCGCATCTTCGTTCCATTGCCGCGCTTTTTCCTTCAGGATCACATAGGTACGCATGCAACCACGCGCGAAGTCCTTCACGCCTTCGATGTCTTCTGTGCGGTAAGCGTGCGCATCGAAGTGGCGGGGGCCGTCGTAGCCGACGTCCTCCAGGAATTTCACCAGCCAGAACATGGCTTTCGGCGTGGCCGAACCGAAACGAAAATCCTGATCGTAGCGACCGGGATTCTGGTCGTTGAGATCGATGTGGAAGAGCTTGCCGCACTCCCAGGCCTGGGCCACGGCATGGAGCGCGTTCAGTCCTGCCATGTGCTCGTGAGCTACTTCGGGGTTGACGCCCACCATTTCGGGATGCGCGAGGGTTGGGATGAACCCGAGATACGCCCCGGTGGTCGCCATGTAAATGTCGCCGCGTGGCTCGTTGGGCTTGGCTTCCATGGCAAATTTGAAGCCGTATTTCTTGTCGAGGTTGTACTCGCAGAGATAATTCAATGCTTCACGCAGGCGCTTGACGGCGTGGTCTGGACGGCGGCATGAGTCAGTCTCCGTACCTTCACGGCCTCCCCACAACACAAAGATTTTGGCATCCAATTCCGCGCCGAGGTCCATCGCTGTCATGGTCTTCCGCAAGGCGTAGGCACGGACCTTGGGATCGTTGGCCGTAAACGCTCCGTCGCGAAACACCGGGTCGTAAAACAGATTGACCGTCGCCATGGGAACGCAAATTCCATGCGCCTTGCACGCCGCCTTGAACTCGCGCACAATGCGATCGCGCTCGGCCGGCGTGGCGTCGATAGGAACAAGGTCGTTGTCGTGCAGATTGACGCCCCATGCGCCAAGCTCACCCAGAATGGCAACGATGTCGTTGGGCGAAATGGTAGGGCGAACGGCCTCGCCAAATGGATCGCGGCCGCGGTTCCCGAGAGTCCAGAGGCCGAAGGAAAATTTGTGCTCCGGCCGGGGGTCGTACTTATCGTTCGACATGAGTCCTCCAAAAAGCTCGCGGTTTATGCACCCGCGGATGAATTCGAATGGTCATGAATCGGTCGCAAGGCGGGATAGATTCGACGATACAACTCGTACTGGTGATTCATGAGGGCGCTGGTGGCGGGATCGGGGTCGATCTGCTTTGAAATACGCACCGATTGCTGACAGGCTTCATCGACGCTTGCCCAGGTTCCAGCACCGACGCCAGCAAGCAAGGCAGCTCCGTAGGCTGCGCCTTCTTCTGCATGGACCACCTCGACGGAGTGCCCATAAACATCGGCTTGAATCTGACGCCAAAGCGGAGAGCGTGCTCCTCCACCTCCGAGGCGGATATCGGTGACTGGCACTTTCATCTCGGCAAAGATGGAAAAGGAATCGCGCAAGCTGAAGGCAACGCCTTCCAGAATGGCGCGAATGATGTGGCCGCGACCGTGATTGGCCGCCAGTCCCAGCAACGCGGCCCGCGCATTGGGGTCAAGGTGCGGTGTGCGCTCTCCCATCAGGTAGGGGGCCCAGAGCACGCCATCGCAACCCGGAGGAACAGCGGCCGCTTCTGCCGACAATCGTTCATAGGGATCGCGGGAATCTTCGGCAAGTGTGCCGAAATTGTCGCGGAACCAACGCAGCGAGAGACCGGCTGCCTGAGTGACGCCCATGACGTGCCAGCGTCCTGGGATAGCGTGACAGAAAGTATGCAGCCGCCCCTTGGGATCGAGCGCCGGGCGATCCGTCGCCGCAAAGACAACGCCGGAGGTGCCGATGGTGGCATGCACTGCACCGGGGCTGACGATGCCGAGTCCCACTGCGCCCGCAGCCTGATCACCGGCGCCAGCGACCACGGGAGTGCCTTTCAGCAAGCCCGTTGCTGCGGCTCCGGCTTCGGAAATTGCACCGCATACATCGGGTGACTCGAACAGCGGAGGAAGGCAGTTGGGATCGATGCCGGTGGCGTGGGCCATCTCGGTTGACCACTGCCGATTGGCCACATCGAGCAACAACGTGCCCGAAGCGTCAGCCATGTCCATGCCAAACTCGCCAGTAAGGCGGTAGCGGACGTAGTCTTTGGGCAGCAGCAAGGTATGAAAGCGCTCGAACAGGTTAGGCTCGTGCTTGCGCACCCAGAGAAGCTTGGTGAGCGTGAAGTTCGTCAGCGCGGGATTGCACGTCCACGCGATGATCTGGCCCTCGCCGAGTTGAGCGGTCAAGTCGCGCGCTTCCTGGGCGGTGCGCTGATCGCACCAAATCAACGCCGGCCGCAAGACTTCGCCCGCAGAGTCGAGAAGAACCGCACCGTGCATCTGGCCGGAAAACCCAACGGCGGCGATCTCGCTTGGACTGGTATCGGAGCAGGCCATTACCTGCTTGATGGCGTCGGTGGTGGCACGCCACCAGTCGCGGGGATCCTGCTCGGCCCATCCGGTCTCGGGAGATGCAAACGGAGCGTGTTCGGCGGTGCGGGAAGCCACGACGGTCCCCTGTTCTTCGACGAGCACGGCCCGCGTGCCGCCGGTGCCCACATCAATTCCCAATAATCTTGAAGGCATGAATTGCTATCCGATTCCGGGTGAGGGATGAATTGCACGAGGCCGGGCAGGCATTACAGAGGCCATTGCCAACCTCACTTTCGGATTATTACGCGGATTGAGATGAAAGAAAAGCTAAATCGTGTACGTTAACGGTGATATAAATGAGGCGAACGATAGAAATGCAAATTACTGCAGTCCGAGGCTTTCTCATGCGAAGAATGTCGATCTGCCTGGTGGCTTCCCTGCTCGTAGTGTTCCTGGGTGCAGCCCAATCTCAGCAATCAAACCCGCCTTACAAGAACCCGACACTACCTGTCGATGAGCGCGTGAAGGACCTGCTGGGACGCATGACGCTGGAAGAGAAAGTCGCGCAACTGCAGTCCACCTGGCAAAACTACGGTCAGCACCTGCCGGCGGACGCCTACTTCGTTGACGCCAAGGAAAAGCTCGAAGTGGTGAAGGCCAAGGCCTTGCTGAAGAACGGCCTGGGTGAGTTCAGCCGTCCCAGCGAAGCGGTGGCGGGGGCGGACCGTTCGAGCAATGCCGGCCCTGCTGCCATGGCCGGATTCACGAACCAACTACAGAAACTGATGATCGAGGACACCCGGTTGGGTATCCCGCTGATCTTCCACGAAGAGTGCCTGCACGGACTGGCTGCGGAGAAAGGCACGTCGTACCCGCAAGCCATCGCACTGGCGGCCACCTGGGATCCCGCGCTTTCGCAGCGGATCTTTACCGCTACTGCCCTTGAAGTCCGAACGCGTGGAGTGCAGGAATGCCTGATGCCAGTGATCGACCTGGCGCGCGACCCGCGCTGGGGACGCACCGAGGAAACGTACGGCGAGGATCCTTACCTCGTCAGCCGCATGGGTATTGCTGCAGTGAAGGGGTTGCAAGGCGAAGGACAAAACATCGACGCCGACCATGTGCTGGCGACGCTGAAACACTTCGCGGTACACAGCCAGCCCGAAGGCGGGACCAATGTGGGCCCGGCACCGTACTCCGAGCGCGCCATCCGAGAGTCGTTCCTGGTGCCGTTTGAGGCGGCCATCCACGAGGCGCACGCACGCACGATTATGCCGTCGTACAACGAACTCGACGGCATTCCGAACCACAGCAACGTGTGGCTTCTGCGCGACGTCCTGCGCAAGGAGTGGGGATTCGACGGACTGGTGGTCTCCGACTACTTCGCCATCGACGAGATGATCCAGAAGCACCACATCGCCGCCGATTGCGCGGGGGCTGCAAAGTACGCGATCGAGGCAGGCGTAGATATCGAACTTCCCTATGGCAAGTGTTATGCCGAATTACCAGCGCTGGTGCGCAGCGGGCAGGTAGCGGAGGCGCTGATTAACGAATCGGCAGCACGGGTGCTGCGCGCCAAATTTGAACTGGGATTGTTCGACCACCCCTACGTCGATCCGAAGCGTGCCGAAGCGGCGAGTAATACTCCTGCGAACCAGCAATTGGCGCTGCAGGCGGCGCACGAAGCCATCACGCTGCTGAAGAACCAGAACAGTCTGTTGCCTCTCGACCTCAGCAAGACGCAGCACATCGCAGTGATCGGTCCCAATGCAGCAGAGGTGCATCTTGGGGGATACAGCGGCGAGCCAGGGCGTGGCATCAGCATACTTCAGGGCATCAAGGACAAAGTTGGAAGCAAGGCCGAAGTACTGTACGCCGAAGGTTGCCGCATCACCGAGAGTAAGCCCGACTGGAACGCTGACAAGGTTGTTCCTGCCGATCCAGCGCTGGACCAGAAACGCATTGCGGAGGCAGTCGCGGTCATCCAGAAGGCCGACGTCGGAATTGTGGTGGTTGGGGAAAACGAACAGACCGTCCGCGAGGCGTGGGCGGAAACGCATCTCGGCGACCGCGACGAATTGAACCTGCTGGGGCGGCAGGACGAACTCGTGAAGCAGTTACTCGCCACGGGCAAACCCCTGGTGGTCGTGTTGCTACATGGGCGTCCCAACACCATCAACTTCATCGCGGAAAATGCGGCCGCGATACTCGACGGCTGGTATCTCGGGCAGGAAGGTGGAGCAGCTATGGCGGACGTTCTCTTTGGGGACTACAACCCAGCCGGGAGACTGCCCATCACGGTTCCTCGCTCGGTGGGCCAGCTTCCCGATTACTACTACATGAAGCCGACCGCCAAGCGCGGATACCTTTTCGCCGACAAATCGCCGTTGTTTCCGTTTGGCTATGGGTTGAGCTACACCACATTCGGGTACGCAAACTTGCGCGTGACCCCGTCCGCCATTCCCACGTCGGGTACAGTAACCGTACAAGTAGATGTCACCAACACTGGCAAGCGGGCGGGCGACGAGGTCGTGCAACTCTACATCCGCGATGAAGTCAGCTCGGTAACGCGACCGGTGAAAGAACTGCGGGGCTTCGAGCGAATTCCGCTGAAGCCAGGAGAAACTAAGACAGTCTCTTTTAAGCTTGGAACTCAAGCGTTGGAGTTTTACAACCGGGACATGAAGCGCGTGGTCGAACCCGGGAGGTTTACCGTCATGGTTGGGCCAAACTCGGTGGACTTGAAAACAGACACATTCGAAGTGAAACCGTAAGAAAAGGTCCGCGCCGCGATGAAAGCTAGACGCAGCGGTATACCACAGATTGCAGAACTTGCAGGCGTGTCTATCGGAACGGTGGACCGCGCTCTGCATGGACGGCCTGGCATCAACGACGAGACGCGACAGCGCGTGCTCGATATTGCGAAGAAGATCGGGTACCGGCCCAACCTCGCGGCACGCTCGCTCTCCACGGGACGACGGATCCGCATCGGTGTGTGTGTCCCCCAGGAGATCCGGTACTTTTACAACGAACTCTGGGAAGGTATCCACGAAGAGGTGAGCCGGTACGCCGACCGCGGAATCGAGTTCGTGCTTCATCCCATTCCTGAATTAGGCAAAGGCGAGTGTCCGGCATTTCGCAAAATCATGGATTCGAGTGTGCAGGGTGTTGTTGTGACACCCGGGAACCCGGATACCATGGCGCCACTGATCGACGCGGCGGAAGAAAGCGGTGTGCGGGTGGTTTGCGTATCGACGGATGCGCCTGCCAGTAAGCGATCCTGCATCGTTTGCGTCGAGCCCCGGTTAAACGGACTGATCGCCGGTGAACTCATGTCGAAGTTTGTGCCATCGAACTCCAAGGTAGCGATCTTGACAGGCATGTTGAAAACGGTCGATCACAGGGAAAAGGCGGAGGGGTTCACCAAGAGTTTTTCTGAGTTCTGCATCGGTGGCTCCGTCATAACCACGATTGAGGCCCACGAGGACCCCGAAGAGAGTTTCAACAAGACGCGCAAGCTACTGAAGCACGTTCCCGACCTTGCGGGCATTTACATCAACACGGTCAATTGCCTGCCGGTCTGCCGCGCGTTGATTGCGACTAAGCGCGCGGGGGCCGTGCGACTAATCGCTACAGATCTTTTCCGCGAGATGGTTCCCTTCTTTGGGGATGGCACCATCGACGCGTCGATGCACCAGAGACCCTATCGTCAAGGCCAACTTGCTGTCCGCAGTCTGGCTGAGCACCTGCTCCACGATACGGACCTTCCCAAAACGCATTATCTGAATCCCGGAATCATTCTGCGGTCGAACCTGCAGAGATTTCGGGAGGCTGGAGGGCGCGGCGCGTGACGGCCAACGCAACTCACGGCCGAAGCGCCGGCGGGAGCCGACTGGGATCGTAGAGGAATTCCACGAGTCCGTCACGATAATCGATTTTCATCTCTAACTGCCGAAAAGTCGAAAAACCGATGAAGCCCGACACTTCGACTCCAATGTTCTTGCTGAGGCTGGACAGGTCGATTGCAACCATGTCCTGAGTTGGCTGGCGGATATTGCCAAATTGCAATACAGCCTTGTCTGCCGAGTAAGTCTTGTTTACCTCGCCGCTGAGTCCTTTAATCTTGAATGAATCATCGGCCCTGACTTTGGTCACGGTACGCGCGGCTTTGTTCGACATCATGTTGCTGAACGCGCCGGTATCGAGAATGAAGAGCATGGTTTTGGAATCGTTCACACGGGTGGGAATCAGGAGGTCGTGGTTGATGCGATAGACTGGGGTCCATTTCGCCATTTCGGGCGCGACGTAGCGGTCCTTTGGCAATCGCGGCGGAGTTGCAGCGGCATTCTTGTCAGTGAGCGGTTTTTCGTCAGGTTTGGCCGCCTTAATACTCTCCGCCTGCTCCTCGGAATCGAGATCCGAGTCTGCCTCGCTGACCAGAGAGGCTTTGACGGCTGTGTCTTCCGGACGCTTGGGAAGTGGAGTGAGCCGAAGCATATCCCCGGGAATGTCAATATCGACCACGTACGAGCTGAAGACATCAGCGCCGATCAGGCCGTCTTCATCGAGGCCCATCGATTTCTCGGACACGGTTACGACGCAGTCCTTGAACTCCAGGTCCCCGATGCGCACATCATCTGCCACGGCGAGATAGGCATCGCGCTGTCCCTTCTCGCCGATGCCGGCAAATTGTACAGCCGAAATGCGCTTGAGGCCCGCTTTCTCCGCAGCTTTGCGGTTGATCAGAATGCCGCTGGCGCCGGTGTCCAACAGGAGTCTTTGGTTGCGGTCGTTAATCTTGACCAGCAGCCCATAGCCGGAAATGCGCCGCGTATCACGCAGCAAGATCTGCATCTGGGTCTCGGTGCTTTCAATATTGTTCGCCAGTTTGCATGAGTGCACCGGTTGGCCAGCCGTAACCTTGAGGTATTCCAACCAGGAATGTAACGATGCGGTTTCCTCCGCATTGTCCGGATGCGGAGAGGCCAGATACGCCTCGAGGGCTTTCACACGATCGCGCCGCGGAAGCATACTTAACCAGGCGCGCTGGACGTCCGGATCTTGAGGAGCAATTTCATGCGCCCGCTTGATTTGGTCGTAAGAGCGACGGTAGAACGAGGCCGTCCGATAAAGACGAGCCAACCCCAGGTAGGGTTGAACCAAGTTTGGATCATTCTTCCTGGCGCTGAGGAAAGATTTCTCCGACTCCGGAAGTTCGCCACGGCGATACTGGACGGCGCCCATTGCACCCTGAAGCACGGCCGAGTTCGGTTGCGCAGCCAACGAACCAGTGGCGAGTTCGAAGGCAGCGTCCACCTGGTCGTCCCTCAAATATGCGAGGACCAATCCCGCCTGGGCGGGGACGAGCTTTGGGTCAGCTTTCAGGGCGTGCTGATACATCAGGATTGCATCCGCGAAATTGCCGGACTGAAATGCTTGATTGGCAGCCACAAGATCCGGGTTCTGCGCCGGTCTTGTATCATCCGCGAGAATCGCAACCGGGAGGCTGAATAAGACCCATGCAAAGAAAATTAAAACCGAGCGTGTCGTCATCGGTGTACGTGGCCCTGAAAACGGATCAGGGTAGCACGAATCCTACACGCAGTGAAGCAAATAACGGGTACTGCCGGCGAGTGCGATCGAAGCGTCCCGTAGATAGTCTAAGTGAGGGAATTCGAGTTCCCTCAGGGGCTAAGCCCCATCGTTACGACACCAGGAGCGGCACGGCTGAAGCCGTGCCCTTTCAAATCGCGTCCGTAAGACCAGTTCCAGGGCTATGCCGATTTGGGCTTCCCGATCGGGGACTATGACCTTGAGTAGATTCGATTGTTGCTGGACGGTAACGAGACGAGCGCTGAAACGAGTCTCGGTGGGCGTCGCTTGATTTCCGATCGCAGACGAAATCTGGTAGCTCTGTTACCTTATTCATCTACCCGAAAAGGAGGCTGACTTGTCGGATTCCTCGGCGCCACTCAACGCATCCGGAAAGCCACTGACGGTTTTATGCCTCGCGAGTTATTTCAAGGGAATTGAGTTCCTGCAGGAGTGCAAACGACAGGGATGCCGCACGCTGTTGCTGACGTCGCAGAGCCTTGACGACGCGGATTGGCCGAGAGAGTCGCTGGACAATATCTTCTACGTCCCCGACGAAGATAAGAAATGGAAGCTCCAGGATGTGTTGCTGGGAATCAGCCACCTGGCGAAGACCGAGGTCATTGACCGCGTGGTTCCGCTGGATGACTTTGACGTGGAAACGGCAGCTACACTGCGCGAGCACCTGCGCGTCCCCGGAATGGGCGATACCACCGCCCGCTACTTTCGCGACAAGCTGGCCATGCGAACCAAGGCCCGTGATGAAGGTCTGCCTGTCCCTGAGTTCATCCATGTTTTGAACTACGAGAAGCTGAACGAGTTCCTGCAGCGAGTGCCCGCGCCTTGGGTACTGAAGCCCCGCTCACTAGCTGGATCGATTGGAGTGAAGAAGATTTCCAACGCTGACGAGTTTTGGTCAGCTGTTGACCGGCTCGGTGACCAGCAGTCGTTCTATCTGCTGGAACAGTACGTGCCGGGCGATATTTTCCATGTGGATACGATCACCTACGAAAAGGAATTGCTATTCTCGACTGCCAGCAAATACGGACGGCCGCCCATGGACGTGTCCCACGAAGGCGACATCTTCACGACTCGCACCCTGGCGGAGGGCTCCGGCGATGAAGTCGCCCTGCGCGCGCTCAATCAGCAGGTGCTCAAGGCATTCGGCATGGTGCGCGGCGTGTCGCACAGCGAGTTCATCCAGGGACGCGACGGAAAGCTGTATTTTCTGGAGACGGCGGCCCGGGTTGGTGGGGCCCACATCTCTGATCTCGTTGAAGCCGCTACCGGCATCAATCTTTGGGCGGAATGGGCGAAGGTTGAAATCGCCGGAGGAAAGGCCCCCTATTACGTACCTGCGGCAAGGCACGATTTCGCTGGCCTGCTGATTTCTCTGTCCCGGCAGGAGCATCCGGATACGTTCGCCTACCAGGATCCGGAAATCGTGTGGCGCATGGAGAAGAAACACCACGTGGGGCTGATCTTGCGCTCAACTGATCCGACGCGGATCGAGCAGTTGACTCGAGACTACGCGCAACGCTTCCGGCAGGACTTCTTCGCCTCGCAGCCGCCTCGGGAGAAGCCGACAAGCTAGCCGACGCCGAATTCTCTGCGGCAGTTCCTACGCGTGATCGTAGAAGCGGAAGAACAGCGCCTGCTTCGATACCGGCTCGGCTTTCTGCACCAGACCCGCCATCTGCTTTTCACTGAATGGCGTGAACTCGCGCGCTAGTTGAACGTTCTGTTCCAACTGCGCTACAGAATCGCACCCGATGATGATCGTGGAGACCGGAAGCGATAGCGAGTAATACATGGCCTGCTTCATGTCGAGCGTGCCCGGTGTGGGCGCCAGCACCATGCCTTCCCAAGAATGCTTCTGCTGCTCGATCGGTGGCGGCGTCCAGGACGTGAGGATGCGACCGCGCGCGGGCACCTTCATACCGATGATGCCCATCTGCTTGTCGACTGCCAAAGGTAATAGTTGCTCCGAAAAGCTGAAGTGATGGGGATCGGCAGCGTTGACTGCCATCAGGATGGTGTCGAAGGGATAGCGATGGATGGCTTCGATCAGCGGCTCGGGACGGAAGTGGCCGGTAATACCCAAAAAGCGGACCATCTTCTGGTCGCGGGCTTCGAGCAAGGCTTCCATCGCGCCGCCCTTGGCGAATATCTGCTCGATCTCGTTGTTGGAACCGATGTCGTGCAACTGCCACAGGTCGAGGTGATCAGTATTGAGCAGCTTCAGCGACTGCTCCAGCATGCTGAGGGAACCCGACTTGGTGCGCTCGCGCGTCTTGCTGGCGAGGAAGGCTTCGGAGCGCCGCTTCTTCATCACCTGCCCGACGTAACGCTCGCTCCAGCGCTGCGGCCCGCCGTAAATAGACGAGGTGTCGATGTAATTCACGCCGAGGTCAAGCGCCTTCTCGATGATGGGAACGGCAACCGCCTCGTTGTCGGGACGCTCTACTGCCGCCTGTCCACCGAGGCTGAAAATTCCAACCTTGTAGCCGGTCTTCCCCAGATTGCGCGTGGGCATGGCCTTCGGCGTCGCCGGATTGGAAGGCATTGCCGGAAGGATT
>DATBZX010000301.1:0-16924 GCA_036512955.1 Terriglobales bacterium
GGCCATCTCCAAAGGCGACTTCCGCATCGGTCCTGATTTGTATCGCAAGAAGCTGCTCTACGAGGACATGATCGATATCCCACTCGATCGCCTGCAGCAGATCGGCTACGACGACCTGCACAAGAACCAGGCAGAACTGAAACGGGTCGCGGCGTTGATCGATCCCAGCAAAACTCCGGAGCAGGTCCTGACCACGCTGGAGCAGGACCATCCCCGGCCCGATCAACTGCTGCAGAACTTTCGCGCCAGCTTCAGCAGCCTAACCGGATTCATCCAGCAAAAGCACATCATCACCATTCCATCGGACATCCCTCCCATCGTGGAAGAGACGCCGCCGTTTGCGCGCGCCCTGACCTTCGCCTCGATGGATACGCCGGGCCCCTACGAAACCAAGGCGACTGAGGCGTACTTCAATGTCACGCTTCCCGAGGCTTCATGGCCTGCCGAGAAAATCAAGTCGTGGATGGAAGGGTTCAATCGTGGGACCATCCTTAGCACCGCGATTCACGAAGCCTACCCCGGCCATTACGAGCAGTATCTATGGGAGTCGCAGTACCCCTCCAAGGTGCGTAAATTGACTGGCTGCGGCACCAACATCGAAGGCTGGGCCCACTACACCGAGCAGATGATGCTCGACGAGGGCTATGGCAACGGAGATCCCAAACTGCGCATCGGGCAATTGCAGGATGCGTTATTGCGCGACGCGCGCTACATTGCCGGAATCGAGATGCACACCGGCACCATGACGCTGCCGCAGGCGACCGATTTCTTCGTCAAGCAGGGTCATCAGACCGCCGCGGTCGCCGAGCGCGAGGCAAAGCGCGGCACCTCCGATCCGACGTACCTGGTGTACACGTTGGGCAAGCTCGAGATTCTCAAGCTGCGCGCCGACTATCAGAAGAAGGCCGGTACAAGTTTCAGCCTGCAACAGTTCCACGACGAGTTCATGAAGCAGGGCGCTCCGCCGATTCCCGTGGTACGCCGCGCCATGCTGGGTAACGAAAGTCCGGCGCTGTAGGCGGGACGGAGCGGGCGGTCCGGTTTAGCGACCCTTGCCGAAGGTTTTAGCTGGCACGAGTTTGTCGAGAGGGGATGAGTGTGTCAAAGCAGGTTCGTCGTCTATTCACCCCGCGGAGCGTTCGATTTGGTAGTCCCCCAAAAGACGCAACGAATTTGGGCTCTTTTGAGCGGCACAGTTTGCTTTAATCCGCCGCCTTTTTTTTGGACAAGCTGGAATACATCTTCACCTTCGTCAAAGACCAGGATATTGTAGGCGCCACTCTCAGCCAAAAACTTGGCGGCCTCCGGGACAGTGCACCCATATCTCCCATAGTTGTGGCCATGGACACAAAAGAATATCTCCTTCGTATCGACGACGGTACCCTTTTCGTCTCTGGATCTTCCTTTCCCTTCATCTTCGGCTGTCACAGCAATCATCGAACACGGATAATGGTTCGACCGGAAAAAAATTTCTAGCCAGTTCTCGCGACCTTCCTTGATCCAACGCCATTGTCCCTTTTTCAATTCAGATCCCGCTTCGTTCTCCACATAGGCGTCATTCCCGTAGCGATCTACTTCTTTCCGTAACACGAACTTGATCCAGTTTTCAGGAGCGCCTAACTCGCGCTTGTCAATGTGAATCGCCTGGTTCAATGCGGCCACGCGCAGGTTTCTGTCTCCATGAATCAGCCCTCTCTCACATAGCCACATATCGTCGAGAGTGCGCTCGTTGAACAGATATCTCGGCTGTTTGCGATAGTCGTTGAGCCCGGCACTCGCGGTTTCACCCTCGGGAAAATTGATTGGCGGATTCAGATTCGGCAGACGATAGATGTGGCGCACGTCGCTAAATTGAGGGACAACAGCGCGCAGCCTTTCTTGCAAACAGTCGTCCAATTGTTGTGATTTGTCTACGATGTCGCCGGAGTATATCTGTTTTCCATAGACCGCAAATTCAATGAGATGGCCTATCGGCAAGTCACCTAGAAACACGTGCCTTTTGGGTGATTCACGCCTATCCAGCCAGGGAGCCATAAACCTCAAGCGGGATATTTGATATGGATACACCACTCGTTGTGTTTGAGCCACTTTCCGAAGATCGATATCGTCGCGTTTACAGTTCCACTTAATAAGGCAGGTATACTCTCGGTCGTTAAGCGGCTCATCCGGGGAGTGCAGCAAGTCCCACCCCTCTGTACGGTAGCAGCTCTTGTCCGAGACGAAGGCAACATTCCATAGGTTCATCGTCAGATCCCCACAGCCCTGCATGAAAACAATTTCGTCTTCGTGAGTCGGAGCAAGGCCATGAGCGATTTCGCTTTCCTGTTGATTCTCCTGTCCGTTCGATGCGCCGGTCCGTTGGAGCTTTTTGCGGGCTTGTTCTTGATGAGACCAAGCCGACCGCGAAAGAAGAAATAGCTCAAGATATTTCTCCACCCCGCTCTTTACCTTTATCCGGAACGCTTCTTCGTTCTTGTGAACAGCATATTTCTCGACAAAATCAGAGTAATCTGCTTTTTTGTACAGTGTGTCGATCAACCTCGCACAACGCGTTTGTATTGCCTCATATTCATCACCGTAAGTCGGAAAGAATGGCAGATTGGGCTTTCGGAACCACTTTGGATTGCCGTTAAGGAACTGTTGAAATTCGGGTACGAGGCTGCTGACCATCACTAGGTTTGCCACGTGGAAGTTGGCAGGGCCGAGAGCGCGCTTGACTGCTGAACACTCCAATTCATTATTGAACTCTTTGATCTTCCTGATGACGAATTCCCACGGTTGCGCATCGTGCGCACCCTCCAACGCTGGATCAGTCTGGCGGTTCGGCAGCGCCGCGAAGAGAACGTAGTTGGCCGCAAAGAGCAGGAATAAATCCTCAGAGTGCTCCTGGTGCATTGTGTCGATGACGTAATTCGTGCCGATCCGTTGCCGTTCCGGGTCGGCGGTGTAGCTTCCAGGCTTTTCTGGGTCGTCCATGATAGGTGGCCCATCACCTGTTCGCTGAATTATCGGTCCGAGCTCGAACCCCTGCGAGTACGACAAGTGCAGATCGAGCACCTTTGGATTCGCCCTGATCAGGTTGGACCTTTCGCGCTTGTCCTCGTCTTGGGACTCCGAACGGTCCTTATACTCCTTCTTAAACCAATCTGATACTGACTCGGTGATCCAACTGAGCCTCCCCGACGGAACGCCCTCGGGCGATTGCATCCGGTCTTCTTGCGCTGCCTGATCCGCTACTTCCACGGTATGTATCTGGCTCTGCGGAGGGGAAGCGGAAACGAGGGGTGATGCGCGGTGCGTGCTCTGCTGCATACCCAGAGACTTAAGCAGTAACTCAAGACCAGTTGCATAGTCGATTCTGAAATCGATATGGTGAAGTACGCGTAATCGTAATGGGACTTCGCAGTCGCGATATAAAATCGGTACCACCTTCCTGTGATTATCCAAGGCGAACGAATATTCGTTCTCTACTTCGTTAGATTCAACCGAGGCAGGGGTGAGTATCACGAGAAGACACGAACATCTGCGCACGGCATCTTGGACGGTGATTCCCCATCGTGCGCCGGGAGGAATATCCGATTCATCGATCCAAACGCTGGCTCCAGCCGCTTTCAAATCTCCGGCGAGCCTAAAAGCGACGTCCTTGTCATCGCGGGAATAGGCGACGAATACCGCTGCTGATGGGTCTGCTACCACAGTGGACCTCCTTACGTCAGAGCCTGACGGACACTCCAAGTCATTTGGATACTGATGGATCTGTGATGGAACCGGACATTGTGCCACATTTACCGTTACGGGACACTTATTTTTCATAGGACGTTCCGAAGCAGATTGCTCAGCGCGGCAAACTACGCGTTGTACAGATACCAATAGCGGGAACCAAGGCCTGCAATTCGCATTCATAGCAGGCGAAACTCACGGCCTGCCAATTCCCATTTTGGGATTCATATGGCAAGCGCACGCCCAGCGGTAACCGTCGACTCTACCAGGGGAGGAAAGCGAACGAGCGACTTTCCCGCGTCCCTGATGATCGGCCAAGCGGACTATTGCTTAGATGATGGCTCTTCGGACTTGATTGCGCTCTGGCGCCATGTGCCAGGAAGGGAGAGGTGATGGACGTGGCTTCGAAGCGGGATCCGAATTGCCTTAACTTACTACCCCAAAATTAGCGCCCGTCCAGGGCTGACTTCCGAAATCGAGCGTTCAGGTTTACGAAATCGATCAGGCGCGAGGTCCGTCTGCGACACTATCAATATCGAGAATGCCCAACCCGCCATCTGCCTGAACATCAACTGTCTTGCCCAGCAAGTCAAACTCGATGTCCCCGCCTGCCACAATACTCTCGTCGATGCTCACGTGGGTGCGTACGGTGTGGCGGTCGATGAGCTTTCGGTGCCTCGCGGGCACTTCGTTGCCATCTTCGTCAAAATAGGAGTATCTCTCCCACAGGACGGAGTGTTGTATTCTGGCTTCTCGCTGTACCGTCCAGTCGTCTCCTATGACCGCATATGGTCCTAAAGTAGCGCCAAGCTCGATTACACAGTTGTTCCCGATCACCACGGGCGGGATAATCTTTACTGACGAAAAGTCAATCTCCACATCCCTTCCCAGATATCCCCACGGGAGTTTTTCGTAAGGCAATGGCACATCCAGCTTGCCATCCAAGAGAAGCTCGTTAACCCGCAAGTAATCGCGCTTCTGCCCCACATCGAACCAACTGCCGTTGTATTGCACACCCCAAAAAACGAAATCCTTTGGTAGCGATACATACGGCAAGTCACCGAGCAATGCTGGGAAAACATGCTTGCCAAAATCATAAAAAGGATTTGCAACATCAAGGTTTGCTTCGGTGCGCAGTGGGTCGAGGGCTCGCAGCAAATCCATCTCGATCATATAAATGGATGCGTTGCTCAAATTGCTGGGAGAGTCGGCTTGTTTTTCTACAAAACTCTCGATTCGGCCGGACTTGCAAAGGATGCTATCGCGAGCTTCGGGCGAGGCAAGGACAGCAGTACCGTAGTCTATTCGTCTCTCCCAAGGTACAGGAACCAGCGCTACGGTCAATGCAGATCCCACACCTCTGTGTATCTCATACATTTCTTCCAACAATTCGGAACCAAAATTGGTTACGATGTCTCCGCTGGGGACAATCAGCGTGGAGCCCTGGAAGGGTTTGGGCAGTGATCGGTGTTTTTCAGAGGGAAGCCGCTTTGAATCCATCCCAAGCGCTTGTTTGCAGACCCCCCCGAGGGTGCCGGACGGGACATCCTCTCTTACGTAAGTTAGATTGGCGCCGAACTTGCCGCCGTCTCCAAAGTGATTCTCGATTATTTGTGCAAGGACACATAGATTCATGGAGACGTCCGTGATGCCCGACTCCACGGCTCTCCGTAGCCAAACTTCGGCCATGGGAACCTTACCGCCCAACGGAAATAAGGGTTTAGGGAGATGACGGGCAGTTAACGGGTCCATTCTCCGACCCAAGCCCGCGGCGAGTATTGCAAACTTGAGTTTGTCAGGGACTTGTCGCTTATGAGTCCAGCGGCTTTCCAAAAATTTCGGCGTAAATTCAATGGGCAAGGTCGATCTTCTCCGTCGCTCTCTGTGGTACTTGGAGACGGGAGCCAATGATAAGGAAGTTCACTCCTGCCTCCACGCCTACACGATACACACCTTGTGAAAATTAGTCATCGAGGGACTGTTGCGCCAAGCCGGCGCAGAGCGGCAGCTCTACTCCATCACCGGGCTATACAGAAAATCCTTGCCCCAATCCGTCGGATAGCCCGCTTCGCGCAGCGCGGTTGCCAACTGCGCCCAGTGCCTTATGCCGTGCAGCATGGCATGCACAAACATCTTGCGCTTGCTCGCGCGAATGGTTCCGGCGGTGCGTGTTGGAAACTCCATGACTACCGCAAGATCTTCATCAGTTGCGGTTGTCAGGTAATCACGATACATCGCCCCCGCACGTTCGCCGATGCCGAAAAGGTCTGGAACGCTCGCCTTGCTCAGGGTTTCGTAGTCCGTGACAGGCGCACCCGCGAGTCGTTCGGCGTAGCGCAACTCGACAGCGAAAATGTGCAGCAGAAACTCGCGTACGTTCTTCGCCAGGGCGATGCTCAGCGGGACATCCAGCACTGCTGCGGGCTGCCGTTCAAACCACGTCCGCCACTTCTTCGTTTCGGCTTCATTAGCGCCGAGCAATTCGGCGAAGGAAACCCGAGCCAGTGTCGCGCTCATGACTTGTGACTCTCTTTCAACTTCTTCGATTTAGCCTCGACGCCCTTTGCCAGCTTCTCCTTGTGTGCCTCTAGTCTCTTTGCCACTTCGGCGTCATGCAGTCCAATCATTTGCGCTGCGAGGATGCCAGCATTCGTCGCGCCCGGTTTTCCGATAGCGACCGTCGCGACGGGGATACCCGCCGGCATCTGCACCATCGCCAGCAGCGAGTCGAGTCCGAGCAGCGCGGTGGATGGAATCGGCACCGCGATCACGGGCAATGTTGTCTCCGCGGCGATGACGCCCGCCAGGTGGGCGGCGCCGCCCGCGCCTGCGATGACCACCTGTATGCCGCGCGCCTTCAGTGCGCGCGAGTATTCGCTGGTGCGCGCCGGTGAGCGGTGCGCCGAGGTGATGTCGATTTCGTAAGGAATGCCGAACTCGGCCAGCGCCTTCGCAGCCTCGTTCATGATGTCGAGGTCGGAGTCGCTGCCCATAACGATCGATACGAGAGGTTTGTTGGCCATAATAGAGATTCGCTAATTATTTCTTTTCGCGCAAGCGCTTCAGCCCGCGCGCCGCTATGTCTTTGCGATAGTGCATGCCGTCAAAGCGAATCTTCATCACTGCGTCATACGCACGCTCCACCGCTTCCGGCAAGTCCGACCCGCGCGCGGTCACGCCCAGCACGCGGCCGCCCGACGTGTAATAACCGCCATCGCGCCGGTTCGTCCCCGCATGAAATACCTTCACTCCGTACATGCGGTCGACGTCTTCGATCCCTGTGATGAGTTTGCCCGCCTCAAACGCCCCCGGATAGCCTCCCGACGACATCACCACGCACACCGCCGGGTCCGACGACCACCGAAAATCGCCATCGCTGACGCGCCCTTCGATCGACGCCTCGATCGCCTCCATCAGGTCGCTGTCCATACGCATCATGATGGGCTGGGTCTCCGGATCGCCGAAGCGGCAGTTGAACTCCAGCACCATCGGCCCGCGCGCGGTCATCATGATGCCGCAATACAGGATGCCCTTGTATTCCGCACCTTCAGCCTTCATGCCCGCGATCACTGGACGCGCCACATGCGCGACCAGCCAGTCCCGCATTCCGGCGTCGATGATCTGGTCGGTCGAGTACGCTCCCATGCCGCCGGTGTTGGGGCCTTGATCGTTGTCGAACACTCGTTTGTGGTCCTGTGTCGCCACCAGCGGAGCCACCCGTTCGCCATCGCTCAGCACCAGAAACGACAACTCCTCGCCGTCGAGAAATTCTTCCAACACGACGCGCGATCCGGCTTCGCCCAGCATCTTGCCGCTGAGCATTTCTTCGGCGGTACGCTGCGCCTCTTCCTTTGTCTGCGCGATCACCACGCCCTTGCCCGCCGCCAGTCCGTCGGCTTTGACCACGATCGGGGTATGGAAGTGCGCCAAAGCGTCTTTCAACTCCTCTTTCTTGCTGCAGATGGCGTAGTGAGCGGTCGGAATCCGGTGCCGCTGCATGAATTCCTTGGAGAAGCTCTTGCTCGACTCCAATTGCGCCGCCGCTCGGCTCGGACCGAAGATCGGCCATCCCCGGCGCTGGAACTCGTCCACCACTCCCAGGGTCAGGGGAAGTTCCGGGCCGACGACGGTGACGTCGGGATTCAGCCGATTGGCCAACTGGACGATCGAATCCAGGCTCTTCAGGTCCACGGCGACACACTCGGCGTCGCCGGAAATCCCACCGCTGCCGGGCGCGCAGTACAGCTTCTTGATGCGTGACGACTGCCGCAACTTCCAAGCGATCGCATGTTCGCGGCCACCGCTACCGAGGACGAGTACCTTCATAGGAACAGCTCTTCCGGCGATTTTTCCAGCCGGTCCAAAAGAACGTCGCGAAAGGAAAGAGTAGGGTTGTTTCGCATGGCCTGTCAAACCTTTGACCGGGAGAAATAGAATACGGTAATGAATGCAGCGCCGTCGGGCGTTGAACCGCAAGATGGACAAGTCAACCCCAGAACGGATCGAAGCAGCCTTGCAGCGGGAAGCGCAGCGCGCGTTGAAGCGCGCCGCGGCGGCCGGCCATCCTTCGCTAGAGGAAGTCCATGGCACAGTCGCGGTGCCGCACCACCAGGCCGGCTTCTGGGAACAGTGGCGAGCGTTCGTGGGCCCGGCAATCCTGGTCAGCGTCGGCTACATGGATCCTGGCAACTGGGGCACCGATCTGCAGGCGGGCGCGCAGTTCAAGTACGGTCTGCTATTTGTCGTCGGGCTGGCCAGCCTCATGGCGATCTTCATGCAGGTGATATCCGCGCGGCTCGGTGTTGTGACCGGGAGAGACCTGGCGCAATGTTGCCGCGACTGGTATCCCAACTGGACGCGCTGGCCCAACTGGCTGCTCAGCGAACTGGCGGTTGCCGCCTGCGATCTCGCTGAGGTGCTAGGCGGAGCGGTGGCGCTGAACCTGCTGTTCCATATCCCACTGTTCTGGGCAGTCGTGATCACCGGACTCGACGTTCTGCTGCTGCTCGGCCTGCAGCATTTCGGCATGCGCACCATTGAAGCGGTAGTACTGGTGCTGATCGGCACCATTGCCGTCTGCTACTTCATCGAAATCTTCGTTCTGCCACAGACCCAGCCCAGCTTCCTCGAAATGGGACGCGCGCTGATCTCACCGCATTTCCGCCAGGCCGGAATGTTATATCTCGCCATCGGCATCATCGGCGCGACGGTCATGCCGCATAACTTGTACCTGCATTCAGCGCTGGTGCAAAGCCGCAAGCTGCAGAAGGACGAGCCCTCGATGCGCAGCGCCATCCGCTTCAATACCATCGATTCGGTGGTGGCGTTGACGATTGCGTTCTTTGTAAACTCCGCAATCCTCGTGCTGGCGGCGACGGTCTTCTTCGGCAAGGAAAGCGTCACGCTTCCCGGCGGCCAGATCGCGAGGTTCAGTCCCGATAGCGATTGGATTCGCGTCGCCTATCTGACGCTCGCGCCGTTACTGGGAACAACCGCTGCAAGCACGCTCTTCGCCGTAGCTCTGCTGGCCAGCGGACAGAGCAGCACCATCACCGGCACGCTCGCCGGACAGGTCGTGATGGAAGGCTTCATGCACTGGCGTATCAAGCCGTGGGTGAGGCGGCTGATCACGCGCACCGTAGCCATTCTGCCGGCAGTGTTCGTCATTGGCCTGCGCGGAGACAGCAGCGTGACCGACCTGTTGACGCTGAGCCAGGTCATACTCGCGTTGCAGCTTCCGTTTGCCATGTTTCCGCTGCTGCAGTTCACCAGTTCGCGCCAGCGCATGGGCAAGTGGAAGAACGGATGGTTTCTGCTCAGCGCCGGATGGGCGAGTGCTATCCTGATCACCGCCATGGATGTGTTCGGGCTGCCAGAATCGCTCAAAATCGCGTGGCACGTCATCACCGGCGGTTAGCACCGCGCTTACGGAATCGAGTCAGCCATGTACAACACCATTTTGGTCACGCTGGACGGAACCCCGACGGACCGGGCGATCATCGAGCACATCAAGAAGCTGGCGACGCTGGCCCATAGCCGCCTGGTGTTGCTGCATGTGGCCGATGGCTGGGCCGCGCGCACCTATGGTCCCGACGCCATCAGTCCGGAAATCGCCGAAGACCTCGCCTACTTGGAAAACGTGCGCTCCGAGTTTGAGGCCGCAGGAATTCCAGCCGAGTCAGAGCTGGCTTACGGTGACTCGGCTACCGAAATCATCAAATGGGTGCAGCAAAAAGGTTGTGACCTCGTCGCCATGAGCACCCACGGACACCGCTTCATTGCCGATCTTCTTCTCGGCACCACCGCCACTCGCGTGCAGCACAGCATTCGCGTTCCGGTGCTGCTGCTGCGAGCTAAGTAAGCGTGTTTGGTGGCCCACATTCGCTTTCTGTCTCGGAGAATGTGGGTCTAGTCCCTACTGTCCGAGCAAACCTTTTTTCAGGTCGGCATTGGGGGGCTTGGGTCCGAGCCACACCGACATAAGCACCTGGCCAAACGCTGGTCCGGCGATCGTCACCTTGTCCTTGCCGTTCAGGGAGTAGGTCGTACCCGTGCCCGGGACGTAAGTAAAGACCATCGTGTCGCCCGTGTTGACGGGATCGAGCGCGCCCAGCAGGCGATCGATGTCGCCCTTCATCGTCTTCACCGCATCCGGCGAATTGTCGCTGAACGACTCGTTGAAGGCATCCGACATCTGGTTCTTGCTGGCGCCGTGCAGGAACTTCATCACGATCTGCTTCGGCGTGTCGGACTTGATGAGGGTGTTGGGGTCCGACGACTTCTGCTCGACATAGAGACCCGCAACATAAACTTTCACGATGACCTTGGTACGCAATCCCAGGCCATTGAGGACGAGGTTCTTGCCGCCGACCTGTGCCGTGTCGGGCATGGTAACTCCCGCCAGAGTGGCGGCCTGCAACTGGAACATCGCTAGCAACACAAACGAAACCACCGCAATCGATAAGACGGTTTTCCGCATAAGGACTCCTTGGGAAGAAGAGTGGAACCGGCGATGGTAGCACATGGCGGCGTGCGATCGATGTGACCAGCCTTCACTGCGGAAAAATTGAAGAGCCGGAGAGTGAACTGGATCGTAGTAATACTCATTCTTTTCTTCGCCAAGTAGGCTGATCCACGTCCAGGATTAGCTTGGATCGCGCGTTCACGGACTCACGTAGCCAGGCGGCTATTTCAGATATGCGCGCACCAGGCCGATCAAGTCTTCACCCAACTCCTCGGGCGAGTCCATCTCATGGTCCGGAGTCATCATGTGCAAGCGGATGTGGTCCTCGAGAACTTCTGCCATGAGGCCATTAACGCCGCCGCGAATGGCGGCCAACAGCATCAGGATGTCTGCGCACTCGTCACCCGCCTCCAGGGCGCGTTCCACCGCCGCGAACTGGCCCCGGATTCGCTTGATACGAAATAAGAGCTTCTGTTTCTCCTTGGAAATCCCAGGAATTTTGTCCTTCATCGTTAGGTTTTCCCTTTTTTGACAGTACCCTAGGGGGGTAGGATATAAAACATTTGGTGGGAAATCCATAGCTCCCGTCAGGATTAATTAAGGACGTAGAAGCGCACAATTTGGACCGGAGCCTGCGAGTAGCCTCGGCGGCAGTCCAGTGTAGAAAGAGCGGTAATTGTCCCGGTGAGCATTTCTATCCTGCCTAACGCCCACCTCTGCTGGGCCCGAAGGCGATGATCCCCGGCGTGAAGATTTCGCTGTTGTTATTGCGCGCGTACTTGGTGCCGGTGATGGGCCTCGTGCTCTATTACGTGCTCGACCTGGCCGGGTAGACCTGATGCGCCTTTACGTTCCCAGCTATGGATTGATCGTGATGGTGTAGGTAGCGGTCAGAGTCTGCGGTGTTGAACTGCTGTCGCTGGCCTGCAGAAGCAAGCTGTAACTTCCAGCGGTAGTTGGGATGCCGGTTAGCATCCCGCCGCTGAAGGCCAGGCCTGGAGGGACCGTTCCACCTATCAGGGTAATTGTGATCGGCGGCGTGCCTCCATTGGCGTTCAGGTAGGGCGTCAAGTCGGCGTATTGCAAACCGACTTTGGCGTTCGGGTAAGTCCCGCTCGGAAAAGTCAGTGGGCCGGGGATAACGGTCAAGGGCAAGTTGGAGAACGCCAGGATCCCCACGGCATCGGTAGCGTTTAAATTCACGGAGAAGGAACCCGCAACGCGCGGCACACCACTGAGAACGCCGGTGCTGGGATTCATCTGCAGGGTGAAGTTATAGTCGTTCGCGCCGGCCCCCCAACGATAAGGCGGAACCCCGCCGGTGGCATTGAGGTTCACGCTGTAGAACTGCCCTGCCGTAGCGTCGGGCAGGCTGGCGGTGGTGATGACGGGCGGGATCTCGACAGTGAGAGTGAAAGGAACAGCGACCGTCTGCGGCGGCGATCCGGAGTCGCGGACTTGGGCGACGAAGCTGTAGGTGCCGACGGCGGCGGGCGTGCCGCTAAATGACCCGAACGTAGGATCGAGGGTCATTCCAGCGGGAATATTGCCTGACAGTACGCTCCAAATCAGAGGCTGCAGGCCTCCCGTGGCGGAAAATCCGGCCCAGCACGACTGGGCCACGACGCAGCCCGATGTGCCGGTGTATCCCGACCCATAGGTAGTTCCGGTGGGCGGGAAGGCTACTAGCCCTGCAATGGAACCAGACACATTGATGTAGTACTGCATGTCGGGCCGGGCATCGCCACGCCAATCGAATACGTGCGCGTACATCGTGGTCTCGGCGTTCGCTGCTCCCGGCACCTTGATCTGGAGTTGCGAGTCGTGGTTCACACCTGGGACGATGTCATCATTCAGGCAATCGGAGGTGAAGGTGTTCGACGTGTCTCCCGGCTGCTCGCAGGAGTTGAAGCGAACGCCATTGGCATCGAGGATCTCCAGCACTGAATCCAAGGCATTGTTGAAGAAGGAAGCCTGGGCGGAAATGGCAATGGAGACGATGCTGCCAGCCGGGCCGATGATCCTGTAGTAGTCCATATCGGGCACTGGAGTGGGACTGTCCGGGGGATCGGCATAAGGACTGATCGACGCCTGCCAACTGCCGTCGCCCAGCGGCGTCGCATGCGCAATCGCGTCGTTGCGTCCCAGCGGCGTCGTGATGTTGACGGTAAGAGTGTTGGTAGCGGTCTGCTGGGGCGATCCCGAATCGGAGACCGACAACGAGAAAGTGTACTGCCCTAGGGAAGTGGGTGTCCCCGTCAGGTCGGCGGTGTTGGGGTCGAAACCAAGGCCCGGGGGCAGAGTGCCGGTGGCCGCGGACCAGTGATAGGGTGGCGTTCCACCTTGGGCGGCGGCAGTCCACTGGAACGGCACGCCCAGCGGTAGCTTCGGCGGCAGGGTGCTGGCTATGTAAAGCTGCGGTGGCACCACGGAAATCGTCGTGGACCATTGCGCGGACTGCTGCGGTGGCCCCGTGTCCGTCACCTGGAACGTCAAGTTGTAGCTTCCCAACTGGGTTGGCGTTCCGGTGATGGTTCCGTGCGCTCCATCGAGAGTCAGGCCCGGTGGCATCGATCCGGAGACCAGCGACCAGGAATAGGGCGGCGATCCTCCAAAGGCGGTGAGGTAGTCGTAGAAAGGTTTGTTGATGACTGCCGAGAGGTTGCCGTAGTTAGGCACAAACAGCGCTGCAATGATGGTTAATCCCAAGATCTGCGACGCGGTATGGCTGGCCGAGTCCGTCACTGTGACCGTCGGCTGGAACACTCCGTACAGTGTTGGCACGCCAGAGATGGTTCCGCTGGCTGGGTCAATGGTCAGCGAAGGAGGCAGCCCGACTGCGGACCACTGATAGGGAGTCGTTCCGTTAATCGCCGACAGGGTGACCGAATAATTCGAGTTTATGATCGCGGAGCCCAACTTCTGCGTGAGGATGGTCAGCGCGTTATCGACCGTCAGCACGAAATCCTGCTTGGCAACCTGGGGCGGTGTCGAGTTGTCTTGCACCTGCAGGGTCAGGGGATAGCTTCCGGTCTGGGTCGTGGTTCCTGTGATTTCGATCTGCTGCGCGCTGGGGTTGGTTAGTTGCAGTCCTGGCGGCAGTGTGCCGGAGAGCAGTTTCCATGTGGTCGGATCGGCGCTGGTCATGAGGTAGATGAAGGTGTCATACGGTACGTTGGAGTGCGCCGCCGGCAGCGACGTGGTCTGAAATGACAACTGCCAGATGAACGTCATGTAGATGCTCTGAGTGGCAGTCTTCTGCGGCGAACCCGAATCTGCGACTTGAAATATCACGGGCCCGTAAACTGCGCCGGGACTGGTGCCAGAAATCACTCCTGTACTCGGATTCAATGCCAGACCATACGGCAGATATCCATTCTGCGACCAGGTATAGGGAGGGGTGCCACCCGTCGCGCTCAGCGTCTGCTGGTAAGGCACAGTTGCTATCCCCTGCGGCAGGCTGGTGGTGGTGATGACCAGCGGCGGCGCTTGCTGCCCGCCGCCTCCGCCGCCGTTGGAGTTCGACCCGCCAGCTCCGCCGCCACACGCGGTCAGGACAAAGACGAGCGCGGCGCAGAGACCGGCTGCGATGGCGTGCAGGGCGCCAGGAGGTTTCACGCGGGAACCCCGGTACTAAGGGGGTTACTCTTTTGTAAAACCTCTGGAATCGCCAGCCACGCGCCCGGGTCTTCGAACTGGTCGAAGCGGGTCGGGGTCCCATTCAAGATGATGTCGATCTGATCGACGGTCTGTCCACCGTTGACGATGATCGGGTCCTGCGCCATTGGATCGTCGAACGCCGATTCGTCGGCGTGCCAGAACTCGTGCTGTCCTGGCAGCGGAATGGGAGGATCCAGCGGACCCAATCCCGATCCGCCCTGGAAACTCAGGTCGATGCTTTCAACCTCAACTGTGTAGGTTCCGGGAGGCACCGGAATTTCGTAGTAGCCGATCAAGGTGGCATCGCGCGAACCGTGCGCCGACCCGCCGGTGTTGTCTCCAGTCACAGACTGGCCCGGGTTCCCTGTGAACCGGTAGCCCGACACCGCCGACACCGCAATCCGTAAGGGATTATTGACGTCGCGGGCAATTACGTTGGCTCCTTGTACCGGAGTCTTCCCGTCGCTAAACAGAATGTTCCCCTTGATGGTGCCGTAAGTGGCGTTGAAGTCTTGCACGGGATACAACCGGGCGATCCATGCCCGGTCGTCGGGCGACAGGATCGGCAGCCCGGCATCGCTCCGCGACTGGCACGCCAGGAACGGAAACATCAGCGGCAGTCCTGCCAGTTGATCGACTGGGCAGGGATAACCGACGTTGAGTATGGAATCGTTGATCTGCGAGTGCGCCAGTCCGGAAAAATGCCCGAGTTCGTGGGTGATCGCCTCGTCGAATTGCGAGGCCGAGAGTTCGAAGTTGGGATAAGCGTCGATTCCGTCCTGGAACTGTCCGTTGAGCGTCGCGAACGCCGAGAGAATGAATCCGCTCGTCGGATCGAGCTTGCAGGGTGAAGCGAAACCGATGATGTCGGGCGGCAGACCGAGCGCGGCAACGATCAATCCAGAGGCGTCAAAGATGATGGGATTCTCGGTACCTGCCTGACACAGCCCGAGCGCGGTGTTGTAGTCGGCTAGGGTAATGATGTCGCCGAGCGGTGTACCGTTGGCGAACGCGATCGGTCCGGCGTACTGAAACTGGATGACAGCGTGCGGTGCTTGTTGCCAGTTGCCGAACATCAATTGCACCCGCGTCAGCCCGCTGGCGTTGCTGATCACCACCTGCCCGGTAGGAGTGGTGCTCATGGGACCAGAATCGACCCGGTACTGAATCGGCATGGCTGCGGGGTTCCAGAAAAACGCCTGCCCGGCAATGCCATTATTCGGGCCGCCAACCGATAGCGGACCACCCGCGAAGGCTGTGGCCAGAAGACACCACGGCATCAAAAAGCGCGCCAGCAGCCCGCGTGGCCTTTTCATTGTCATTTGCCCGCTCCCGCGAACGCCCGGACGACCTGTTTCAGGTCCGCCAGTTGCACCGGGCCTGAGTGTTGCGAAGCCAATTTCTGGCTGACCAGTGGCAACGTTGTCCGCCGCTGACGGGCTTGGCTGGCCAGGTTCTCAAAGAGTCCTGCGTTGTGCTCGGCGTTCATCGCCTGCAGTTGGCCTTTGGCGTCGCGGGTAATCTCGAAGCGCCCCTGCTGCAGCCCCGCTGGACTGGTCAGTCCGTAGGCCGACGGCGTCCGCAGAAACAGCAGCAACTCTTCGCCTTTGTGATAGCCCCCGTTGGCGCTGATGGAGCGGATGTCCCAGACGTACTGGCGAAAGGTGATCGACTTCTGCGGCGCGCCCTTGAGGCTGTCGGACACACTCATGGTCACCAGCACCGTGGTTAGGTTCTTGAATTGCGGATGCGGTTCGACCTGGGTGGAGACGATGGTGCCGTGGACGATGATTTGCGCTTCATCGGTCAGAGCAACAATGTCACGATGGATGCGGAGCGCTTCTTCCTGGGCAATACAGGTCGAGCACAGTAGGAGTGCGCAAATCAGCAGACAGATGCGGCGCGAACAGTGAGTGTCTGGGGGCATCGAAACTCATTGGAGCAGGCATGCCAAAGCCGAGATAGGACACATGTCACGTCGGCATGTGACACTAGCCGTGAGTTCAGGAAAAAAGGCCCGGCGGGTAGTGCGGCCGATGCGGACTTCCGGCATCAGAGTTCTGGTATGTGAGGTTTCGCTGAATGTGCAGGAACATTAAGACGCTGTTCAACTTCGATCCGCCTGTTACCGAGGAAGAGACTCGGGCGGCTGCGCTGCAATTCGTCCGCAAAATTACTGGGTTCAATAAGCCGTCAAAGGCCAACGAAGCCACGTTCCTGGCTGCGGTCGATGAGATAACCGTCATCTCGACCAATCTTCTGGGTGCATTCGAAACCAACGCCGCGCCGAGAAATCGGGAAGAGGAAGCCGCCAAAGCAAAGGCCCGCGCAGCCGAACGGTTCGGGTCGTGATTGTGGATCGGCGATAGGTCATCGCGACGTGAAGAAAGGGCCCATCTCTCGGCCCACTGTCCACACACCCCTATCCACCACCCGTCCCCGCGTTTTAAGATAGATAGTTTCACGTTGCACGAACCTGCATTCAATTACTCCGCCACGAAATAGAAGGGGACTCATTCATGAACAGCTTCGGCAGTCGCTCCACTCTCCGTGTAGGCTCGAAGGAATTTGAAATCTACC
>DATBZX010000302.1:0-7009 GCA_036512955.1 Terriglobales bacterium
TGGCACAGGTGTTAAACACCGTCCACAATCTGGCCTATTACCTTGACACCATGAAAGCGGTGCGGCAAGCTATACTAATTGGGGAGTTTGCGACTTTTCTTTCTGGTGTCAGACCACCGCATCTGAGTGTCCCCTAGAAAACCCATCCTGTCGTCCGCCGCGGCGGTCAACAAGGTGGGGCACCCAGCGCGATACATGAGGTCAGGGAGGGTTGCGGTCTGCTACGGCGGACAGCGGCACGCTGGCTGGAAATCCTGGTGTTCAGTTCGAGCTCCCCGGACGTCCTGCGGTAAACCCTGTTTACGATTGGATGCAATTGTGAGGGTGTGCGTCGCGCAAGGACTGTGCAAAACGTGGAATCGCGGAGTATTCCGGGGCTAGAGCCCCCTGGGAGATTTGATAGCGGCATGGACGCCGGCCTGAAGGCCAGCTCTTCCACCGAAAAGAAACGGATTTAGAGCAGAGCAGAAGGTTTACAGCTCCAAGAAAGTTAAAGACACATGGTCACACTGGCAGGCATATATCTTCAGGCGTTCGGCGGCGGCGCTGCACCGATCGTCATGATGGTTGCAATCTTCGCAATCTTTTATTTTTTGCTCATCATGCCGCAGCAGCGCAAGCAGAAGAAGTGGCAGGAGATGCTGAAGTCGGTCAAGCCGGGCGACAAGATCATCACCAGTGGCGGGCTGACTGGGACCGTTATGTCGGCCAAGGACGACACGGTCGTTCTGCGGGTTCCGCCGGACAACATTAAACTTGAAATCGCGCGTTCCTCCATCATCACGCTCACCACGCAGGAGGAGCCCAAGCCGTAGCAGGGTTGCAGTCTCTCATCATGAAGAAGAACCTCACAATCAAAATCGTTGGTATTTTCGCGGTGCTGATCTTTTTCCTGTTCGGCATCTTTGGTGTTCCCCAGAGCTTCACGCCTGCCGGCCTGCTGGCCGCGATGCAGCAGCGCATCCACCTGGGGCTCGACCTCAAGGGTGGCACGCACCTTATTCTGCAAGTGCAGGTGAATGACGCGATCAACGCCGACAGCGACCGCGCCATCGAGCGGCTGAAGGACGATCTCAAGGCCAAGAACGTCAATTACGCCGAGATCTCCAAGCCGGATCCGCAGCAGCACCCGGAGCTGATCGCGATCAAGGGCGTTCCTTCTGAGTCGATCGCGGAGTTCCGCAGCCAGGTGGCTGACCGTCTGCCGGACTACGATCTGGCGTCGGGACCGGAGAACTCGTTCACCCTGACAATGAAGCCGAGCATCGTGAAAGACACCAAGACCAAGGCGCAGTTGCAGGCGATCGAGACCATCCGTAACCGCATTGACCAGCTTGGCGTCAGCGAGCCGGTGATCCAGGAGCACGGGCTGGGCGATTACCAGATCCTGGTGCAGCTCCCGGGAGTTGACGATCCGGCACGCGTGAAAGAGATCATGCAGTCCACCGCGATGCTGGAAATCCGGCAGGCGATTGGTGGACCTTACGGCAGCGAGCAGGAAGCGATGCAGGCCAACGGCGGCTTGCTTCCGGCGAATGCGCTGCTGATGAAGGGCAAGAACATCGGCGCGCGTGGACAGGACAGCACCGACGCGTACTGGGTGATCAGCCGGGCCTCGGCCGTCAGCGGCGGCGATCTGCGCACAGCAGACGCGGGCCGCGATGAGAATGGCCGTCCCGACGTGAAGTTCACGCTCACAGGTGAAGGTGGACGGCGGTTCGCCGCGTTCACCGGAACCCACGTGGGCGAGCGCCTAGCGGTCGTACTCGATAACAAGGTGATGGAAGTGGCTACCATCCAGGAACAAATCCACGATGAAGGCCGCATCACCGGATCGTTCACCGAACAGCAGACGCAGGACTTGTCGTTGACCCTGCGTTCGGGCGCATTGCCGGCCGGCATCAAGTACCTGGAAGAGCGCACGGTTGGTCCGTCGCTGGGTGCTGACTCGATCCGCGCGGGCGTGCGGGCTGCACTGTTCGGCATGATCGCGGTCATGGTATTCATGCTGTTCTATTACCGGTTTGCCGGTATCAACGCAGACCTGGGACTGATCCTGAACCTGGTAATCCTGCTGGGGTTCCTGGGTTACTTCGGCGCGACCCTCACACTACCCGGAATCGCGGGCGTGATCCTCACGATTGGTATGGGCGTGGATTCGAACGTGCTGATCTTTGAGCGCATCCGTGAAGAGCTCCGGCACGGTAAGACTCCCGCCTCAGCGGTGGACCAGGGATTTGCTAAGGCGTGGATCACCATCATCGATACCCACGTCACGACCATCGTGTCCGCACTCATCCTGTTCCTATTCGGAACCGGTCCGGTGCGCGGATTTGCCGTGACCCTGAGCTTTGGTCTGTTGGCCAACCTCTTCACTTCCGTTTTTGTATCGCGCGTTATTTTCGACGCCATCCTCAATCGCCACCAGCGTGGCGAGGCTTTGAGCATTTAAGGGGCTAGCGGTGGAGTTTTTTAGAAATACAAACATCGACTTTCTGGGCAAGAAGTGGTATTTTCTTGCCTTCTCGCTCATCTTCAGCGTCGCCGGACTGCTCTCGATTTTCTTCTGGCACGGAATCCCGTTTGGCGTCGATTTCAAGGGCGGCACCCTGGTGTACGTGAAGTTCGCGCAGACGCCGGACTTGAACCAGATCCGCACTGCCATGGATCGCGCCGGGCTGAAAGACCCGAAAATCCAGAGCTATGGTGATGCCGGCAACAACGAAGTGCTGATTGCGCTGGAGCAACGTCAGACCAGCGAGTCGGCGCTCGACCAGGGCAAGAACACGATCATCAAAGCGCTGGAGTCAACCGAGCAACAACAGGCTGGCAAGCAGGATTTGAACAACACCGGTCCGTCTAGCCTGCAGCAGTATCTGCTGTCGAAGGACCCGCTGCATTTGGGCATCGACGCGGCGACGAAATACCTGGCGATCGGCCAGCAGATCGACGACTTCCGCAATAAGCAGCGCGGCGGAGTACTGAAGTCGGTGGACGACCTGAAGGGCGTGGCTCCCGCGGAAGTAGTCGCGGCGATGGAGCAGGACTTCTACACCTCAGACTTCGCCGTGCGCAACGTGGAGATCGTAGGTCCCCAGGTGGGTGGCCAGTTGCGCAAGCAGGCGCTGTGGGCAACCTTGTATTCGCTGGGCGGAATGCTGGTGTACCTGTGGTACCGCTTCGAGTTGATCTACGGTGTAGGCGCCGTGGTGGCGTGTTTCCACGACACTATCATCACGATCGGGTTCTTCTCGCTGCTCAATAAGGACATCACGCTGACCGTGATCGCGGCCATCCTGACGCTGATCGGATACTCGATGAACGACACCATCGTGGTGTACGACCGCATTCGTGAAAACATAAAGCTGCTGCGCCGCGACGAGCTGGCCGACGTGGTCAACAAGAGCATCAATCAGACGTTGAGCCGAACAATCTTAACTTCGGGCTTGACATTCCTCACCGTACTCTCGTTGTATGTGTTCGGGGGTGAAGTGCTGCGTGGCTTCTCCCTGGCGCTGGTTATTGGAATTCTAATCGGAACGTATTCTTCGATTGCGGTGGCGGCCCCGATGCTGGTGGCCTACACGGAGTGGCGGGCCAAGAAGACCGGCCGTGCCACCCTGCCTGCGGCGAGTTCTGTGCGGGAAAAGGTAAAAGTGAAGGCATAATCGATTTTCTTGGGTACAGAAATCGCCTGCCGGGGTGTATATTCAATTTCTTCGATTGGGCGACGGGTTTTCATGTAGCTACTAAGTGAGCGTCGGCCCGCCGGGCTTGGATCCAGGATTGAGATTTTGGGAGCAAAAGATAGTAGGCCGGTGTCTAAGTAATAAAAGCGTTCGACGGAGATAGGGCTATGTTTGAAGACAGCCTCATGGAGTCAGGCGGGAAGCTTAAATCGAAACAAGGCGCAACCACCGCCATTTCGTTCGTCCTGCAGATGGTCCTCATTGGCGTGCTGGTGCTGCTACCACTTGTATTTACCGAGGCGTTGCCGAAACAGCAATTGATGACGTTCCTGGTTGCTCCACCGCCGCCGCCCCCGCCGCCCCCGCCGCCGGCAGCGACGCCGGAAATCAAGATCGTGAAGAAGATCCAGAGCGACTTGGACAACGGCCAGTTGCGTACACCAACGAAGATCCCGCAAAAAGTTGCCATGATTAAGGAAGATGAAACGCCGCCGCCGTCCACCGGCGTGGCCGGTGTGGTGGGTGGCGTTCCGGGCGGAGTCCCGGGCGGCGCGATGGGCGGAGTGCTGGGAGGAATCATCAGCAATGCTCCGGCAGTCGTGCCCAAAGCCGTGAACCCCCAGCGCGTGCGCGTTTCGCAGGGCGTTTCCCAAGGTCTGTTGATTCGACAAGTGAAGCCGGTTTACCCCGCGCTGGCGCGCTCGGCGCGTATTCAGGGCGTGGTGGTTTTGCAGGCTGTCATCAGTAAGGACGGCTCCATCGAGAACCTGCACCTGGTCAGCGGACATCCCATGCTGGCTCCGGCGGCGATCGATGCGGTGAAGCAATGGAAGTACAAGCCGTACTTCCTGAACGGCGAGCCGGTCGAGGTGGAAACCACGATCAACGTGAACTTCACGCTGGCAGGCGGATAGAAACTGGCGCTACAGCGCATGGTGCGTCGAAGCTCGACAGCGACCGGCACGGGATCGAAATGCGGTCGGAGTACGAGCCCAGATTTTGGACACTGAAGCGGCCCGCCGAAGTAGGAATACAGGCAGGCTTTACCGGCCGAATGCATTCGGCCCCCATGGTTCTGAACCACCCGCAGTAACGAAACACGTTCTGCTGTAACGAAAGTTCCTGAGGAGGAAAATTCGACTCATGCTTCTCGCAAATGTTGCAACCTACGCTCTCAGCCACGTACCCTCGGTCGCCGTCTGGATGTTCCAGGAAGGCGCTGTGGGATGGGACCCAGTCTCCCTCTGGAAACAGATGGGCGTACTGGCAAAGATCGTCGTACTGATCCTGTTCATCATGTCCGGATGGTCCATCGGCGTGATGATCGATCGTGCGATGGCGTTCAGCGCTGCCCGTAAACAGTCTCGCGCATTCGCTCCCGCTGTTGCCGGCGCGCTGCGCGAAGGCAAAATCGACGAAGCCATTAAGATTGCCGAGCGCAATAAGAAGAGCCACCTGGCGAAGGTCGTTACCGCCGGCCTGCAGGAATTCCGCGCGCACGGCGAATCGGCAGATATCCCGGGCGAGCAGATCGAAGCTTCGAAACGCGCCCTGGAACGCGCCGAAGCCATCACCCACGCCGAGCTCAAGCGCGGACTGAGCGGACTGGCGACGATCGGTTCGACGGCACCCTTCATCGGGTTGCTGGGAACCGTGGTCGGCATTCTGAATGCGTTCAAGGAAATTTCGACGCAGAAGGCCACCGGTCTGGGCGCGGTCGCAGGCGGTATTTCGGAAGCCCTGGTGACCACCGCTATCGGATTGTTCGTGGCGATTCCGGCCGTCATGATGTTCAACTACTTCTCCAGCAAGGTGGAGGC
This sequence comes from Terriglobales bacterium, assembly GCA_036512955.1. Classification (GTDB taxonomy): domain Bacteria; phylum Acidobacteriota; class Terriglobia; order Terriglobales; family Acidobacteriaceae; genus DASRAA01. The sequence continues at coordinate 5,510 of DATBZX010000302.1, forward strand.
CTTCGACGTGGAAATGGACAACAGTTCGAGTGAGCTGATTGACTACTTCCTGAAGCGTCGCGGGGCCGTCCGCCGGTAACCGGAGTCCGGCGCAGCCGTACACCGCCGAATTCCGATTGAACGGGGAGGTTGAACTATGGCGTTAGCAAAACGCGACGAAGGCTCGAAAGTAAACTCCAACATCAACGTCACGCCGATGGTGGACGTAATGCTGGTGCTGTTGATCATCTTCATGGTCATCACGCCGATGCTGCAGAAGGGCGTCAGCGTGGACATGGCCAAGGTGGCCAGTCCGACGCCGATGCCGGATGCCGACAAGGAAGATGCCCTGCTGATCGCAGTCATGCGCGACGGCAAGATCTTCTTTGGTACGGACCGGGTCGAGCCGGACCAGCTCACGCAAAAAGTGAAAGACCGCCTGTCCAATAAAGCGGACAAGCGCGTCTTCATCAAGGCGGACGCCCGCGCTCGCTACGGCAACGTGGTCGACGTTGTAGACAACGTCCGCTCGGCGGGTGTCGATGACGTGGGTCTGCTGACGGATCAATTGAAGACAGGGGCGGCTGCGCAGGCGCCTCCTGCCACAACCCCTGCGAAGTAACGGGAGTCGGTTATGGGAATGCAAATGGGGGGCAGCAAAGGCGGCCCCGCGGCTGATATCAACGTAACGCCGATGATTGACATCCTCCTGGTGTTGCTGATCATCTTCATGGTGATCACACCACTGACCCCTAAGGGTCTGGACGCGCTGGTTCCCCAGCCGCCCAAGGACAAGGACAAACAGGTCGAGCCGAGCGATCGCACCGTGGTCGTGCAGCTTTTAAAGGGCAGCGGCGACAAGGCGGCGCTCAAGATCAACCAGGACGACGTGACGTGGGAAAACCTTGAAGGACGTCTCAACGACATCTTCAAGACCCGCGCCGAAAAGGTGATGTTCGTCAAGGCGGATCCCGATCTGACATTTAATGAAGTGGCGCAAGTCATCGACATCTCGCATTCCGCGGGTGTCGACAAGGTCGGACTGATCACCGCTAAGATCGAAGCCGGCCAGTAGCTAGTCTTGCAACAGGAACGTGATTCGGGAAGCACTCCTCCTTAAGGGAAGGCGGGGCATCGCTAAGCGGTGTCCCGCCAAGCCATGGAACCCGAAAAAGCGCAACGGAGAGTGACACCAGACATGAACAAAAGCGGACGGGTACTGACGATCCTAGCTGTACTGCTCGCGTTGCTTTCGGCCGTAGGCTGCGAGAAGTTGAAAGCACGCGACCAACTCAACAAAGGCGTTCAGTCGTACAAGAACGCGCGCTACGAAGAAGCCATCGAACATTTCAAGAACGCGGTACAACTGGACCCCAGCCTGACCAACGCGCGTCTTTATCTGGCAACCGCGTATGCCCAGCAATATATCCCCGGCGCCGATTCGCCCGAGAACAATCAGTTTGCGGAGCAGGCCATCGAGGAATTCAAGAAGGTCCTGGACACCAATCCGCCCAAAGAGCA
>DATBZX010000303.1:0-11506 GCA_036512955.1 Terriglobales bacterium
CTGATGAATGGCCTGCACGAAGTCGGGCGCCGTGAGTTCTTCCCACTTGGGGGAGAGCTTGCTCTGGGAAAACACGGGAATCACATATGCGATCAACGCGAGAAGAAGAAATGCAATCGAGAGTTTGGTTCGTGGCATGAGGCCTCCGAAAGGGTGAGACAGGCGATTCTATCGGAGAACCCCGCCCGTCACGAAAGCCACCTACGTAGTGAGTCAATTCTCACAGCAGCCAGTCCTATCGCTGCAAGGCGGACTGGCATTATCCTGAAAGCAATTTGGAAAGCAGCGCGATGACGAAGGCAGTCGATGTGTTTCAGGGGCTGGTGCATGAGCGTGGCGACCTGCTTCGTCGGCTCACATTTGAACAGCTTATACAGCCGGAGGTTCGCAAAGTCGAATACGTCGCGGTTGAGTCACGCCGAGGGAGAATTACCACGATCGTGGACCAAGGAACGCTGCCTAGCGGAGGCATTCGAGTTGTGGTTCAGGGATTCCTAAAAAAGAGATTCCTGCCCACGGCGTGGAACGTCGCACTCGATGGCTTCTACAAATACCCGGACGAAACAACTGCTCCGCTTACTCGCGAAGATATGTGGGAGTTCGATTAGATCCGGAAATCGAACTGACCAGATAGCGTCTCTCACGCCAGTTCGCTGCCATCGCCCCGCAGATCGCGCAATTCTTTCGGCGGTCGCGCGGGAGTGTCCTGGTTGGCCGCGTCGTCATGCTTCTGCTTTGGATTCGTGATAGCCGCCTGCGCCAGAAGATCTTCCAGAGACTCCAGCCACAGCATTTGGGTCTGGAACACTCTTCCAAAGTTGCGCGACGCAGCGGTCGCTATTTCTTCCAAGGTGAGAGACTTCCGTAGCTCCCGCTCCAGCGAGGTCACAGGCTTGTCCGTAATGCCGCACGGGACAATCAGCGAGAACGAGTCGAGATCGGTGGACACGTTCAAAGCGAAACCGTGGGTCGTGACCGAACGCGAGATATGGACCCCAATGGCCGCGATTTTGGCTTCCGGCTTGCCAGGAAGCGCATAGGTCCAGACGCCGGTCAGCCCTTTGATGCGTTGCGCGCCAACTCCAAAGTCACCACAGGTGCGGATCAATACCTCTTCCAGACGGCGCACGTATTCGACGGCGCCCACCTTGGGATCGAAGCTGCGCAGGTCGAAGATCGGATACGCGATCAGTTGTCCCGGACCGTGAAAGGTCACGTCTCCACCGCGGTCGATGTCGAACAGCTCAACGCCTTGCTGGGCGAGGAACTCCGGTGGCACCAATACGTTGGCCAAGCGGGCATTGCGTCCCAAGGTGATGACCGGCGGATGCTCCAGCAGCAGTAGCGTGTTTTCGATGCGCGCGGACTTTCGCATCTCCTGCAGCGTGCGCTGCAGTTGCAGCGCTGTGCCGTAGGCGACGCGACCGAGAAACAAGACGTTAGTGACCATAAAAAACCCCGAGCCTCCGGCTACCAGCCGAAAGCCGTACCACCTCGATTAATCTTCGACAGTATCACTCACCTTGGATGATCATGAACGTCGATCGGCACCACAGTTTGCCCGACGGCAACAGTGCGGCCCCTTTCCTGGTGCTATCCTGAACTCAGCCCCTGCCCCCATGAAACGTGCTGTCGAAGAGCCTGCCGCGATCCGCGAACCCGCAACCAATGCCGGAGCCGGGCACAAGTACGTCAGCAATTTCATCTTCTTTCTTCTGATCTTGGCGGTCGCAGCCGGGGGCGCGATTTCGGGCATGCTCCTGGTGTATTCCACCGACTTGCCCCAGGTCACCGAGCTGGAAAAATACCGGCCCAGCACCATCACCGAGCTGTACGACGACCAGAATCGCGTCATTGGGCAGTTTGCGCTGCAACGCCGTGTGATCGACAAGTACGACGATTTCCCCGCTGTGCTGCGCTACGCCCTCGTCTCAACTGAGGACAAGGACTTTGAGCGTCACTGGGGCGTGGACCTCTGGCGCGTATTCGGCGCCGCATACCGAGATGTCGCCGTGGGCGGGCGGGCCCAGGGCGCCTCAACGCTCACCATGCAACTCTCGCGCAACCTCTTCCTCTCGCCCGACCGCAACTTCCGTCGAAAGATGCAGGAAGTGATGTTGGCCATTCAGATCGAGCGGCGTTTCACCAAGCAGCAGATCTTCACGCTCTATGCCAACCAGATTTATCTCGGACACGGCGTCTATGGTTTCGAGGCGGGTGCGAATTTTTACTTTGCCAAGAAAGCCAAAGACCTGAACCTGGAAGAAGCCGCCGTGCTGGCAGGCTTGCCGAAGGCCCCGAACGCCTATTCGCCGATCAACAATCCCGAGCGTGCGCTGCACCGTCGCAACCTGGTGATCAACAACATGCTGGAGGACGGCAAGATCACCGCGGAAGAGGCTCAGCGCGCGAAGAATTCGCCGATCCGGCTCAACGTGCAAGGCGAGCCCAACAGCGTTGCCCCGTACTTCGTGGAGGAGTTGCGGCAGTACCTCGAGAAGAAGTATGGCAGCGAGGAAGTCCATGAAAAAGGCCTGCGGGTCTATACCTCGCTCAACCTGGAAATGCAGAAGACCGCGAATCTAGCGGTACTCGACGGGCTTGCGGCCTACGAACACCGCCACGGATGGAAGGGTAGCCTGCTGAACGTGGTTGCCAATGGTGAGTCGCTTCCTGCGTACCGACACGTCGATTGGGACGGCGATCTGTCGGCAAGCAATTTCGTCCACGCTCTGGTGATCGCGGTCGGCCCGCAGTACGTCACCATAAAGTTCGGTCCCTACCAGGCTGAGCTTGGCCCTGCCGAGATTAAGTGGACCCGCTACGCTTCACCGTCGCAGTTTCTGACGCGCGGTGACTTGGTATACGTGAAGATCCTGGAGCTGAATGGCACCCAGAGCCGGGTTTCGCTCGAGCATGAGTCCGGTGTGCAGGGCGCGTTGCTGGCGCTGGATAACTCCACTGGCGACGTAAAGGCCATGGTTGGCGGACGCAGCTTCGATCAGTCGAAGTTCAATCGCGCCACTCAGGCGCTGCGCCAGGTTGGCTCGTCATTCAAACCATACATCTACACCGCCGCCATCGATCAGGGCATGACGCCGGAAGACACCGTGCTTGATGCGCCGGTCAGCTTTCCGGGCGGGCCCGCCGGGCCCTACGTACCGCATAATTATGACGGGAAGTTCGAAGGCGTCATCACCTTCCGCCGCGCTCTGGCACACTCGCGCAACATTCCCGCGTTGAAAGTCACCGAGCGCGTGGGAGGCATCAAGACCGTCATCGAGTATGCGCGCAAATTCGGCATCACCTCTCCATTGCCCGCGTATCTTCCGGTCGCTCTCGGAGCCGCCGACATCACGCTGTGGGAACAGACCGCTGCGTTCACGACCTTCCCCAACGATGGCGTTCGCGTCGCACCGCGCATGATTCGCAAGGTCGAGGACTATGACGGCCGGGTGCTGGAGGAAAACTATCCCGAGGTGAAGGACGTAGTCAGCGCGCGGACTGCGCGCATCATGGTCGACATGTTGCGCGAGGTGGTACTGCACGGCACTGGAGCCGCCGCCGCCAAGCTCAATCATCCGCTGGGAGGCAAGACCGGCACCACCAACGATTTCACCGACGCGTGGTTCGTCGGCTTCTCACCGTCCCTGACTTGCGGCGTGTGGGTCGGCTTCGACGAGAAGAAAACGCTGGGTAACAAAGAAACCGGCGCCGTGGCTGCCTTGCCGATCTGGATGGACTTCATGCGGGTTGCGCTGCAAGGCCGCGAATCGGAAGACTTCGCCGCGCCTCCTCCTCCTCCACCCAACGCCGTCGCGCGAAAAGTGGATACCTCCGACCAGACTCCCGGCGATGGGGAGACACACTGATGCGCCGCTTTTTTCGCTGGCTGGTACGGGTGCTGGTGCTGATCGTGGTCTTCTTGGCCTCAGCGCTCACGGCCATGCGCTTCGCTATCCACGGGAGACAGACACACGTTCCCAAGGTGGTCGGCATGACGCCGCATGACGCAGAGAACGCGCTGGAGTCCAGCGGACTGGTATTCGAACAATCCGACCGTTTCTTCAGTGCCGAGGTTCCAGCCGGACGCATCCTTTCGCAGGTGCCACCGCCCGGCGAGCAGGTGCGGCGCGGCTGGCGGGTGCGAGTGGCCGAAAGCATGGGGCCACAGCGCGTATCCATTCCTGACCTTTCAGGAGACAGCCAGCGGTCGGCCGAGATCAACATCCGCCGCCGCGGCCTCGAGTTGGGGACCATGGCCGTTGCCGACATTCCCGACGCTGCGCCTGACCAGATTGTGGCGCAGAGCCCACCGGCTAACGCGGTCAACGTTTCCGCGCCTAGAGTCAGCGTACTGATTGCCGCGACCGAGGATCGCAAGTCATACGTCATGCCCGATCTGCGGAAAAGAACGGAGGACGAGGCGGTAAATGCGATTGTTGGAGCCGGATTGAAGGTAGGCAGCATCGCCAGTCAGTCCGACGCCGGAGGCGATGTCAGCGCGCCGGAGACTCTGCCGGCCGGGTCGCGGACCGTAGTGAAGACAATTCCTGGAGCAGGCCAGCGTGTCTTTGAAGGGCAGAGTGTGAATCTGGAAGTGACAAGATAGCAATTAGCAGTCAGCAATAAGCAATAAGCTTTTGCGTTCCAGTAGCGCCGCGAAAAACCCATCGCAGGGATGCACCCCGGGGATCGTCCGCAAGTACTTTCCATCGAGCAACGAGTCCAGATCGTCCGTTGCCAGCACTTCGTCAGAGCGCAAACGCTCCAACTCGACCCGGCAATCAAGAAGACTAAAATTCGAATCGCCCTGCAGGACTTCTTCCACTACAGCCTGGTTCTCTTCCGGCTCGAGCGAGCAGGTGGAATAGACCGCGCGCCCTCCCGGCGCAAGTTGCCTTAGTGCGGCTCGCAGGATTGCAACCTGTATTTCGTGCAGGTCGTTCAGGTGCCCCGACTGGAGCCGCCACTTGATTTCGGGATTGCGGGCCAGCGTGCCAGTGCCGGAGCATGGAACGTCGGCGAGGACCCGATCGAAGTTACCCTGGAGCGCCAATTCCAACGCGTCGGCCGTAATCACCTGGACATTGGCTGCACGCACCCGCCGCCGCAACAGTTCTGCTCGATGGGGATGAAGCTCCACGGCGACGATTTCCGCCGCCGGATTGCGCGAGGCAATGGCTGCCGTTTTGCTTCCCGGCGCGGCACAGCAGTCCAGTAAGCGCGATCCCGTCCCAACCAATGCAGCGACGAGCTGGGAAGCCTCGTCCTGAATGAAGACGCGGCCTTCGCGGTAAGCCCGAGTCTGTGTGACGTCACCATTGGTGACGATACGAGCGGATGTCAGCAGAGCGCCCGGTGCCAGTTCAATACCTGCGCAATGAAGTTCGGCTTCCACTTCCGCGCTCTCCATTCGAATGGACGTAGGGGGGATCCGCTGATCGTGCCGACATACAGCTGCCGCATTCTCGATGCCGAGATGCTCCACCCAACGCTCGACCAGCCACTCTGGGTGAGCAAGCTCGCGCGCCAGAGTCGCAGCCGTAGCTCCAGGCGGTTCTGCTGCGATCGTATCGGGCTTAGCTTGTGCGAGTTTGCGCAGAATCGCATTGGCGAACGGCGCAGCTGACGCTTTCCGCGCGCGCTTCACCAGATCCACGCTTTCGTTGATCGCTGCGCGCGCAGGCACGCGACTCAGGTACAGAATCTGGTAGGCGGCGATGCGCAACGCGGTCAGGACTTGGGAATCCAACTTAGCCAGGGGACGAGAAGATTGGGCCCCGATAGCGTCATCAACCCTTGAACGCCAGCGCAACACTCCCATCACGATTTCGGTCGTCAGTCCGCGGTCGGCATTGCTGAGTTTGTCGAGGCGGTCGGAGTGCAGTAGTTCGCTGGCGTAGGCGTCCTGTTGCTCCACCCGCAGCAGGATGTCGAAGGCAGCAGCGCGTGCGGGGGAGACTGCCATGGCGGTTACGCGGACACACCCAGTGGTTCGTCGCTACGCGGACGATAGCCGTTAACGAAATCGCGCGCGCTCATCCGCTTCTTGCCTTCCATCTGCAACTCCAGGACTTCCAGCGTCGATCCGTGGGCGAAGCCTAGCAGCAGGCGGTCCTTCTCCACGACGAAGTGCCCAGTTTGCACGAGTGCAACCTCAGGAGCCGGCACCGCCGAGTGCAGGTGGAGGGTTTTGCCTCGAAATGTGGTAAACGCCCCCGGCCACGGCTGAAATCCGCGAAGACGGTACCAGGTCTCGGTCGCAGTGCGGGAGAAGTCGATCAGCCCATCTTCCCGCTTGAGGATCGGAGCTAGTGTCGCCTTAGAATTGTCTTGCGGCTGAGGATGGACAGTGCCGTTGGCCAAACCAGCCAACGTGCAGATCATTAACTCCGCGCCCTCGTGCGCCAGCCGCGGCGACAGAGTCAGTGCGGTATCTTCGGGACGAATTTCCTCTTCGGCCTGCAGGAGAATGTCACCGGTATCCAACCCGGCATCGATCCGCATGGTGGTCACGCCGGTCGCCGTCTCGCCGTTTGCAATCGCCCATTGAATGGGTCCAGCCCCGCGATACTTTGGAAGTAACGACGCATGCAGGTTGAGGTTTCCCAGCTTCGGCAGATCGATCATCCATTGCGGAATGATACGGCCGTAACCGACAACAATGATCGCCTCCGGCTGGATGATTTCCAGAAGGGCGCGGAATTCGGCATTACTTCTGATCTTGTCTGGTTGAACGATGGGGAGTCCACGCTCCAGCGCCGCGCGCTTTACCGGAGACGCCGCCAGTTCCATGCCGCGCCCACTGGCCCGGTCGGGCTGGGTTACAACTAGTCTCACCCTGAAGCCGGCGTCGACCAGCTTTTCCAGCGTGGGCACCGCGAACATCGGAGTGCCGCAGAACACCAAGTCCATCACGGCTGCACTACCATTCTCCCAGTTTAACGAGCTTGCGGATCTTACGCTTCATCAGGTCGCGCTTGAGTGCGCTGATGTGGCTGATGTAAAGCTTACCGTTGAGGTGGTCGGTTTCGTGCAGTAAAGCGCGCGCCAGCAACTCCTCGCCCGTGACCTCAAACGTCTCGCCCTTCAAGTTTTGCGCCCTTGCAGTGACCTTGCGCGGACGAGTCACCTTTTCGCGAAACTCCGGCAGGCTCAGGCAGCCTTCGTTGGAGGTGATGCGGCCTTCGACGTGAATGATCTCCGGATTAACCAGCACGATCTTGGCCTCGGGATCTTCCTTGAAGGTGACATCGATGACCGCGATCCGCTTGCTGATGCCGATTTGCGGCGCCGCCAGGCCGACGCCGTGAGCGGCATACATGCTCTCGAACATGTCGTCCGCCAGCTTGCGCAGCTCGTCGTCGAATTTTGTAATGGGGGCGGAAGGTTTCTCCAGTACCGGGTCCCCGAACTTGACGATTGGATAGATCATTTAGAAGTTTCGTAACTGTTGACAGTACCCTTCGAAATTACGCCGCAGTTCCAGCACCGAATCACCGCCGAACTTCTCTAATGCGAACCGGGCCAGCGTCAGCGCGATCATGGCTTCCGCCGCCACTCCCGCCGCCGGAACCACGCACACGTCCGAACGCTCATAAGCGGCTTTGACGGGCTCGCGGCTGGCAAAATCCACCGATCCCAGCGGACGCCGCAGCGTCGAAATCGGCTTCAGATACCCCCGAATGCGGATGTCTTCGCCGTTCGAAACACCGCCTTCCAGTCCACCGGCGTGATTGGACCGTCGGGTGAAGCCGGTGAATGTTCCCCCACCGCCAGACGCGTAGCCGATTTCATCATGGACCGCCGACCCGAGTGCTGTCGCCGCTTCCACCGCGTCGCCAATCTCCACTCCCTTGACCGCTTGCAGCGACATGACCGCCGCCGCCAGGTGGGTGTCGAGCCGCTCGTCCCAATTGGCATAGGTGCCCAGTCCGGGCGGAACGTTGTGCGCGACAACTTCGAAAATGCCGCCAACCGAATCGCCGGTTCGTAGCGTCAGGTCCACCTGTTCCTTCATGCGTATCTCGGAGTCAGGATCCACGCAGCTCAGCAGGATTTCTTCTTTTGCGGCAACGGCCTGGATGGCCTCCCAGGTGAAAGGCGCGTCCAGCTTTGCGCTTCCGACGGCAATCACGTGGCTCAGTACTTCGATGCCCAACTCGCGCAGCAGCAACTTAGCCAGCGCTCCGGCGGCGACCCGTGCTGCCGACTCGCGCGCCGAAGCACGCTCCAGAACATAGCGCGCCTCGCTGAAGTTGTATTTCACCGCACCCGCAAGATCCGCGTGGCCGGGCCTCGGAGAAGCCACGCGCTTGTGCTTGGTGGGATCGCCTTCTTCCACCGGCAGCGACTCAGTCCAATTCTTCCAGTCGTTGTTGGCCAGCGACATGGCGATGGGGGAGCCAATGGTATGCCCGTGCCGCACGCCACTTAGAATGTGCGCGGTGTCCCGTTCGATCCGCATCCGTCCGCCGCGCCCGTACCCTTGCTGGCGGCGCCAGAGTTCGCGGTTGACGAAGTCAAGATCAACCGCCAAGCCCGCAGGCATACCGGAGAGCAGTGCGACCAGCGCTTCTCCATGGGATTCACCGGCTGTGGAAAATCGTAGCATTGGGAATTTTTGATTGTAGCTGATAGACCGAAATTCCCACCCTTTGCTTTGCAAAGGATGGGTCACCCGCACCAGTTGCGATCGCTACTCGACCACGATCGTCTCGTCCACCAGCGCCTTATCGTCTTCGCTGGTGCCGGTCAGCGCGAACGAGTTGGTCAGCACCGCCCTGCCTTTTTCTACGCTGGTAATCACGTAGGAGCAGCCAATCCAGTGGGCTTCCTGGAAATCGGTCGGCGACCAGCGCGCCGGATGATCGGGATGCGAATGGTAGAAGCCGACGATGTCCAACTCTCGCTCACGGGCCTCGCGTTGTACCCGCACCAACTCGCGCGGATCGATGTTGTAGCGGTTCTGGGGCGAGTCAACCCGGGTATTGCCGCAACGGACAGCTCCGCGTACTTCACGGGTGTCGCTGTCTATAGCTCCCAGCAATACCCCGCAGCACTCGTGCGGATAGGTTTCCTCGCCGTGGCGGCGGATTTCGTCGAACTCGGATTGTCGAAATTTCAGCATGGATCAGGATGATTTTGGCGCCAGCAACTCAAGGTTCCGGGCAGCTAGATTTCATAGTCGGGCTTCACACCTTCGTCCCAGAAGCGTTCGCTGAGATATTTGTCGGCCCCGTCACAGAATATGCAAACCACCACGGGATGGTCGACCCTGCTGTCGCGTGCGACCCTCAACGCGCCGACCAGCGAAGCCGCGGACGACGGTCCAACCAGCAGGCCTTCTTCGCGGGCCAGCCGCCTCACCATGGCATAGCATTCTTCGGTGCCGATTTCGAGGTTTCTGTCGGCCAGCGAGGGATCATAAATCCGCGGCACAATTGAAGCTGGCATGTATTTGGCTCCCTCGATGCCGTGAAACGGCGAATCGGGTTGCAGCGATACACATTCAATCCGGGGATTGAGTTCTTTCAGGCGGCGGGTCGCGCCCATGAAAGTCCCTGATGTCCCAAGAATGGTCACGAAATGGGTGATCCGGCCCCTGGTTTGTTCCCAGATTTCATTTGCCGTGCCGCAATAGTGCGCCTGCCAGTTGGCGTCGTTGGAATACTGGTCCGCATAAAAATACTTCTCGGGATGCTCAGCGACCATCTCGCGCGCCTTGATGATCGCCCCATCCGAGCCATCACCTGCGGGGGTATAGACGATTTCAGCCCCAAACGCTTTAAGGATTCGCTTGCGCTCGACCGACACATTGGACGGCATGCAGAGGGTCACTCCGAAACCGCAAGCGGCGCCCAGCATGGCATAGGCGATGCCGGTATTTCCGCTGGTTGAGTCGAGCAACCGCTTGTCGCCTTTCATCTTGCCGCTGCGAAAAGCTTCCTGCACGATGCTGCCCGCAGCGCGGTCCTTGACCGATCCGCCGGGATTGGTCCACTCCGCCTTGGCGTAGATCTCGGCATGCGGCGCTTCGGCGCAGACGCGCTCAAATCGCAGCAGCGGTGTGTTGCCTATGCGCTCGATGATCGAGAGGCCCGCAGCCGGAATGGTGGAGATCGTGTTCATCGGTTTCAATTGCCTGCAGGTTGCTGTTTCCCCATGCAGTGTGCGACAGTTGTGCTTTCCAGGGCCGAATGCTGGGATGAAATCAGGCCACTGGCAGTTTGCGAGCCAGGCAAGGCGTTCGCATCCCGTGAAACTTGAGTCTTACTAACTTAATCGATTCGATGTGACGGCGGGTAATTCGATTCCGCCGCGAGAGGCAGCCCCAACCGGCTGAATGTTTAGCGAATGGCAAAGAAAGTCAAAATTAAGAGTTTCGAAGATGCAGTGAGTTGGTTCCGCGACCACGGTTTCGACGTCCTGGAAGCCCCCGGGACTAACGGTAGGGTATTTCTCAAGAAGTACAACACCTCTTCGGCCATCGAGCGCGCCCCCGACGGAGGCGTGAAGATTTTCGCCTATCCCGGATACCTGGTCGGTGGCGAGATTTCCAAGCTCGTCGATCACGGTTACCAGAAGGTGCTGAAGACCACGAAGACTGAAGTCGCGGCCACCGCGGATCACCTGCAGGCACTTCACAAGTATGCCGAGGAGCTGAAGGAAGGCGGTGGAGGCATCAGTCTCTACAACGAATCGCTGGGCACGGTCAGCTCCGAGTACAAGTACGACCGCGTGCGCAACCGGGACTTGCCTGAGGCCGAGCGTCCCAAGCGGCCGTGGCAGGAGACAGCTTCCAAGAAGCGTCCTGCATAGGTCGCGAAGGCAGAGTTCACCAAACCGCGTCCTGCAACGGCGCGGTTTTTGTATGCGACTTGGCAGATGTCCAATAGGCCCGCGCTACACTCTTCCCACGGAGGCGGGGATGAGCAAACTGTTTCTATCTATCGCATTACTCATCGGGCTTGCAGCGGTTTTAGCGCCGGCGGCCGTGGGCCAATCGACAGGCCAGGAAGCGGCCATCCGCAAGGTCCTGCAATCCCAGGTCGAGGCTTGGAACCACCACGATCTCGAGGGATTCATGGCTGGATACTGGAACTCACCAACGCTGACCTTCTTTTCCGGTGCCACTGAAACCCAGGGCTGGCAGGCAACGCTGGAGCGGTATCGCAAGAAGTACCAGGCGCCGGATGCCGAGATGGGCACGCTGGAATTCCGCGACCTTCAGGTCGAAATGCTGGGGCCAAAGGCCGGTTTTGTCCGCGGAAAGTTCCTGCTTACGCTCTCGAACGGCAAGCAACCGCATGGCTTGTTTACCCTCATCTTCCGCGAGTTCCCCGAGGGCTGGCGCATCATTCATGACCACTCCAGCGGCGAATGAATCGGCCGTTCCCAATTTGGGACTGGCGTCCCCATAAGCCTGTTTCCCCCGAAATAGGTGGTAACTAGCTGTCCTGCGGGTGTAAACTCGTCGCGGTTGGTCACCTTAGGTCACACG
>DATBZX010000304.1:0-3705 GCA_036512955.1 Terriglobales bacterium
GGTTTTTGTCGGGAAAAAGCGTTTGGCGGAGTTGGGCTTTCATGAAGGCGGTCCGCCCGGATACGGGCTTCGACGCGTGTTGGTGTCGGCGGACGGGCGGGCCAAGCAGGAGCTTCGGCGAGGTGAGCTGAAGAGCATAACCACGGACCGCGTTCTCCTCGAACCCGGACCGCGACGCGAGCAGCATTGGGTTCGCTGGATTTACACCCAGTTCATTCGCGGGCTGGACATGACCGACATCGCGAAGGAGCTTAACCTTCGGAATGTGCCGTGGATCGAGGGCAAGCGTTGGAATCGGTACGCGGTTCGCCAAATTCTCACTAATCGCAAGTACGCCGGGTGGAATGTCTGGGCGGTGTGGACCCAAAAACTGCGGACCCGATACCGACGAAATCCGCAGGACCAGTGGGTGATGAAAGAGGGCGCGTTCAAGAGCGTCGTCGATCAACCTACGTTCAACCGGGCTCAGAGGGTGATCGCGAGCAAGACCTACCGGATGTCTAGCGACGCGCTGCTGCGCGACGTTAAGCGCCTGTTGAAGAGGCATGGCGGCGTCATATCTGAAGTCGGTTCCGGCGCCAACTCTCCGTAGTTCTTCCGAAAACCTTCGGGAAAGACGAACGTGCGTTGATGGATGTGCAAAACTGTGCAACTTATTCCATAGGTGTCATTTACCAATCGCGTTAACTGGCGAAGCGTCAATAGCTTGAAGGACCTGCTGATTGGGCAGTGAATTGCAACGTAGTGTTCATTGGCGAGGGTTCACTTGCAGGACTTCGCAGTAGCTGGATCGGTGGTATGGGTGTCACTGTTTCGATGTTGTTCTGCGTTTTCGCGATTGCCGTTCTCTACAGAGCGGTAGGCTTGGAAGAGAAGCGTCAGCAGCACACGACCCAGAGCAACCAAGCAAGGCATCGGTATCGCAGTGACTCGCCATCAGCGAGCGAAAAGCTCTGGGTGTGAGGCCTTGTTCTGTCTCGTATACCGTTCCACCACTTCGTCGACTCTTTGTATGCGGCAGGTCAGCCGGATATGAGCCTATGGATAGCTGCAATTGCGGTCGGGGCGACTGCTGCGTTGGTCGATTGGCTGTGCAGGGCAGTAACCCAGAAGGAAGCCATTCAGGTACGCAGCGCGCGCTCAGACGCGGCCAGCAACGGCACCAAGGAGGCGAGCAACAGTGGAATCTCCTACGAACGGCGCTGACGGCTTCAACCGAGCGAGAGAAGATCGAACAGACTTCTTCCGCCAAGAATTGGCGGTTGACCGACTCACCATGTCGGTTTGCGTGGAGTGTTGCACTCTGGTTGCGATTAGCGACGAGCTTAGTGCTATCACCACTGCTGAACAGAATCACGTACACGTCCCAAGATCGATATAGCCGTTTGAAGTGACGACCGTGCGGGCCTGTTCGTTCGTATACGATCGCTGAACCATCCGCACCTTCTCCATGCGACATAGTTGAGCATCAGTCTTGCGGCGGGTGACCATCGTAATCTTTGCGGCTTTCGCGGCTTCGATTACATTAAGCTCGTTGTTGGGCAGACTTCGGGGGAGGGCTGACCGCAACCGCCTTGGACAATGTCCGAGGCGTTTTTATTTTGCTCGCAGTCAGCACCCGGAATTGTGGCAGCACGAACGCCCGCGAATGGAAGTTCAGCGGGCGTTCGCTCCTTGGGGAGGGCCGGTAAGCCGTGATACCCAAGAACCCAGGTAGGATCGCACCTAATTCTCTGCCCGGCAATTCTCTCGAAGTGCTAATCGATAGGACGTAGCCCCGTGTACGGGCGGGTGGCCCGATCATCCAAGTTTTTGTTCCAGAAGCAGATCAGAGGACAAGGTGTTCACAATTACGTGCTGGCCGAGTTCACCCAGTTCGGCTCCAACCTGATCATCGTCGAGCCCGGCCACATCACCACCGCCGGGGTGCCTTCGCCCGTCGGGATCTTTGCCACCGTCCGTCCGCTGACTATCGACGACGCGGAGGCGCTGCTTCACGCCCCGTACGTTCTGATGACCGACGCGGTCGTGGCGGGCAATGCCGAGATCGCCGCCAACGGCAAGCGCCGGCGGGTCAACCTGTTTGGCATAGGCTCCGACATGCCGCAGGTTCTACACCTCAACGTTGGCATGGGCTCATTCCTTCCGCACGACGATCAGCACGCTCCGCGTGCATTCGCGGTGCTGGGATCGCTGGCAAAGGAGGAGTTGTTCGGTGACGCCAATCCGCTGGGCAGCCGCATCGAGGTCGGCGGACGCCGCTTCCGCATCGTCGGGGTCATGGAATCGAAAGGGCAGATGCTGGGGATGGAACTCAATGACGGCATCTATATCCCTGCGCAACGCGCCCAGGAGTTGTTCAACCGCGAAGGTCTCGTCGGCATACACGTGGTCTATGATCCGCAAGCGCCGACCGACAAAGTAGTCGAGGGTATCCGGCGGATGCTGATTGCACGCCATGGCCGTGAGGACTTCACGATCATGACCCAGCAGCAGATGCAGGACGTGGCCAGCTCCGTCCTGGGTGTGCTGACCTTCGCCGTGGCCGCGCTGGGAAGTATCTCGCTTCTGGTCGGCGGGGTGGGTATCCTGACAATCATGACCATCGCGGTCTCCGAGCGGAAGACCGAGATCGGCATGCTACGCGCGCTAGGCGCCGACCGCGGCCAGGTGTTGATCCTTTTTCTCGCTGAGGCTGCGCTCTTGGCCGCGGTGGGGGAGCGTCGGGCTTGGCGCTCGGCGCAGGGGGCGTGCAACTCATCCGAATTTTCATCCCTGCGTTGCCGGTAGCCACTCCCTGGTCGTATGTCGCCATGGCGGAAGCGGTCGCCACCGGCACTGGCATCATCGCCGGCATCCTGCCCGCGCGCAACGCAGCCCGCGTGGACCCGATCGAAGCCCTGCGCGCCGAATGAAACCCTGTTTGGGATGATGATTGGCGTAAACAGCGCTTCACGCAAGTTTGCGCTTTCCCTTCGCCTAAGGGCAAACAAAGAGCGCATGTCTACGCTATCGGGATTTCAGCAACAGTCAGCCAGTCCGGAGTTGTCGCGCAAGTTTCCGGTTGGTAACGCGGATAATCTCGTAGGCCCGCCCCATGGCAGCTTCGGCAATAAAAGAGCCAATAGACTTATGCTGCGATTCGGCGGCATAGTCCACGATCTCGCGCTCCTTCTTGCTGAAGCGAACAGAGCAGACGATGCTCTTGTATTCCTTCTTCTTGCCGCCCTTCGGCCTGCGCGTGCGAGTGCGCTGCGATTTGGCCTTGCTCGACATTATTCTTAACCTCCGACGTGATTTCTCGCCGCAGCAGTGTAGCTCGACCTAGCAGTAAAGCGCTTGGACGATAAATGACGGGCGATAACAGCCCTTATCGTAAGTATGCGCCTTTCGTTCGCCTTTGCCGCGAAGAAAAAGCGCAAACTTACGTGAAGGCGATTTATCGCCAGTTATGAGCGTGCGCTCCAGCCGTTCTCATGGAGCGAGTCCTAATTCTGGCTTGTTTAGCTGCGATAGCAATGTATCTAAAACCCCTTTGCCTACGCCCATGCCGGCCCAAGCTACCTTGCCATCACGATCAAGAATAACGAGGAAGGGATAGCCAGCGGCCCCCCAACTCTTGCGGTAGATTTCGCCGGAATCATGAAGATTTGCCCAGACGTATTTCTGCGACGAGAAATAAACATCGCCCCGTTCGGGCAGTTC
>DATBZX010000305.1:0-48649 GCA_036512955.1 Terriglobales bacterium
TGCGAGAAAATCTGCCATTTGTTTCTCAAGAGCGATAAGTGAATGCCGTCCTGCGCTGGAGCTCACACCTTGAATGTCGGGCGATATTTTGACGACCGACGAGTTGCGAGGCTTCCTGCGGTATGCATCCATGTGGCATGCCAGAATGAAGCACCCGAAGAATGCCAGACTCATGCCGCAAACAATAAGAAACAAGCTATTCATAAAGCTGCCTCGTCGAGTTCCGCGCCTTGCGATTATCTGCCCACTTCATTCGATCACTGTCGCTATAAGTGGCGGCTAAGGAGTTCGTAAGATTTACATAAAGATCGCGCCTTGTAATCCGCTAGTCCACCGGGCTTTCGTTTGTCGGCGGACATGGGTAAAATACGGCAACAGCGCGAGTTGCACCTTCATGCACGATCTCATTCAGTTGGCGATTCCCGGGTTCATCCTTCTGGTTGTAGCCGAAGCTGTAGTTGGCGCGGCCATGCACCGCGATCTTTACCACGGCAAGGACACTGCGGCCAGCTTGACGATGGGGGTTGGCAATGTATTGGTCAGCCTGGTGTCGAAGGGCTTGGTGTTCGCCATTTTCACCTGGGTACACCGTTTTGCATTCTTTCCGATGAGCTACCAGTGGTGGGCTTGGGTGCTGGCGTTCTTCGCCGACGACTTCAGCTATTACTGGTTTCACCGGACCAGCCACGAATGCCGGTTTTTCTGGGCATCGCATATAGTCCATCATTCGTCGCAACATTACAACCTGGGGACGGCGCTGCGGCAGACGTGGACGGGCGGCTTTTTTTCGTTCGTTTTCTGGCTATGGATGCCGCTGGTGGGCTTCCAACCCATCATGATCTTCACCATGCAGGCAATCAGCCTGCTCTATCAGTTCTGGATTCACACGGAATTGGTCAAGCACATGGGAGGTTTGGAGTTAGTCCTGAACACCCCTTCGCATCACCGCGTGCATCACGCCACCAATCCGCAGTACATCGACCGCAATCATGCGGGAATACTCATCATCTGGGACCGCTGGTTTGGGAGTTTCGAGCCGGAGCAAGAGCCCTGCGTCTATGGGCTGACCAGCAACATTAACACCTACAATCCGCTCAAGATCGCGTTCCACGAGTGGATTGATATCTGGCGTGATCTGCGGAGGCCGGGCAGTTTGCACGACAAACTGATCGTGGTGTTCGGCAATCCCGGAGCGCAGCGCTTCACGGATGAACGCTCCGCATCTGGGATCGAGGCGCAAGCTTAATTCGCGGCGCAGCGACCTTACCGATCAGTTCTTCTTCTTCCCTTCGCTGGCGGGATTGATAACGCGCAGATTATTGGTGACTTGAAACGTTCCGGGGACCTGATTGGCCTGCATTCCTGCCATCTGCTTGTCGGATTCGCTATCGACGATGCCTTCCAGCGTAATGCGCCCATTCTTCACGATGATATGAATTGGCGGCACCGGCGCATGCGAATACTTGAACAACGGACCGTACTTATAAATCGCGTTGTAAGTCGCTCTCCGAATGCGCTGGTCGGCCGAACTGGGGGGCAGCACCTCAATGTTATTAATGACCTTGTCGACGCCCTCAATGTGTTTCACAACACTTCCCGTACTTGATTTTGTGCTGGCATTGGGTGTCTCGCCCAGAAGGGTCACGGTCCGTCCATCAATCCGGAAATAAAGGTTGTCATATACGTCGTAGTACGGAAGCATAACCAGTTCATGACGGACTTTATTCGCCAATCTCTGGAAGCTCTCAGGGCTCAGTGTCGCGGTTGGCGTAGTCGTTTGTGCTCCACCGATCTGCGTTTGCGCCGGCGCAGACTGCAGGGTGGAGTTACCTG
This sequence comes from Terriglobales bacterium, assembly GCA_036512955.1. Taxonomy (GTDB): domain Bacteria; phylum Acidobacteriota; class Terriglobia; order Terriglobales; family Acidobacteriaceae; genus DASRAA01. The sequence goes on from DATBZX010000305.1 coordinate 1,834, forward strand.
CCTGCGCTACGCAGAGCTCTGCAGGCAACATCACCATTATTACCGCGCACCTGAGCATCTTGTGGACGATCCGCTGCATGTTTGCTCCCGCCGTGCGTGAACTGTATACCATTCGCGCACAGCCGCCAAATCGCACGACAGGCCGTCGAACGGCCAGACGTCAACCAGTTCGGCAGAGATCGACAAAAAGACTCGTTGTGTTCTTCGTCAGTTGCGTTACTGAGTACGATAAACGGGGCGGCTTAGTCAGCGAGTTGAAACTTGCCCACGGATAGTTAGCACTGGACAGGCTGCCTCACGCACTAACTCATAGGCGATCGGCCACATGAATCGGTCGAGCAGCCCTGAGGATGGCCGTACTCCCAAGACGATAAGATCCGCCTCGAGTTCCGTTGCCGTATCAAGAATGGTGGATGCGATCTTGCCTGATTCAATCCGGTAGTAGACGTCAACTCCGGCAGCATGCTTCCTAACGATTTGGGCGAGTTCCTCCATGATGCCCTGCCTTACTCGTTCTGGATCTAGCTTCATGCCCTCATTGGGCTGTCCAATCACATGAAGTAGCGTCAGTTGCGAGTTGTGTTCTTTGGCCAGAGCGCAAGCAAACTCGACTGCTGGATGAGACCTTGGCGTCAGGTCGCAGGGAGCGAGAATACAATGGGGACCGCCGATTTCCGCTGAACGGCGGATATGAGGCCCGATCGTAAGCACAGGAACACGCGAGTGCCGAAAAACCTTCTCCGCCACCGATCCAAGGATGATCTTGCCCATTCCGCCGCGTCCATGGGTGCCAACAACGATCAGGTCGACTCTCTTCTCGCGAGCCCGTTCCAAGAGGCAATCGGCCGCCGAACCCTCAATCATGCTGACACGATAGTCCACGCCCTCCTCAAACGCATGGCTTCGCCGGAGCATGGCCTTCAGCTCCAGCACATCACGACGGGCAGCGTCCTTCGCAGCCGTTAGCGCCTCCGGGCCAGCAAGGGCATACTCGTCCGTCGGCAGCACATAGACGATTTCTGACTGTGCGCAGAAACGATGCGCGAAGCTGAGACCATAGTTGAGGGCTGAAGCAGATTGATGCGAGAAATCCGTGGCAATGAGCACTTTGTGTATGCCCACGCCAGAAGCCGTGAGTGGTGCGGTTGCCATTGCAAGCGACCAGTCTCCCCACGCGGTGGGGTTAGTCAGCGAATGGAAGCTCCACGCTTAACATTGGCATGAACGGACGAAGCGCGGCCGCCACCATCCATCTTTATGCTACTCCCCTTTTTAGCGCGGTACGCACAGGAAGTCTGTGACGCAGATCAACAGCCGAAGTGACCGCTGACACGCCGGAAACAACCATTCCCTCGACAACAGAGGTGCATAACTTTGTGCCAACCCAGCTTGATGTCGACTTCATTATTACGGCGCCGCGTTCGAAGCTTCCTTACGACGCTCCGTCAGTGACTTGACGATCACGTAAAGCACCGGAATGAAAAACAGATTCAATCCCGTCGAGACGATCATCCCGCCAAAGACAGTTGTTCCGACGGAATTGCGACTGGCAGCCCCGGCGCCCGTGGCAAACACCAGGGGCAACACGCCCAGAATGAACGCGAACGACGTCATGAGGATAGGGCGCAGGCGAATGCGTGCAGCCTGTACAGCTGCATCTGTAATCGACAGTCCTTTGTCGCGAAGTTGTTCGGCGAACTCGACAATCAAAATGCCATTCTTGCTGGCCAGGCCGATCAGCATAACCAACCCGATCTGGCAGTACACGTCATTCAGCAATCCGCGCGCCGACTGGGCGATCAGTGCACCCAGCATCGCCATGGGGACACTGAGGAGAATGATGAAGGGCAATACAAAACTCTCATATTGAGCCGAGAGCGTGAGATAAACCAGCAACAACCCCAGGCCGAAGAGCAGTGCGGATTGGCTTCCAGACTTGATTTCTTCCAGCGCAAGTCCCGACCATTCGTAATTGAATCCGACCGGCAGAACTTTCTTCGCCACAGCGTCCATCGCTGTGATCGCCTGTCCAGAACTGTATCCTGGCGCCGCCGCGCCATTGATTTCGGCCGAGCGGAACAAGTTGTAATGGCTGATGGTCTGGGGCGCTGACGTCTCTGAGACGTGCACCACGTTATCCAGCGGAATCATGTTACCTGTGTCTGACCGCACGTAGTAGTTGCGAATGTCCTTCGGCTGGCTACGGAACTGCTGGTCCGCCTGCACATAAACACGGTAGGCACGATTGTTGAAATCGAAGTCATTCACGTATGCCGAGCCCATGTAAACCTGCAGCGTATCCGTGATCTGCTGGAGCTGAACCTGCAGGCTGCGAGCCTTCTCGCGGTCAATGGTAACCACGAACTGAGGATCGTTAGCGGTAAACGAACTGAACAGTCCGGCGAGGTCGTGGCGTTCGTTGCCGGCGCGCGCAACCTCCTGCGCCGTGTTGTACAAGTCCTGCAGTGAATGTCCGCCTTCGTCCGTTACTTCAAACGTGAATCCACCAAAATTACCGATGCCGTTGATTGCCGGGGGCAGAAACGGAAACGCCTGCACATCCGTGATCTGACTGAGGGGACCGCGAAGCGAGTTTACGATAGCGCCTGCAGAGTGTTCGTTCCCCTTGCGCTTATTGGAATCCTGCAAATTGATAAAAATGATGCCCTTGTTAGGACCATTCCCGGTAAAACTGAAACCGATTACGGAGAAAGCTCCAATCACATCGGGGACCTTGCTTACTACCGCTTCCACCTGACGCAAGGCTAACGATGTGTACTCCGCCGATGCGCCCTGGGGTGCCTGCACGTTAATGATGAACCAACCCTGGTCTTCGTCCGGAACAAAGCCAGTGGGCACGCGCCTATAAACGACATAGGTGGCAGCCAGTCCCAGGAAGAAGACGACCAGCACAAGATAACGTAGTTTGATCGCCTTGCGGGCGGTTGCCGTATACAGCGTTGTCGTGTGTTTGATCGCCGTTTCAACGCCCCTGAACACTACGTTCTTGTTCTCGTGCTCCCGCTCAGGCCGGAGCAACAAGGCGGAAAGCGAAGGCGTGAACGTCAGCGAATTGAAGGCCGAAATCGCAATGGAAAACGCAATGGTGAGCGAGAACTGCTGGTAGAGCAGACCGGTCGTCCCCGGAAAGAATGCGACCGGCACAAACACCGCGACAAGCACTAACGATGTCGCAATCACCGCTCCCGTGACCTCGCCCATGGCCTCTGACGCTGCCACGTGAGAATTGATGTGCTCTTCACCCATGTGGCGCTGAATATTCTCGATCACGACGATGGCGTCGTCCACCACGAGGCCGGTTGCCAGCACGATGCCGAATAGTGTCAACGTGTTGATCGAGAAGCCGAGCAGCTTAATGAAAGCGAACGTGCCGATGAGCGAAACCGGAATGGTGATCGCTGGAATCAGTGTGGTGCGCCAGTCCTGCAGGAACAGAAACATCACAAGCATGACGAACAGAATGGCTTCCACCAGCGTATGAAGGACTTCGCGGATGGAGTCACCCACAAACGTCGTGGAGTCGAATGCGACCCGGTACTCCAGCCCAGGCGGAAAGCGTTTGGAGAGCCTGGCCAACTCATCCTTGACCGCTTTGTCAACGTCAAGCGCATTGGCTGTGGGTAATTGACTTACGCCAATTCCAACGGCATCGTAGCCGTTGTAGCGAAGCACCGAACTATAGTCCTCGGCGCCAAGCTCGGCGCGCCCAACATCTTTCAATCGAACTAAGGCGCCGTTCGAACCGGGCTTGAGGATGATGTTCTCGAACTCGGACGCTTCGGTCAGACGACCCACCGCTCGCACGCTGATCTGGAACATTTGCTCTTTCGGCGCAGGAGCCTGGCCGACCTGGCCAGCGGCGATCTGGACATTCTGCTGGGCCAGCGCTACCACCACGTCACTCGCGGTCAGTCCGCGCGCAGCCAAGCGCGACGGGTCAAGCCAAAGCCGCATCGAATACTTACGCTCGCCAAAGATAATGACGTCAGCCACGCCTCGAATACGCTTCAGCGCGTCCTTCACGTAAATGTCGAGGTAGTTGCTGATAAACCGCTGCGTGTAGCGGTTATCCGCAGTGTAGAAACCGGCTGCCATGATGAACGAACTGGCATTCTTGGTGATCACGACGCCGGTCGTCTTCACTTCATTCGGAAGCCTTCCGTTCACCGCCGAGACACGGTTCTGCACGTCAACCGCGGCAATGTCGAGGCTGCGGGTCAGTTCAAAGGTGATCGTGATCGAACTGCTGCCGTCATTCCCGCTGCTGGAAGTCATATAGCGCATGCCTTCCACGCCGTTGATCGCCTGCTCTAAAGGGGTAGTGACTGCCGATTCGACCGTCTGCGCATTCGCGCCGGTGTAGAAGCAGTTCACCGAAACTTGCGGCGGTGCCAGTTGGGGAAACTGGGCGATCGGCAGAAAAGGAATGCATACTGCGCCCGCAATCACGATGAAGAGTGACGTCACCGTAGAGAACACCGGACGCTTAATGAAGAAATCAGCAAACAAGGTGAGTGCCCCTTCTTCTCAGAAGCTATGAGCTACTGCTGAATTTTGATCGATATGCCGTCGGCAAGGTTCTGCCCGCCGGATACGACGACCTGATCGCCAGGTTTCAAACCACTCAACACGGTATAGTCATTGCCGTTAATTTCCCCCAACGTCAGGGGAATCTGGTGCGCGACATCTTTCCCGTCCTTCTGCACAGCAACGAACGCAAAGAACTGGCCGCTTACTCGGGACACAGCCACGACAGGGATGGTGATGCCGGCCTGTGTGCTCCAAGTGATGCGGGCACGAACCAACTGCTGTGAACGGAGTTTGTCGGCCGCCTGATCGACCGGTGCTTTGGCCAGGACGGACTGAGAAGCAGTATCGACTTGGGGGGAAACAAAATTTACCCGCGTGGTCAGCACTACGTTGCCGCTGGCATCCAGAATTTGCACGGGAGCGCCGATCTTCAGCTCTCTCGCTCGTTCGGACGGGATCGGCAGATACACCTCCAACCCTCGACGCTCATCGATCGTCGTCAGCATAGTGGTATTGGTAACCCTGTCGCCAACATGGACGGGTACGTCGCCGACAATGCCGTCGACTGGAGCAAATACGCTGTAATACTTCAACTGGACGTCCTGCTGATGGATTTGCGCATCGAGCGACTTGACGTCCGCATCTGCCGCGTCATACGTGGACTCGGCCTGGTCGAGGTCCTGTTTACTGATCACCCCTGACGCGAACAGGCCTTTGGCTCGTTCGAGTTGGACCTTCGCCAGTTGCCGAGTCGCAACTTTGGACGCGCGTTGCGACTCCCAATTGGAGACCGTAGCCGCTTGGCGACGCGGATCGATTTCCATCAGAGACTGGCCCTTCTTCACTTGGTCGCCCGATTTCACTTTAATGGCAACGATCCATCCCTCAACATCCGACATAATGGTTGCGGAGTTACGTGATTTGATGGTCGCGACGTATTCCGAGGTGTTGCCGATTTCCTGCGAACCAATTCGCTGAACTTTCACCGGCATCGTCGGCGGACCCTGAGGCCCTTCGGCCGTACTGCGCCCGCAAGCAACCATCAGCGTCATCGATAAACCAGCAACAAGAAGCAGCAGCGGACCGTCGAGCTGTTTTGTCCTTCCGGACCGGGAATTCTGTAATCGTGCACGATAAGGCATAAGGATTTCGATTCCTGGTAGCGACGATTGGAGTTTCTGTGGCTGCAAAGGCATCATCAAGTATTTTGATTTGGTTAAGGCTACTAGATTGTAACTCCAGGCGCAGGATGCAATTATGTTGGCCGACTTGGGTTGCATAAACGGGTCGGTCGCCGGCGTGAATGTTCCGACTTGAGCGTCATCAAGCGCACAATCGTCCAGAATCGTCGATTGTGAGTCCCCACTACATTCGTGACATCGGGAAGCTCTCATCCGTCCGGGTGTTTTGACCCCACTCAACGGTCGAGTGCTGGTCGCGCGGGCTCCACCTTGTCAAACTGCCGCATATCCACGGTGACCTTATTGTTGTTTGAGCGGCCAACCACGAATGCATTGGCGAAGCGGTGCCCCCACAACACCTCATCAGGAATATAAGAGGTTCGCGTGTGCACCGTGGCGGAGAACGTCTCGTCGAAGCCGCTGAGCAGTACCAGAAATTCCGACTGCGAGCTTCGCAAGGACTCCGGAGTCTCGTGGTAAAGCGGACTGCGCTCATCGATGGGATGCACAACCGTCCACGTTAAAGGAAGAAATGTGACAGCGCTGCGTTCCAGTTCCAGTTGGTAATAGCGTCGGGTGCGGAGCCCGTCAACCTGTTCAAACCGGCTGAGCAGCACCTTCGCCGAAACCTCGATCAGTTCATTGGAACGGGCGTTGGCAACACGGAATTCGACAGCAGTGATGTTCTGATAGGGCGCGATCAACGCGTGGCGGCTGAACAGCATCTTGGCAGTTGGTCGTGAAAACCGGGCAAATAAAAGTCCGGTCACGATGGCAAAACCCAACAACCCCACCAACGATTCCAGAGTCACCAGCGTGTTGGCGCCAGTCCCGACCGGAACAACCTGTCCGTACCCAATCGTTGACAGAGTCTGCACACTAAAGAAGAACGCACGCAAGTAGGTGTGGTTCTCCATGCCAACGGCTTCGCTGCCAAGCGCGCCGGGTCCGCAGGCGAGGTATGCGGTCGCGAACGCAGCGTTCACGATTAGGTACGACAAGGCAGTCGCCAAATAGAACTGCCACCACGGGATCGTGAGCATGGCGTGGTAGGCACTGAATGACGACCAAAACCGGAGTCCGGCGCGCTCGACATTAAAGCTGCCATCGCGATTCAACAGCCGCTGCTGGCTCTCGCGCGACACAACCGCACCAAATCCAAGGTCCCGGAGGTCCTGTTCGTTCAACGACTTTGACGCTGGTTCGCTCGCCATGGGCATTGATTACCGCCGTCTCAGGCCAACGGCGTTCTGAGAGTATACCGAGTTTCGCAGAAGTGCCGGAATTTGCCGCCTCAAATTGCGCTACACTGCCCCGGCGCGCGACCGCGCCAACGGGTAGACTGATGGTGTTCGAAACGGCGGCGGGCTCGAGGACGAGGCCCAACAGAAACCCCGTGCGGCTGTGCCGAATGTCACTGCAATCTGGCTCCAAATTCGTGTTTAATTGGACATTCATATCAATAGGGAAGGTACTCATTATGGTTACGGGTGGCAAAAAGGGAGTTATCGGCATACTGACGGGCGGTGGCGACGTTCCGGGGCTGAACCCCGCAATTCGGGCGGTCACGATCCGGGCGCTTCGTGAGGGGTACAGTGTCATTGGCTTACGGCGGGGGTGGGCGAGCCTCGTCGATACGGTCCGTGACGCAGAATTCGACAACAGCGACAATTACCAGGTTCTGACTGAGGAACTGGTCAATCGCGCCGGACGCACCGGAGGCACTTTCCTTCACAGCTCCCGCACCAACCCCAGCAAGGTGAGCAAGTCTAGTGTTCCGCCGCACCTTCAGGATACGTACTCGGCTGACAAGAATGATTTGACGCCCGAAGTTCTGAAGAACCTGGAGTGGCTTGGTATTGAGAACCTGATCCCGATCGGCGGCGACGACACCTTGAGCTACGGCGTGCGCCTGTACCAGGAGGGCGTAAAAGTCGTGGCCATCCCCAAGACCATGGACAACGACGTCCCGGGAACCGACTACTGCATCGGGTTTAGCACGTGTGTCACCCGCACGATCGAGATGACGAATCGGCTGCGTACTTCGGCCGGATCGCACGAACGATTCATGGTGCTGGAAGTCTTTGGACGTTACGCCGGCTTCACAGCCATGCTTCCTACCATGGCCGGAGCCGCAAACCGTTGCGTGATTCCGGAGCACAAATTCGATATCGATCGACTGACCGAGCTCTTGAGCGAAGACCGACGTCGCAACCCCAGTCGTTACTCGGTCGTGCTGGTATCGGAAGGCGCGATGTTCGAGGGTGGCGAGATGGTTTTTGCGCGCGACGCCGCCGACGCATTCGGCCACAAAAAACTTGGCGGCATCGGCGACCTGGTTTCGGAGAAAATCAAGGAGCTATCGCCCAAGTACAACAATGGCAAGACCATCGACGTAATTAACCAGAAGCTTGGCTACCTGGTTCGCTGCGGAGATCCGGATGCCATCGATTCTATCGCCCCCATGGCCTACGGAAACCTGGCGCTCGACTTGCTGTTGAACCGAATTCACGGGCGTTTGGTCGTCCTGAAGAATGGCCGGTACGACAATATGCCGATTGACGCGGTGACTGCGACTAAGAAGGTCGTAAACGTCAAGGAGCACTACAACACCGAGCGTCTGCGTCCGCACTATAAGAGCTTCGAAATGAAGCCTCTCTTCATCATGACCAGTGAAGCGATGTAGTCGGCCTGGTACATATGGGCTGCCGGACTCCTCATCTGGCAGCCTTCCTTTCGTGATGAATGTTCATCCTCAGAGGAGATGACTTGCGAGGTTAAGACTGTAGCGGGCGGCTCCATGACGCGCCTTGGATTCATCGATACCGGTTTGATGAACAACGTCACGTACTACTACGTGGTCAAGGACGCCAACCCCAACGGCACTGAATATTGCACTTCGAACGAAGCGAAGGCGAAGCCTGTCTCCCTGTTCTAAAGTGTCTCCTCCCTGGGCGGGTTCCGCGCAAGCGGGCTCGCCCCGGGGTTTTACGTACACTCCCGCAATTGTCGCGACATACTCGATTCAAGCGAGCTCTATTTCAATAGTGCTGACCGACGCTGGCGGAAAGGTGTGCACTACGGTCGGTCCTGTGATCTTCAGTCTGGTCACGCTCGGAAGCACCGTTTCCCGTTGCGCGAACGTGTTGCAAGCATGAATGTCGGAATGGCTGAGGACCGTAATTTTGCCGGACTTTGCTCTTGCGCCCGCAAATGAAATTTCGGTTTCGCGGGGTTCAGCGACGCTGGGATTGACGACGGTGAGTACCAGACTCTTCCCATGGACTGATGCAGATCCCCGCAATCCCCAAAACTCCGCCGGCTTACCGTCGCGGTCATATTGAATCGGCGGCGAGCTGAAAGAGGCACGGAGCGCCTTCCCACCCTGGTGTGGAACATACATCTCGAACACACGACCGACGGGAGTGACTACGAACTTGTCTTCGTGTGCCAGGTACAGACTATTGAGACAGTTGATCAGCTGAGCGCAGTTAGCCATAGCGACTCTTTCAGGATTGCGATTGAAGATATCCAACGTCATGCCGCTAAACACGGCATCACGCAACGTCGGGGTCTGCTCCAGCGCATCGCCGGGAGTCTGTTCGCTTCCGGACTTGTACCATGGCCCCCACTCGTCCACCACCAACTTGACGTGATGTTCGGTGTCGATTTCCCCCATCTCCCTCCAATGGCCATCGATCAGGTCCTCGATCTTCTGCCCCTCCCGTAACAACTCATACCAATCCACCGCGTCGAACTTCAGAGCGTCACCCTTACCTTGGTCCCAGTCTTGCGTCTTGCCTCGCGCGAGGTTCCAGGCGTAATGATGCACAGCGAATCCATAGACGCTGTTGATCTGGTCTTTTCCCTTGCGCGCCAGCGCCTCGAAGAATCCGCGGGTCCAATTCAAGTCGTCGGAGTTCGGCCCTGAAGCAATCAGCGATAACGGCTTGCCGTATCCTGGTACCCAAGCGGCGTATCGACGGAACTCGGTAGCGTATTCCTGGGGAAGGAAGTTGCCGCCACATCCCCACGACTCGTTTCCCACTCCCCAATAACGAACGTCGAATGGCTCGGGCGATCCTCCCGCCGCACGCAGGTCCGCGAGCGTGGTGCTGCCTTTCGGGGAGTTGCAGTACTCCACCCAGCGATCGAACTCCTCGGCCGGAAGGCTCCGGACGTTAGCCGCAAGATACGGTTGGCCCCCCGTTAGTTTGCAGAAATGAACAAACTCGTCTGTTCCAAACTGGTTCGGATCATAGCGATGACTGGCTGGAGAGTTAGCGCCTTCGGCCCCATCCCAAAAGTTGGTCCGGCGTGGGCGTTTCTCGGCTGGTCCGACGCCGTCGCGCCAGTCATAGCTATCGGCGAAGCAGCCTCCGGGAAAGCGAATGACCGCAGGCTTGATCTTGCGCATGTGTTCGACCAGTTCGCTTCGGATGCCGTCGACGTTTGGAACCTTCGAGTTCTTCCCCACCCAGATACCGTCATAAATGACTCCGCTGAGGTTCTCGGTGAAGTGGCCGTAGATGGTCGGCGAGATAGTGCCAAGTTCTTCGCCTGGCAGCACCTCAATACGACAAGGAGCGCTAGTCGTTGCGGACAATGCCGATATCGGGCTACGGAACACCATCAGGCCGCCAGTTGCTACCGCGGCGTGGCGCAAGAATTCTCGACGTTCCATCATGACAATGCCTTTCCCAGTGGTTTGATCAGCGGCCCATTGTAAACGTCACGCGATGACGGTTCACAGACACTGACTTTACATGGCGCGACTGGCTTGGCGAGGCAGCACACTTGGCATTGAGACGGCTCTGTCGGACAATGTGAGCGTGCCGATCGAACCAGTGAAGCAGACAGACTCCCTGGCCGCAACCGAAGGCCTTTCTTCAGTGGCACCCGGCAACGGGCTGCAACCTTCGCGGATGGCACCCCGCGAATTGACGAGTTTGATTGAATCATTTTGTCAGGCGGGCACCCTCCAGAAGCGCACCGCCGCCCTGATTGGGCTTGTTGGCTGGATGAGAAAGCCCAGCGCTTCCGTTGCAGATCTTTCCGGCTTGCCAGGACTGGTTGAGTTTCTTGGAACCAACTCCGAAGAGCGCACCCGGTTCCAGGCTGCTTTCGCCGATCTGCTCTCACAAATGGATTGTGTTTCGCTGTTTGCCGAGGGAGGAATCCCATCCGATCACAGCTTTGTATCGGAAATTGGACATCGTGTCTCGGCCCGTCTTTTGCCGTCTGCGCGAGAACAGTCCGATGCAGCGAAGCTCTTGGTGAGGTTGTATCCCACAGAACGTAACGTGAAGCGGTTTCTGGAGAATCCTCCCGAACTGTTTCAGCGGCTTGTCTCGGTTCTGACACCACCGAGCGAACCGCAATTCGCCATCCACGAGCATCAAGACCTCCTGGAAGCACTTCGCCTGCTCGGATCGCGGGTGAGCGCGCTGGGATTGGAGCCAGAAGTCAGGGCGCGAGCCTCGTCGCCCGGTGTTTCCGACTCGCCGTTCTATCAACTCCTGGCTTGTACCGAGGAGTTCATCGACGCAACCGATCTTCAGAATACAAACGTCGCATTGGCGCGATGGCGTGGCATAGTTCATCGTTGCCGCACCGAAATGGTACGGGTCCATCAGGACATGGAAGCCGCAGGTGTCAGTGTCGAATTGATTTTCGATTTGCGAAAGATCGCCGCCTGCCTCGCGCGCATGGAATCCATTGTCGACGTGCTGGCCGCCGAGACCCCCGATGCCAAAGTTTTAGCGGTGCACGGCTTACTCGGTCATCTCATGGAGGGCCGCCTCTCGGACCTCAGCTTGTCTGCCTTGCTGCGCGAGAACCTTAATCTGATCGCGCGGAAGATGGTTGAGCGCACCGGTCATAGCGGTGAACACTACATCGCTCACAACCGGAGGGAGTATTGGCAGATGTGGACGGCCGCCCTGGGCGGTGGTTTGCTCACTGTGATCACTGCCGCCTTAAAATTGCGGGTCATGGACGCCCATCTCCCTCCATTCGTAGAGGGATTTGCAGCTGGAACCAATTATGCCGTGAGCTTCATACTGCTTCAGATCCTGGGGCTCGTCCTCGCCACCAAGCAACCTGCCGCAACCGCTGCTACCTTTGCCGGGATTATTCGTGAGAGCCGGGAGTTGAGCGAGAGAACAAGCTCTCAGACTTCGTATCACGCATCACCAGCACGCAGTTAGCGGCGGCCCTGGGCAATGTCAGTGCAGTTTGTGTGGGTGCGATTTTTTTTGAAAGGCTTTGGTTGTTTATCTTTTCAGAATCCTACCTGGCACACGAGACTGCCACTCACGTGTACGAAACACTGCACCCACTGGCTTCGGGAACTGCGTTTTACGCCGCGATCACGGGCGTGATTTTGTGGATGGCCGCGCTGGCCGGCGGATGGTGCGAGAACTTCGCCGTCTACTATCGAGTGCCGGAAGCAATTGCGCAACATCCCTTGGGTTCGAAAGTTGGACAGGTGCGGCTCAGGAAGTTTTCGCGGGTATTAAACAGGAACTTGGGCGGTTGGAGCACGAGCATTGTGCTCGGCTATCTGCTGGGATTCACTCCTGTGATCGGGCACTTCTTTGGCCTACCACTCGACGTGCGACATGTCACGTTGTCCACAGGCACCTTGGCCTTGGCGGTTGCGCACTTCGGAACGCAGAGCATTGGCCGCACATGGTTCTATCAGGCGGTCGCAGGAATCGGTGTCATCTTCATCCTCAACCTGTTCGTAAGCTTCAGCATCGCGGCCTATGTTGGCCTGCGGGCCTACGACGTTAGCGCTCGCGAACAACTGACGATCCTGCGATTCCTGGTACTAGATGGACTGAAGTCACCACTGCGCTTTATATGGCCCAACTACATACGCAAATCCAGCAAAGGCGAATCCACTCCCTCCGAAGAGAAGAGCTAGACTGGGCGAAAACTTCGTACCTTGATCGGGAGTTCGGTCGCACCTTGAGTGTGAGGTGTGCCTTATGCGGCTCGCTGGGAGCGAGCACGGATGCGGATGACTGCACGATCGATGACTTGGATCACTTCACTGGCTAATTCCGGTTTGCGGTTCTCGCGCAGCCGCCGCCTTGCCTTGTCAGCGTTAAACCAGGTTGGGTCGCGATGCCCTTCCTTCGGTTCCACCAGGCGCTCAACCTCGCACAAATGAGCATGAACGGGCACTACCGACCGACGCGAGTGGAAGCGGTCGCGCTTGGAGTGAAAGTACCAGTGAAACGGGTGGAACTCGATTCGGCCTTTGACGCCGGCCTCTTCGTACGCCTCACGCGCCGCAGCCTCGGCGTTGGTTGCATCTCCGTCAACCCCACCTTTGGGAAACGTCCACCGGCCGCTGCGAGTGCGCACCAAAAGAAACTCCGGCTCATCGTCCTTGAGCCGATAGCAAACTGCTGCAACATGAACGCGTTCGCCTGTTGATTTCTTGGGCGTTCTCGCGGACCAAGGCAGTGCGAGGGCACCTAGCAAATCGAAGTGTGTGGCCGCTACAGGCATTTGGGCTCTCCAACACGCTGTCGCCTTCGTCTTAGCTCGCTAACTAAGTAGTATCCCTTAAGTTGGCGATTCTACCTGGTAAATATCTGTTACCGTTCTTGGGGCGCACCTGATTAGTGAATGGCAGTCACTCACTCTTGCCATGCTTAAGAGGTCCAGTTGCGAGGGACATTCACTGAATAGAAGAAACGGGAGCAGCGGCCATCATCCTCGCCGGTGCTCCCTCACTTATGTCTAGCGTGTCGAGAAGCGGTAGATAGTCACGGATTCGAACTTCTCTCCGGGCTTCAACTCGGTGGTTGGAAATGCCGGATGGTTAGGCGAATCCGGATAATGCTGCGTCTCCAGGCAGAACGCATCACGCCGACCATACACTTTTCCTCCTTTGCCAGTTACAGTTCCATCCAAGAAGTTGCCTGTATAGAACTGTATTCCCGGCTGATCGGTGAGCACCTCGAGCACGCGTCCAGTCGAAGGGTCGTACGCTTCCGCAGCAAGTACAACCTTCTTTCCACCACTGTCGATCACCCAGTTCTGGTCGTATCCGTGTGCCAGCTTTAGTTGCGCATTGTCGGCGTCGATTCGCGTACCGATGACAGTCGACTTCATGAAGTCGAATGGTGTCCCCGCAACCGGCGCCAATTCCCCGAGAGGAATCAGGTTGGCGTTCACTGGTGTGTATCGCGCCGCATTGATCTTCATCTGGGTATCCAGGATATTGCCGTTCCCCTGACCCTTCAGGTTGAAGTACGAGTGATTGGTGAGGTTGAGCACGGTGTCGGCATCGGTGGTTGCCGAATACTCGATGCGCAGTTCATTTCCGCTCAGCGTGTAGCGCACCGTCGCGGTAAGCGTTCCGGGGAACCCCTCTTCGCCGTTCTTGCTGACGTAAGTCAACTCGACGCCGTCTTTGATTTCCTTGCCGCTCCACACCTTCTTGTTGAACCCAGCGGTGCCGCCGTGCAGCGCGTTGTCGCCATCATTCTTGGGGACTTGATAGGACTTACCATTCAGTTTGAAGCTGCCACCGGCGATGCGGTTGGCGTAGCGGCCGATGATGGCGCCCATGTATGGCTTGTTGCCGGTCTTCACGTAGCCGTCAAGAGAATCAAAGCCCAGCACGATGTCTGCGGTCTGGCCTTTACGGTCGGGCGCTTCCAGCGAAACGACGATTCCGCCGTAAGTCATGATGCGGACCGTGATCTTGCCGTCCTGCAGGGTGTACAACTCGACCGGCGTACCGTCTGCGGCCTTGCCGTAGGGCTGCTTCGTGACCTTCGATTGCGATGGAACGCTCATTGCGATAATCCCCAGAAGAATAAGTAGCGTCGATTTCATGTTGTCCCTTTTCTTGCCATTACGGATTGTGCTGTCTTGATCAGTTGCGGGAGCACGTCAGCCAAAGGCCCGTCCCCCTGCTTCCCGAAAGCAAAGTATAGCTTCTGGAACAGCGGATAGAGTTCTTCGTACACGGCCTGCTCCGACGGATCAGGCAGGTATTCCTTGTGAGGAGGGCACATCTGTTCCTGCGCTTCCTCAACCGTATTAAACCTGCCCGCCGCCAGAAACGCAAAAATCGCCGCCCCCAGGCTCACCACGCTTTTGCTTGGCACCAGCACGGGACGTCCGAGCACGTTAGCGTAGACCTGGTTCAATACGGCATTCTTCTGCGGGATTCCGCCAGCATTAATGACCCGCTTGATTGGCACTCCGTGCTGGGCCATGCGGTCAAGAATCACCCGCGTATGGAAGGCCGTACCTTCGATCGCGGCAAACAACTCATCCTGGGCGGTACCCTGCAGGTTCCATCCCAGCGTCATGCCCCGGAGATTGGGATTCACCAAAACGGTGCGATCGCCGTTATCCCAGGTCAGCCGCAGAAGTCCGGTCTGTCCTGCCTTGAACTGCTCGAGTCCAGCGCTCAGTGACGCCACGTCTGTGCCCGCTCGCTCAGCAATCGCGTTGAATATATCTCCCACCGCCGACACCCCAGCCTCGATTCCAGTGCGCTGGGGATGCACACTTCCCCGCACCACGCCACACACACCCGGGACCAAATTCACCGAGGCGATGATGCCGATGATGCAGGTCGAGGTACCGACAACGTTCACCACATCGTCCATGCGGCAGCCTGCCCCAATCGCGTCCCAATGCGCGTCGAATGCACCGACCGGGATCGGGATGCCTGCCTGCAAGCCCAGGCGCTCCGCCCAAAACGGCGACAATTGTCCGGCGATTACATCAGATGTCACATAGTCGCCATCGAGCTTCTCGCGGGTTCCTGCAAACAGCGAATCAACCTTGACTAGGAACGACTCTGGCGGCAAACCGCCGAGCTCTCGATTCCATAGCCACTTGTGCCCCATCGCACAGACACTGCGTTTCACTTTCTTGGGATCACTGATTCCGCACAATGTGGCGGCTACCATGTCGCAGTGCTCGAAGGCCGAGGCAAACCGAGTACGCTTGTCAGGGTTGTGCCGAAGCCAGTGCAGTAACTTCGAGAATCCCCACTCGGCGGAATACACGCCGCCGCACCATTGGATAGCCTCCAGGCCTTCCCGATGCGCGGCGTCTGTGATCTCCGCGGCCTCTCCCTTGGCGCGATGGTCGCACCACAGGTAGTACTCAGCGAGCGGTTGCATATTGCTGTCAACGGGGACAACAGATGATCCCGTTGTGTCGAGGGCGATAGATTCAACCTGATCCGCACGGATGTCCGCTTGCTTTACCGCCTGCCGCGTCGCAGCGGCTAAAGCGCGCATGTGGTCCTCGTGTGACTGGGTGGCGCATTCCGGATCGTCGGCCTTGCGGTGCACCGGATATTCGGCAACTGCTGACGCCAGCAGCCCGCGTTCGCTGTCCACAATCGACACCCGCACGCTTAACGTTCCGAAATCCACCCCAGCAACGATAGCCATGTCTTGCTTTGCTAATCCCGATTGTGCCGGTACATCTCCCACCCGTAATAACGGGTGGTGGCTTCGTGCAAAGCCGCTGCCACGGTTGAGAAGTTGGCCGCCACGTGGTGCTCGAATCCCTCCTCGCAGATGTAATGCAGCAACTTCTGCATCTGCGGGATCTCCACCACTCCCGCACCCCCAAACGTCTCCAGCGGATCGTCGGTGAATTGCCCCTCCCCCACATACCCGCGCAGGCGACCGGAGGTATCGTCCGTCGAGAAGCGCGCAAAGCTCATGGCGCCGGCTTTCACTTGTCCGACACAGGCTCCGAAAGTGTTTTCCTTGCCGACTGTTCCCGCGATGATCTCCTGGAAGTCCATCTTCACGTCACGAAAGAAGTGCTTGGGAAGATTCGAGCAATGGAAGCAGACCGCCTTATCGGGGTTCGATCCGTAGTTGTTGTTCCAATCCAGCAGCGCCGATGGAGTCTCTGACGCCAGTCGCAAGGCGTGCATGCTTAGCACACCGCAGATATCCACCTCGCAGGCGCTCGAAAGCAGGTCGTTGCTCATCATGCTCATGACCGTGCAAGGTACGATGCCGAGGTTCTCCTCGATCGACGTCCAACACTGCACTGCGCTGATAGCGACTTCGGTCTCGCGCATCCAGTCCTCTACCACGGCCCCAAGCTTCGCCATCTTCAGTAACGCCTCGTGCGGAATACCGCTAGTTTGAACATAATTTTGGATCGCAGATAGTCTGCTCTGTGCAGCATCGTCGCCGTCCTTCATGCGCGCGATCCGCCCCAGCACTTCTGACAAATCGAGCGTCTCGACCGAGATGCCCTGCGACTCCAACAACTTCTCGCTGTAACGAACGGTATTGAAGGCCGTAGGTCGTGCACCAATCGATCCGATACGCAGGTTCTTCAATCCGTTCACTACGCGACAAACGGCTGCAAACCATTCCAGGTCTTTGGCGAATTCCGGTGAGTCGGGTGCTTCGGTGTGAAGCGTGGTAATGGAGTACGGAATCCCGTATTGCTTGAGGTTGTTGCAGGCCGACATTTTTCCGCAGAAGCTGTCGCGGCGGAAGGCGATGGTCATCTTCTTAGCATCGTCAGGTTTTGCCTGCACCAGCACTGGTACCTGTAAATTAGCCTGCCGCAGAGTGTCGGCAATTGGCCGTTCTTCGCCGAAGTTCGGAAGCGTGACGATGATTCCATCGATGCGGTCGCGATTCTTCTTGAACAGTTCGACACAATGCCGAACGTCTTCGCGTGTGGTAACTGCCCCACAATTGGATTCTTGCGGCGACAGTACGACACTGTCCATGCCGGCCTTTTGCAGAACAGCAACCATCTCTTCCCTGCCCGAGTTGGCTAAATGGGCGGGAAAAAAGCCACGGTTGCCCACGATCAGGCCCATGGTCATCTTCTTTTTTGACATAAGAATCCCTTCGCCAGGCGTCGCGACTACCGCCTACGATGCGTGCAGGGGCTTGAAGCGCAAGCTGTAAAAGATCCCGAGTAACAGCAAGACGGCGCCCCACCACACGTTGGCGTGATAGTGGAACAACACCACCGGATTCGCCGGAGGATGTACGACCTCCCACAATCCCGCTCCCAGGATCAGTACGCCATTGACCAGGAGGGAGACGCCGACGAAGAACCAGATCGAAATGCCGCCACCTTTTCTCATTTGCGCTCCCTTACCAGACCAGGATGTTGAAAATCACGAACACGACCGCAACAATGACTGCCCAGAAGATCGGCCGTTGCCACAATGCCATGTCCCCTTCATGCGGTATGTCGGTCACGCCGTACACCAGTCCAACCAGTTCGCTGTCAGGCTTCGGTTCAGTCAAGAGACTGACCACTACCGTGACTGTGACACATACGACCCATGACCACAGCGCGCGATACATGTTTTCCGCCATGTCCCGCGCATTGGGAGAAAGAGCTACGTACCGCAGCGCCGTCGGATCAACCTTGACCCATGCCCACATGCTGATTGACGACAGTGTGCCAGCCAGCAAGCCCCAGAATCCGCCTTTTGGCGTTGCCCGCTTCCACAACATGCCGAGGACTACGGTTCCAAACAGTGGCGCGATGAAGAAGCTGAATAGCGCCTGCACGTAGTCCATGATGCTCAAGAAGGACATCACCAGGTAAGCTGTGCCCACCGAGATCAGCACTCCGACAATCGTGCACCAGCGTCCCATCTTGACGTAGTGCTCATCGCTGGCGTCTTTGTTGATCAGGGCGCGGTAAATGTCGTACGTCCACACCGTTGTGAACGCACTAACGTTACCGGCCATGCCGGACATGAATCCCGCGATCAGAGCCGTAATCCCCAGCCCCAGCAATCCTGGGCCGGCATAGCGCGCCAGCATCAGCGGCAGCACTTCGTTGTAGCTGTGCCCGCCGGATGCCACCGCAGCTCCTTCACCCAACAGTTTCGTAGGAAGAACCGCCAATGCCAGCAATCCAGGAAGGATCACGATGAAGGGAACGAACATTTTGAACGCCGCGCCGATTATGGGAGCCATCTTGGCGGCGCGGAGGTCTTTGGCCGACAGCACGCGCTGCACCACCAGGAAGTCCGTCGTCCAGTAGCCAAACGAAATGACGAAACCCAGTCCCAGCACGATGCCTGTCCAATGAATTCCCATTGGGTTGCCATTAAACGTGCCGAGAGTGGACCACAGATGCGTGTACTCCGACGATGCACGCACCGCGATTTGCGCCTTCAGGTTCGACCAGCCACCGGCTTCAATCAGCCCCATGACGGGAATCACCAGCGCGCCTGCCCAGATCAAAATGAACTGCAGCACTTCGTTGAAGATGGCGGAGCGCAATCCACCGAGCGCGACGTAGATTGCTACGGTGATCGACGATACCCAGATGCTGAAGTTGATGTCCCAGCCCAATACGACCTTCATGACCAGTGCCATGGAGTACATGTTGATGCCGCTCATCAGCACTGTCATGAAAGCGAACGACACCGACGACAGCGTGCGGGCGTTCTCTCCGAACCGCAATTTGAGATATCCCGGCACAGAATGTGTCTTGGAGATGTAGTAGAACGGCATCATAACCAGCGCCAGAAATAGCATCGCCGGAATCGCGCCGATCCAGTACCAATGCGTCGCCAGTATGCCGTACTGATACGCCGCCGCCGCCCAGCCCATGAGTTCCAACGAACCGAGATTGGCGGAGAGGAAACTGAGTCCGGCAATCCAAGCCGTCATCTCGCGGCCCGCCATGAAAAAGTCTTCGCCGGTGCCCGACTGCCCCTTCAGATACCAGCCAATTGCCAGTACCAGCGCAAAGTAAAAAGCGATAATCACTACATCGACCGCAGACAGATGAACAAGCCTGGTCGCGGCGACCATTGCCATCAGTGGAATCATTCTTGGTTCCTTACCTGACCGTAATAGGCTTTCGTTCCGTGCTTTCTTAGGTAATGCTTGTCCTGCAGGGCCTGCGAGATTGCCCCCGCATCCCGGTCGATCCCGATCGTCAAGTACGCAGTCCTCGCCAGCATCTCAAGGATGACTGCCGTCTCCGCCGCCTTCAACGCGTCTTTGCCCCAGGTAAAGGGACCATGACTCGCGACTAGCACTCCGGCCACCGCAGCGTAGTCTATCGCATCGAACACCCTCGCGATGACCTCACCGGTCTTTTGTTCATAATCGGAGTCGATCTCGCCGTCGCTCGATGCGTTCGTAACCGGGACGGCGCCGTGGAAGTAGTCGGCATGAGTTGTGCCGAAACACGGAATCGGCTGCCGCGCCTGCGCCCACGCCGTTGCGTACTCGGAATGGGTGTGCGCAATGCCCCCGATGGTTGCAAACTGTTTGTAGAGCACGAGGTGGGTGGCAAGGTCCGACGACGGTCGTAGGTCGCCTTCCACCACTTTCCCTTCCAAGTCCGTCACCGCCAGAGTTTCTGCGGTCAGCTCCTCATACGGGACGCCGCTCGGCTTGATGACCACCAGCCCTTCGCGACGCGATATGCCGCTGGCATTCCCGAAGGTGTAGAGGACGAGTCCCTTGCTTTGCAGTTCGAGGTTCGCACGTAATACCTCGTGGCGCAAATCCTTCAGCAGCATGTCGTGAAACTACCTCGCGGACTTATAGAATCCCTTATCGTGTACGTACACGATAACGCTATTCGACTGTTACACGTTTGTCAACGATCATCCTTACATACCCTGTTAAATTGGTTGTCCGTTATCATTTCAACATGACTGTCATAACCGCCAGCGGCATGCTGTTTGATCTGGATGGCGTCTTGATCGACTCCACGCCCGCCGTAGCACGTGTCTGGACGCAATGGGCCATCGAGCATGGCTTCGAGCCCGAAAAGACGGTCCGTGAGGCCCACGGACGCCCTAGTATCGAGTCGATCCGCGAATTATTGCCCCATGCTGACCACCAAGCTGAGAACCGTGAGGTCGAGCGCCGAGAGATCGAGGACACCGGCGGTGTTGTGCCCCTTCCCGGAGCCCTCGAGTTGCTCACTTCCCTACCTCCCGATCGCTGGGCGATTGTTACCTCTTGCACCCGCCCACTGGCGGAAGTGCGGATTCGCGCAGCCGGACTTCCCGTCCCCCTAACCATGATTACCTCCAGCGAGATCACCAACGGCAAGCCGCATCCCGAGCCTTACGTCAAAGGAGCGCACACGCTGGGCTTCAGGCCCGCCGATTGCATCGTGGTCGAAGACGTTCCCGCCGGAATTCGTTCCGGCAAGTCTGCAGGTGCCCGGGTAATCGCTCTGCGGACAACCCTCCCCGATCCCGATCTCATTTTAGCGGGCGCCGATTGGTTGCTCGACAACTGTGGAGGAATCTCAGTCTGTGAAAGCTCTCAATCGGCCACACTTCGGATTACGCTTCGCTGATCGCCGCCACTACCCCGATTCGCCGACGACATTGAGCTTGCCACGTTGTTCTGCTAGCTTGGAAAGTCGCTCACAACGACAGGAGTCTTGATGTCCCGATTTCGCGTGGCACTCACCGCCTCGATATTTACCCTGTGTAGCTTTGCAACTTGCACCGTCGTCGCTCAAACTACCGTGGCCGCTGCGCCAACCCGAATGTTCGCTCCCTATGTTGACATGACCAAACTCGCGAACAGTCTGCCTCAGGTACAGGCGTCTTCGGGTATCAAGGCATTCACATTGGCATTCATCGTGTCGGGCAATGGCTGCGTCCCCGCGTGGGGAGGCACAGTCGCCATTTCGACCGACACTACAATCGCCGACGGTATCGCCCAAATTAGAAAAGCGGGCAGCCATGTCCTGATCGCCTTTGGCGGGTATGACGGCCTCGAACTCGGCCAGACTTGCAGCGATACTGCCGGCCTCAAGGCCGCCTACCAGGCAGTGATCGACAAGTACAAGGCAGAGATTCTGGACTTTGACGTCGAGCATACCGCCATCGAAGATCCCGTCTCCATCGATCGCCGCAGCCAGGCCCTCACCGCGCTCGCGGCAGCCAATCCAGGAGTGCAGCTTAACTACACACTCCCTGCCACTCCCGCAGGACTCACTAGTTTGTCCGTTAACGTAATCAAGAGCGCTGTGAAATATGGAACGCCAGTTACCGTTGTGAACCTGATGACCATGGATTACGGTTCGCCGGTTCCAACCGGAGCCATGGGACCGAATGCTGTGGCCGCCGCAGCAGCAGCGCTATGTCAGTTGAAGTCGCTGGGCTTGAACGCGCGCGTTGGAATCACCCCGATGATCGGCGTCAATGATTCAGCTGGTGAAGTCTTCACGCTCGACGACGCCCAAGTCGTACTTAATTACGCGAATGCCAATAGCAATTCGATTGCGCTGTTGTCATTCTGGTCGGTGGGACGCGACAACGGCAGTTGTTCCGGAACCGTTGTGCACAACTGCAGTGGGATCGCGCAGAAAGACTGGGACTTCACCCGTATATTTCAGAAGTTCCAGTAGCGTAGAGAACTTGGGAATCGAAATCGCCTGACTAACCCATCGTCACCACGACATCATTCACCGATCCAGCTTTCTGCACTGGAATCGGCATCGCGGTAGGCTTCCCATTGAGCGCCAGGGTCTTCACGCCCTTCTGTACGCCGTCTGGATTTTCAACGGTGATGTTGTACGTCGCTCCGCGCCACTGGCGCTTGATCTTAAATTGCTTCCAATCATCAGGCACGCACGGATCGATGATCATTCCATCAAACGTCAGCCGCACGCCCAGTATCCAGCGCGTGACGGCCGTGTAGTTCCAGCCGCCGCTGCCCGTGAGCCAGGAATGCCTGGCCCGTCCGAAGGCGGTGTGGTCTTTGCCCATCACGAACTGGCAGTAAGAATAGGGTTCAGCCTCGCGGACCTCGATCATATCGTTCTGGTTGTAGGGTAGAAGTGAGTTATAGAATTTCATGGCGCGATCACCGCGCCCCAGCTTGCATTCTGCAATCACCGCCCACGGATTCGGATGGCTGAAGATCGCCGCATTTTCTTTGATCCCTTTGTACACGCGACCTACAAAACCAATATCATCGTTCGGCTTTGAAAACGCGGGCCAGAGCAGGTGTATTCCGTAGGGCGAGGACAAATACTTGTCAACAGCATCCATCGCCAACCTGCCACGCTCAGGGGATGCCGCCTCGGATACGACGGCCCAGGTGTTGCTCTCGATGAAGACCTTGCCTTCCTCGTTCTCCTTGCTGCCGACCTTCAGACCTTTCGCCGTGATGCCGCGCAGGTACCACTCGCCGTCCCAAAGTTCCTGCTCGCACGCTCCCCTGACGTTGTCAGCCATCGTGGAGTACTTTTCGGCGTCTCCGTTCCGTCCTAGATACTCAGCCGCTTCAACGAACGCCCGCAGCGCCCAGTGATGCATGAACGACACCATCGCACTCTCGCCGCCGCCCAGGTTCAGGCAATCGTTCCAGTCGGCCCTGAGTCCCTTGCAGATTCCCGTCGCCCCGACTTGCTCCGCCGAGAAGTCCAGTGCGCGCTTCAGGTGCTCGTAGACTGTCGCCTCCCCCTCATCGGCAAACGGCACGACCTCGTCGAACAGACCGATGTCGCCCGTCTCTTTTACGTACTCGCAGATCGTCACCACCTGCCACAGCGCATCGTCGGAGCACGTGTGCTCTAGGCCGTGGATCATCGTTTGCCGATCGGGAGCGTGCGCGATGGTCGGCGACTTGAATGCCGGGGCTTTCTGCTTCTCGGGATCGAACCAGTCGGGATCGAACAAGTGCAGGCCGTACCCCATACTCACCTGCCCCTTAAGCAATTCGATGATCCTCTGGCGGCACTTCCCCGGATTGGTGTGCACCACGCTCATGACGTCCTGCGAGGTATCTCGATATCCCAGCCCGGTTCGTCCGCCGACTTCGATGAACGACGCAAACCGTGACCACACCACGCATGTTTCTGCCTGATACAGTGTCCAGATGTTGGTCATAGTGTCCAGCCCCTCGTTCGGCGTCTTGCACTGGAACACCTCCATCTTTTTGGCCCAATAGCCGCGTAACTGATCGAACGCGGAATCAACTGCTGCCAGATCGGAGTACTTCGCCTTGATCTTCTTGCCTGTCGCTCTTGGCCCCACGCCCAGCATGAAGACAATCCGCGTGTCCTCTCCCGGATCGAGTGTTAACTGTTTGTGCAGCGCCCCACAGTGGTTGCCGCCTAACTCCGAGGTGTTTTGGCCTTTCCCACGCTCGACCGCAATTGGGTTTGCTTCCGTTCGATAGTTGCCCAGGAACTTGTCGCGCACGCAGTCGTAGCCGTCGGGCTCGAAGCTCGCCGCCACGTAGTGAAAGGTCCATGGCTCGTAGAAGAAGTCGTATTCGATGACACCGTCGGCATAGCTCGATCCCGCAGCGTAGAGGCTCATCTGCAGGTTCTGGTTGTCGATCTCGATGTGATGAAATGAAAATTCGACGTAGGAGAACACGCTCAGATTGCGCGACTTCTTACCCGTATTCCGCAGGCGCACATCCCACAATTCGACGTCGTCGTCGAGGGGAACAAACAGAATCTGCTCGGCCGTGATATCGCTGTATTCGCATGAGAATTTCGAATACGACAGTCCATGTCGGCATTCGTACTTCGCGGCCTTCAAATCCTTTCCGACGGGCTGCCATGAGATTGACCAGTACTCTCCAGTCTCATCGTCGCGAATATAAACATAGTGTCCCGGACGATCCAGTGGCACGCCGTTCTGCCGAAAGCGCGTGATGCGATGATGTTCGGCATTCTTGTAGAACGAGTACCCGCCCGCGTTATGGGAAATGACTGTGCACAGATCTCGAACTCCCAGATAATTGGTCCACGAAACGGGCACATCCACCCGATCGATTACGTATTCCCGGTTCGCATTATCAAAATATCCGTATCGCAATCCGCCCCCCGCTTCCTCTCACACGCACTATATTTACTTGCCGTTCTCGGCCGTGACGAACTGCCGCAGCCATTGCAGCAGTTCCTTCGCTTTCTCCGGAGTATCGGCTTCCACCGTAAGCCGCAAGACCGGCTCGGTGCCCGAGAACCGCAGCAATGCCCAGTTATCCTTTTCCAGGAACAACTTGGTTCCATCGATTTGCGAGATGTTAGTGACTTTGTAGGCCCCAATGTGACTGCTGGGAGCCTCCTTCAACCGCTTTGGTACTGCGATGCGCATCTCCGGAGTCGCCGGCAAACTCTCCTCCACAAAATACAGACGGCCCGTTAGGCCATACACGCGCTCCAACAACTCCGAAACTTTCTGGCCCGTCCTCGCAAGCATTTCGACCACCAGCGCGCATGCAAAGATCCCATCCTTGCCAAGAATGTGGCCGCGGATCGTCAGACCACCGGACGACTCGCCCCCCAGCAGCGCGTTGTGTTCGAGCATTCCGGAAACGATGTGCTTGAATCCAACTGGCGTCTCATAGCACTGCTCGCCTAGCTTCCGGGCAAGCCGATCGAGCAGGTGCGACGTTGACAAGTTCCGCACGACGCCACCACGCTCGCCACGAATCTCATGCAGGTACCAATACAGCAGTAGCAGGATGTCGTTGATCGAAACATACTCGCCGCGTTCGTCGAGAATCGCCACCCGGTCCGCATCACCGTCCATGGCTAACCCGAGGTCGTAATTCCCTTCCTGCATCTCCGAGCTCAGAAGTCGCAGCGCTTCCGCGTTCGGAGCTGGCGACCGTCCTCCGAACAGGGGGTTGTGGCGCTCGTGGATGAACGTCACTCGGCAGCGCGCCTCGGTCAAAACGGTTCCTAGCGTGAGTTGGCCAACCCCATACATCGGATCGACGATGACCCTCAGCCCCGCTTCGCGAATCTTGTTCAGGTCGATCAGCGCCTCCACTGCGTCAACATACTCGTTGGTGAAGTCGCCCTTCTCGGCAATGCCCGCTTCCAGCGCGAGATCGAGTTCAAGCTTGATGACATCATTCTGCGTCAGAGCATTCGCTTCTCTCTCGATCTGCCGCGTCTCGTGATCGAGTAACAACGAACCGTCCCCGTTAAATACTTTCAGTCCATTCCACTCCGGCGGATTATGGCTCGCCGTGAATGCCAACCCATATGCCGAATCCTTGATCGCCGTCGCATACGTGATCAGCGGCGTTGGTGCGTCCTCGGTTAGCAAGATCGCTGGGATGTCGTTGCCCGCGAACACTTCCGCCGCCGCCTCGCCCGCCTGTTTCGACAGGAAGCGGCGGTCGTAGCCGATGATCACGCCTCGTTTCTCCTTCGACTGCCGCGTAATTTCATTGGCCAATGCCTGAGAGAGTCGCCGCACGTTGTGCAGTGTGAATCCTTCTCCAATCAGGGCCCGCCACCCACCGGTGCCGAAAGCAATCAGGTTCTGCTCTTCCTGCCGCCGCGGACGATAGAGGCGCTTTTGCAAAATGAACTCTGCGCGCTCAAAGTCCGCATCCGAGTTAACACCCTGCACCTCGTCCTGATCGTAGAGTTGGTAGTTCTCTACTTTCAGCCCCGATCGAATCAGCTGGTGCACGCAGTCCGTAAAGCGATAATCGCCATCCACCGGCGAAGGCGACAACTTCTGCAGCGCGCTCGCGATCACCTTCGCATTCACGACATACGCTCCGACGTTGACCTCGCGAATCGCCCGCACTTCGGGTGAAGCTTCTGTATCCTCGATGATGTCGATGATCTGCCCACCAGCGTTGCGGATGATTCGACCATAAGGAAGTCGCCTGTCGATCACGGCAGTAAGCAGTGTCAGGTGGGCCTGCTTCAGGTACTGGCGGTTCAATAGGCCCAGGATTGATGCCGGGCGAAACAGCGGCGTGTCTCCGTAGAGGATCAGCAGGTTGCCATCAAAGTCCGGCAGTGTCTTGGAGACTTGAAGGACGGCATCTCCCGTACCTCGCGGTTTCTCCTGTTCCACGTAATGAAACTTCGGGCCGAGGTGGTCACGAACCTCCTGCTGGCGGTATCCCACGACCACGTAGATGTCTTCGGGCGCGGCCACCTGCAGAGCGTTCTGCACCACGTATTCCAGGATCGTATGGTCCCCGAGTCTCTTCAGCACCAGGGACTGGCCTTCAGCGGTAGTCGCATCCTTACCCGCTGCCAGAATCACGGCCTTAAGGGGCATCTCTTTCGCGATCAATTCATTCGACATTCCGAAGTTACCTGTTCTTCCTGCAACCGAATTCGCAACTATCTGTGCCCGCCGCCACACTGCGCCTCACACCTCAGCAGACTCGAGGCTGGGTGGCCGAGCCTGGGAGCCATGAATCGGCACAAATCGCGACAGAATCATCGCCGGCACGGCGGAAAGCAGGACCCACACAAAAAAATGCTGATATCCGATCTTCATTTGAATCATCCCACTGATTGCGCCCGGCAGAACTAGCCCGAGATTCATGAGCGAATTCGCGAAGGCATAATGCGCCGTCTGATATTTGCCCGGAGCAATCTCTTGCATCATCAACAGCATCACCCCTACAAATCCGAAGCCATACCCGAACATCTCGAGCGACATCGCCAGCGTGATCGAGACTGCACTGGTGGGTAATTCCGTGCTGAGATAGAAATAGGTGAGCATTGGCAAGTTCATCACCAGGATCAGTGGCAGCAGAGCTCGCTTCAGACCCAGCCATGCAGCAAAATATCCGCCCAGAATGCTTCCCACAATGAATGCTGCAGTGCCGAAGGTCCCATAGATCGTCCCGAACTGCGCCGTGCTGAGACCAAGCCCTCCCTGGTCGCGCGCGGCTTTCAGGAATAATGGCCCGATCTTCACCACTTGCCCCTCACCAGCGCGGTATAGAAACACAAACGTTAAGAGAAACCATATGTTGGGCTTCTTGAAGAAGCTGACCACCACGTCCCAGAACGTCGCCAGCATTTCGCGGAGGCTTTTGGAGTGTCGCTCCTCGCCCCCCGAGGGGAGCACCCGTGAATGAAACAGGCTGAGCACTGCCAGCGTGATTCCCACCGTGGCGAAGATAATCATCCACGCTCGCACCGCCGGCATCCGGGTCTCGAGATAGCCCGCGAGGATCAGCAGTCCGCCTTGCGAAAAGAAACGCGCTATGTTGTAGAAGCCGCCTTGCCAGCCCGCATAAGCTGCTTGCTGTTTCGCGGTGAGGCTTCCGATATACAGCCCATCTGCAGCGATGTCGTGCGTCGAGGAGCAGAATGCGACCAACGCGAAGAACGCGATGCTATAGCGGAAGTAGTCCGGCAGCGGCAGACAAAGTGCCAGTAGTCCCAGGCTCACTCCGCCGACAAACTCCATCAGCACGACGAAGAACTTCTTCGTCTTGTACATCTCCAGGAATGGGCTCCACAGCGGCTTCAGCGACCATGGCAGTCCTAGCAGGCTCACGGTCGCGGTGATTGTCCGGTTGTCCACGCCCATTCGCGAGTAAAAGATCAGCGCCATCATCCCGACGGCGTAGAACGGTAGCCCCTCGGCGAAATACAGGGTCGGCACCCATACAGCGGGGGACACTCCGGTGCGTCGAGTTTCGCTCATCGCTTCCTTTCGTGCTTCGCCGCAGGTTCGAAACCGAACTCCTCAAACCCAGCCCAACGGCCACTGCCACCATACAAGAGCATCAGAAGAGTCTCAACCGTCGATGGCTGTTCGCAATCGATCATAAACGATCATATTCGAAAGTAACTTAATCCGGCTCATAATGGCAACCACCGTCGCAAGTTTTTGAGGGCACCCTGCTATTCTCACAATAGAACTACGAAAAGGAACCTCCACGTAATTGCCGCCTATTCTCAATGCCCAGGGCCTGTCCAAACGGTTTGGAGCTGCTCCGCTCTTCGAGGGGATCTCCTTCGTTATCAGCGAGCGTGACCGGATTGGCCTGATCGGGCCCAATGGCTCAGGAAAATCTACGCTGCTCCGCGTCCTCTCCGGAGTGATGTCCCCCGACAGCGGCGACGTGGCGCTGCGCAAGCGCACCCGCCTCAGCTACCTGGAGCAGGAATCCCAGTTCCCCGTCGGGCGGTCTGTACGAGAAGTAATTCATGACGCCTTGAAACAGGCCAAGGTCCCAGAATCAGAATGGGAAGCGCGTATGGGAGAGACGCTCGGCCGCACCGGCTTCGAGGACTTCGAGCAGCTGGCTTCCGAGTTGTCCGGTGGGTGGCGGAAGCGATTGGCTATTGCCGAAGCACTGGTGCAGCAGCCCGACATTCTGTTGCTCGACGAGCCCACGAACCATCTCGACCTGGCTGGCATCGAGTGGCTGGAAGAACTGCTGCAAGACGCGCCCTTCGCATCCGTCATTGTCAGCCACGACCGCTACTTCCTCGAGAACGTGGCCAACGAGATGGTCGAGTTGAGCCGGGTTTACCCCGACGGATTCTTGCGCACCACCGGTAGCTACAGCCAATTCCTGGAGAAGAAGGAGGAATTCCTCCACGCCCAGACAAAGCGGCAAGAAGCCTTGGAGAACCTGGTCAAGAACGAGATCGCATGGCTGCGTCGCGGGGCCAAGGCTCGCACCCGGAAGTCCAAGGCCCGCATCGGCAAAGCCCATCAATTAATGGGCGAGCTGGCTGACTTAAATACTCGCACACGCACCGGCAGTACTGGAATCGACTTCTCGGCCACCGAACGTCAGACCAAGCGCCTCATCGAACTGGAGAACGTTAGCTATACCATCGCCGGTCGTTCTCTGTTTTCGAACCTCGATTTCGCGATCACCGCTGGCATGCGGGTTGGACTGGTCGGCCCCAATGGAAGCGGCAAGTCCACCTTGCTTCGTTTGCTGCAGGGCGAACTGACTCCGAGCACCGGAGCTTTACGCCGTGCCGATTCGTTACAGATCGTCTATTTCGACCAGAACCGCGAACTTGATTCCGGCGACACCTTGCGCCGCGCGCTCGCTCCCGATAGCGATTCTGTCGTGTATCAAGATCGCGTGATTCACGTTGCCTCGTGGGCCGCACGCTTTCTCTTCAGTGGAGAGCAACTCAACCAGCCGGTTGCCAACCTTTCCGGTGGAGAGCGCGCCCGCGTGCTGATTGCCCGTATGATGCTTCAGCCCGCGGACGTGCTCCTACTCGACGAGCCGACCAACGATCTCGATATTCCAACGCTCGAGATCTTGGAAGAGAGTCTGCTCGAGTATCGCGGCGCATTGGCCCTGGTCACGCACGACCGCTACATGCTCGACCGAGTGTCAACTGTGGTCGTCGGCCTCGACGGCCTCGGCAATGCCGGTCGATTCGCCGATTATTCCCAGTGGGAAGTGTGGCAGGCCGAGCAAGTCGAAGATGCCAAGCGAGCAACCTCGCGAACTGCTACAGCGGGAGAGCAGCCCGCCCAAGTTCGTCGTAAGAAGAAGCTCTCGTATTTGGAAGCCCGCGAATACGCCACCATCGAGCAGCGGGTCGCCGACGCAGAAGCCATCCTGGCAACCAAACAGGCAGCGATGGAAGATCCCGCGATCGCGTCTCACGCTGCCCGCATTGTCGCCGCGCATGCCGAATACGACGAGGCTCGGAATCGCGTCGACGAACTCATCGCCCGCTGGGCAGAGCTTGAAAGCAAGCTCGGCTAGGCGCAGCCCCGTAGTTTCACGCCCGTGCCGCTACTTGCCAGCAAGCACATGATCGATGGTATGGATGTCCACCAGGCCGCTGCAGCCGTACAATGCAGGCAAAACCCTCCCGGCCGAATGATGTCGCCGCAGTTCCGCGACCTTTTCGGTCCCGGCGCGATATGCGGGCAAATACATTCTGCCCAGCAGCGGATGCTTTCCCCACGCCCCTGACAGCTTGTCGGCACGCTCTTCGCTGACCAGAAAATCGCGCCGCAGTGTCCGCGCCACTTCCGCCTGCTCTCTTCCCTCCCCCCATGTCAGGTACGACGACTGGTTCTTCGCGTCATCCTGCAAGAGCGCCAGCAGGACGCCAATCTGCATGTCCTCGTCGGGCAATTGATCGATTTCGGTGACGCCATGCGCCATCAGGATGGCGTTGTTCGCAATGCCTTCGAACAAGCTTGCAGCGCGTGTGTTCATGGTGAGCACCGTGGCTTCGAATCCGGCTAAACCACGCACGTAGAGATTTTGCATGTATGCAAATGTCGTGACGTGTCCCGGAACAACCTCGTGACTCACCAGCTGTTGAAACTCTGGGAACGAGATCTGCAGCGAGGCGTTGATTTCGTAGGTCGCTTCGTACTTAGGACTGCCGTCAGCCTTGCGCGCCCGGCCAACATAGTTCATGGAGCCCGAGAACCACGCGTCTTTGATCGGAAGAAACTCGATATTCGCTCGCGGCACCGCCGACAATTCGACCGGCAGTTGCGGGAGCAGATGCTCCACGCAGAGCTGGTCGAAATAGGCGATCACCGCGGCCCCCATTGCCTTCACAGAACCCATTGGAACGGTCCGCTCCCGCCGCCAGGCATCCACCGCGGCCAGAAGGCCGTCGCGGTCAACCGATGCGTAACCTGCACGTCCGAGTAACTCTGCTACTCGCGCGCGTTTCCCCTCGGGTTGCGAAGGCTCCGGAGCACGTCCCGTCGAGACCTCGACGCAACGTTCGTAAGGAACCGCAGGGCCGTTTCCCAGCATCTCCATCGCCAGGTCCCACATCGTTTCGAGGCAAAGCGTCAGCCCGGTCAGATACTGGCCTCGCAATCCTCCTACTGCCTGTGCTTCCGACTTGGTCCCGGCGATCGCGCCAGGGATGTCGACTTGCTTCAGATACTCCTCGACGGCAGCGCGATCGATCTTTTTTCCTGACACCCCTCCACCGTTGCGCACCTTGGCCGCAGCCGGCGTGGTGTAGGCGGCCGGCAGTGGCTCGTCGGAAAACCATGAATCGGCAATGAACCGGCCAGTACCCGAGGGACACATGACGTCGCCTCCCCAAAGTGTGTCGATTCCTAGAACTGCATCCCCAAGCAAGCTACCAAGCTTATCCATGTCATGCCTTCTCTTTCTTCAGCGAACCAAACCAAATGTAGACACACAACCCAATGAAGAGCAGCGCGGAGACTGTCTGTGAAACCGCCTCGTTTCCATAGAACGGGGTGGTGATGAAGTTCTCACGATAGCGAGGGAGCAGACGAAGTGAAGCTCCAAACACACCGCCCAGTGCGCCTCCTGCCATCAGCCCCGACGCGATGATCACGCCGCGCTCGCGAATCCGTCCCCCTGCTTCGCCAGACGTCTTTGCCGCCCTCTTATTCAGAAGGTGCGATAGGAAACCGCCAACCAGCGCTGGCGTGTTTAGTTCGAGCGGAAGATACATTCCAAGTGCAAAGATCAGCGAAGGTTGCCCTAGCATCTCCATGAACACAGCAATCATCGCGCCTGCACCAAACAGCAAATAAGCCACAGGCTGATGACTCATGAAACCCTCAACCAACGCCTTCATGATTGACGCCTGCGGTGAAGCCAGCACTGGCCGCAAGTCGCCCGGCAGCGCCTCGCCGAACTGGAAGGTGCGCGCCAGCATGACAATTGTCAGGCCTGATGCCACCGCCGCTGCAATCACGCCCAGGAACTTCACTTTCTCCTGCGCTGCCGGAGTTGACCCCAGCCAGTAGCCCGTCTTCAAGTCCGTAATCGCCTGGCCTGAAACCGACAGCGCCGTACACACCATCCCTGCAATGGCCATCACGAAGAACATGCCACTCGTGCCCGACAATCCAAATTACAGCAACACAACGGAAGAGATGATCACTGTGAGCATGGTCATCCCTGATACAGGATTGCGCGCAGTCGTGGCGATCGCATTCGCCGCTACCGAGGTGAAGAAGAACGAGAACACCAGCGTCATCACCGTGCCGATAGCTACAATTCTCCAGGCGACCGGCAATTGAGCCAGGTACACACCCACGCCGATGGCGCTCAGCGTCACACCAAGGAAGATCGCAATCATGGAAATATCGCGGTCGGTGCGCTCGGGAGCCACAACCTCAGCTTTTCGAAATATCCGCAACGCAATTCCGAACGAGCCTGCAACAATCCGAAGCGACTTGACGATCCCAAAGATGCCAGCCGTTGCGATCGCGCCTACTCCGATGAAGCGCACGTAGCTGCGATAAATCTGCACCGCCGACATGCTGGAAATCGGAATGGTCGCCGGATACACTGCACTGGCGAGGTGGCTCCCGATAAACCAGATCAGCGGGACCAGTACGAAGTTCGAAAGCACCCCGCCAGCGCACAGGATCATGGAACTCCGCAGCCCCATGACGTATCCCAACCCCAGGATGAACCCAATCGCGTCGAAGCTAAAGACCATTCGGGCGCGCTCGTTAAGAGTCTTCATCACAGGCACAAACTGGAAGTTCAAAAACTCCTTCCAGACCTGAAACGTAGTAACGAAAAAGTCGTAAACACCGGCAATCGCCGTCGCCTGCAACAGTAATTTCGCTTGCGAGCCACCTTTCTCGCCCGTGACCAACACTTCGGTGATCGCCGTCGCCTCCGGATAAGGCAGCAGGCCGTGCATGTCGCGCACGAAATACCGGCGTAACGGAATCAGGAACAGTACCCCGAGACAACCTCCCGCCAGGCAGATGAAGATGGTCTGCATGGGATGGGGGTCGAGTTTTAGGATGTACAGCGCCGGAAGGGTAAAGATTGCGCCCGCGACAACTGATCCTGCGACGCCGCCAATGCCGGTGATGATTACGTTTTCCAGTACCGTCGAGCGCCGTGGATACACGCGTGCCAGTCCAATCGCCAGAATCGAGATCGGGATCGCCGCTTCCATCACCTGCCCAACTTTGAGGCCTGAATAGGCGGATGCGATCGTAAAGATCACGCACAGGAAAACGCCCCAGCCGATCGAGCGCGAGGTCAGCTCAGGAATTCGCTTCTGGCTCGCAATCAGCGGGTCGTAGACCTGCCCAAGTTCGAGTGTCTCGTAGGCGTTAGTAGGCAGCGATGTCTGCTCAAGTTCAGCGGTGGGCATGAAAAGACGATCCCCCTGGCATTTATCGAACCGGCGATTCTATTCGCCCGCGTCCGGCGGATGCTGTGACCGCGCTAACCCTGCCGCGTGACATACAGCACTCTGATTGGCGGGAACTTTTAAGTAAGGGGATTTATTACAAAACGCGATTTACTGGACCAGGTGCTCGAGCAATCGATGAATGCCGCCCAAGCTTTCCGGCCACAATAGTATGGTGGCCGCAACCCCGGCGATAACCAGCGAGGCATTTCGAGCAAAAGCGACCATCGGCGCCAGCGGCTTTTCGGCATAGGCTGGTTCGCGTAACAGACGATCCACTCGCGTCTCCAGATCGCGATCGTCATCCACCAGCGAAGACAGTAAATACGACGGGGTGGGATGAACTCCCATTTTGGCGACTTTGACCAGCGCCGAAGCCAGCGAAAGTGCCCGTTGGGGATCTCCATCGACAGCCTGATCGTCAGCCGCCCATTCTGTGAACTTGGTCCAGCCGTTCTCAAGGTTGGAAAGACCTGAAACAAAGGGTACGACGTCGGGCGCAAGCAGGAAGAAAAACTTCTTCAGGTTGTCGCGCGAGATACGATGAGCCGCTTCGTGCCGGAACGCAGCTTCTTTCTGCTCATCACTCAGCGCATTCATTACCGATCGCGACACCACTAAGCGCGGACGTATGACCCCTGCCACCGCCATCAGCGGAACATCGTCATTCAGCACCAGCACGCGGGCTATGTTCCGTCCGACAGTCGCCTCAACTCCAGTGCTCTGACAAAGTCGTACGTAACGTGCGGTTCGGCCGACCGCCAGGAATCCTCTCACCCAGGCAACCGCCGAGATCGCCGCGCCCAACAGCGCTGCCAGAATACAGGCAAAGCCGACGCGCTCGCTGGCTATATGAGGCTCCAGCCACACGTAGCTCGGGACGCAAAATCCAACCACCAGGAAAAGCGCGATGGCTGCTGGGGCCATCCGCAATCCGAACAGCAGCCGCGACGACCACCTCGGGCTCACCGTTTCGGCGATTTTCAACGCGGTTGGCGCAAGCCTCCGAACGATCAGCCAGCTCAGTGCGTGAGCCACAAAAAACGTGGCGAAGCTGAGGCACAGCAGTCGCAAGTAGTACGGGAGAATCATTACCGGTTCGAGTCCGCCAATTCTTCGCGCTTGCGTTGGATCTTTTTTTCCAGTTCGTCCAGCAGCATGGCGTCGTGCATACCCACCGCATCGACCAGGCACGAAAGCAGGACGTGGCGCGACTCCTCGGGCCCCGCCAGAAATCCGGCCATCATTTCCCCGGCCCGCCGACGGTCCCATTCTTCGCGCGACAGCTTTGCCCGATACACAAACGCACGGTCAGTCAACTCTCGCTCCAGCAGGCCTTTCTTATAAAGGCGGTCGAGGGTCGTCATAATCGTGGTGTAGGCCAACTTCCGCTCCAACCGACTCACCACTTCGCGGACATTGCTTGCGCCAAATGTCCACACCATTTCCATCACATCGATTTCCAGCGGCCCCAAATGCAGGCGTTGCGCCGAAGCGCGATCGGTGGAGGAATCTTGCATAAAAATGTCGTCCATGAGAGCTACTCCCTATAGAGATTCCTTGGATGATGGATTCTACCGTTTGTTCTGCATTTAAAGCTAGACGTATTTCGTGATCCTCGCTGAGGTGGCCCTTCACTCCGACATCGGCATTTCAACCGACTTCTCTATCGTCGAAATCTCAATCGGGCGCAATCCTGCCTTCGCCAAGGCGCGATTGAACTCCGCGATATCCCCAGCCTTCAGTTTCTTCCAGTCCGCTATCCGAAGTTTCGTTGCCTCGTCTGACAACCGGTAAACCTCGATGGCCTGCTCCGGCGTTGTGCGGTCACCTCCTTCGACCACCCGCAACGCCGACTGCAGGCCATTGACCGCTGCCTCCAATCCCATCGCCGCCGGGTCCGCCTTGCTACCCTTGGCGATCCCGCCCATGGTGGTCTCCAGTTTTTCGAGTTGGACCAGTAGCTGAGACTGCCCCTTCAGTTGTTCCTTCAGCTTGCCCAGGCTGCTGCTTGTCGCACGTAATTCAGCCAGCGCCTGCCGGCCGCGCCGCACCTCTCCGAATATTTCCAGGGCCAGCTTTTGTTGCGCTTCGAGCTCCGCTGCGGTCGCTTTCGACCGCGGATCCATTATCACTTGCAATGGTTCGCCAAACGTTGCTCCATCAACCGTCAGCATTACCTGATATCGCCCAGGTGTCACGCGAGGCCCTCTTGGCGCTCCGTAGCCCTCGTCTTCAAATTCTTCGCCCGTACCCGAACTGTTCCATCGCAAGTCCCATAGGAAGCGGTGCATTCCCGACCCGCTCTCAAGCATCACGGGCTTGGACAGCCATCGTGTCGCGATCGCCATTGGCGGCAACTTCTCCTTTTTCTTGTCTCCGCTCGTGTACCGCCGCACCAGTTTTCCCGCCGCGTCCGTGATCTCGAGTTTCACCTCCGCACCTCTGGCCGGCAGGTAGTAGTCGATCATGGCGCCGTCCGGCGGATTCTTCGCCGCGGGCTCTTCCGGCGGCAACGGGCTTCCCAGGAAAACGTCGTTATCAACGCGTACCGCTGTCGCTGGTTTATACAGCCGCGGTTTCGTGGTTTCTGCTTGCGCGCTGATC
Source organism: Terriglobales bacterium (assembly GCA_036512955.1). Lineage (GTDB taxonomy): Bacteria > Acidobacteriota > Terriglobia > Terriglobales > Acidobacteriaceae > DASRAA01. The sequence continues at coordinate 38,070 of DATBZX010000305.1, forward strand.
TGTCGCAGCGGCGTGATGTTGTCTAGAATCCAGAACGCCCGCCCATGGGTCGCGATGACTAGGTCATCGCCGTGAATCGTCATGTCACGCACCGACGCCGCAGGCAGGTTCATCTGCAACGGTTGCCAGTGATCGCCATTGTCAAAGGACACATACACTCCGAGTTCACTGCCTGCGAACAACAACCCCGGCTGCTGTGTATCTTCGCGAATCGCATTCAGAAACGTAGTCGCGCCAAGTCCCGTCGTGATCGACTGCCAGGTCTTTCCGTAGTCGCGCGTGCGGTACAGATAGGGCGCCAGATCGTCCAACCGATGCCGGTCCACCGCCACGTAGGCAACGGCCGGTTCGAAGTGTGACGCCTCGATCATCGTCACTTTGCTCCAGTCGCTCAGATCTTTTGGCGACACATCGTTCCACGTTTTGCCGCCATCTGTCGTGAGATGAACCAGTCCCGTGTCGCTCCCCGCCCAGATCACACCGGACATCTTCGGTGACGGCGCAATGGAATACACCACGCCGAACCCGCGTTCTCTTGCATTCTGGATGGTTGTTGGTGTTGTGGCCCTTTCTACCACTACATTGGCGACCGCGCCCGTCAGGTCAGGACTGATCTTTTGCCAGTGCAATCCTCCGTCCGTCGTCTTCATGACATACTGCGTGCCGAAAAACAGCGTACCCTTCTCGGGCGGCGACGACATCACTAGTACCGGCGTCCACGGGTCGCGATACTTTCGCCCGTTGATTCCCGTCCCGAAATTCTGCAGCGGCCACGGAGAAATGTCCTGGCTCAACGACGTCCTGCGGTCAAAGCGGACTACGCCGCCATATGGACTGGTCACGTAGAGGATGTTCTGATCCTCGGGATCGACCACAATCCATCCGCTCTCGCCGCCGCCAATCAAAAACCAGTCCGTTGCTCCTATCAACCCGTGGTCCGTCCGGCTCAACACACCTGCACTGCCGCTGTCCTGCTGCGCTCCAAAGATCGCATAAGGGAAATTGTTGTCGGCGGTCACATGATAGAACTGCCCAATCGGCTGGTTGTACCAGGACGACCACGTCTGGCCGCGGTCCAGACTGACGCTCGTCCCCTGGTCAGTCCCTAGAATCATGCGCGAGGAATTCGCTGGATCGATCCACAGTTGGTGGTAGTCGTCGCCTCCTGGCGCTCCTCGAACGATGCTAATGGTCTTGCCGCCATCTTCTGACCGGTATAGCGCCACGTTGGGCACGTACACCACGTCCGGATTATTAGGATCAATTGTCGGCTGGTTGAAATACCACCCGCGACTGGTTAAGCGCGAGTCGGCATTCGCCAGCACCCACGTATTTCCACCATCGTCGGAGCGATACAGCCCCGACTTCTTACCTGCATCGATCAGCACATATACCCGCTGGCCGTTCGCGGAAACTGCGACTCCCACGCGACCCCACTCTCCGTCAGACAATCCGTTGCCTTTGAGTTGAGTCCAATTCGCACCCGCATCGGTGGTCCGAAACAGACCTCCACCTGGCCCCTCGAGCGGTCCATAGGTGCTCCAGGGCGGCCGATGTGCCTGCCACGTGCCTGCAAACAGCGTGTCCGGTTTCCCTGCCGCTATCGCTAGATCGCTAACTCCAATCTCCGGTCCTTTATCGAGCACGTGCGTCCAAGTTTTGCCGCCGTCCGTTGACTTGTAAACGCCGCGCTCGGGGTTCGGACCATACGCATGCCCCAGCGCTCCTACATAAACAATGTCTGCATTCTTCGAATCGACCACGATCCGGCTGATCTGCCGCGAGTCCCGCAGGCCAACGTGCGTCCATGTCTTTCCGCCGTCGCTTGACTTGTACACGCCGTCGCCCGAAGACAGATCGCTGCGGATGTCCGATTCGCCTGTGCCTGCGTAAATCACCTGCGGATTCGACGGAGCCACTGCCAGTGCTCCTATGGAAGCGATCGGTTGACCATCGAACAACGGGATCCATGTCACTCCGGCGTTCGGCGTCTTCCAAACTCCCCCACCAACCGATCCAAAGAAGTAGGTCGCGCCATCTCCTGGAATTCCTGAGACAGCCACCACGCGGCCGCCGCGAAACGGCCCAATCAAGCGCCACTGCAACCCGTTGAACAGTTCGGGGGAAACACCTTGCGCCACGAGTGGCGGACAAACAGCAATAAGGAAGAGGAAGGTGAGAAATAGCGGCAAACGCGACCCTCTCGAACAAATCAATTCAGAGTTCCCTCACACCTGCGATTTAGATTGAATTAGACTACACTTCGCCGTGCCGAAGCATGAAGTGGCTACGCCAACCGGCCCAAATCTCAATATGTGGATGTCCATGCGCTTGAAACTCGCTCTTCTTTCCCTTCTGATCTTCGCCGTTCCCGTCGTCAACCATGCCCAGACCCAACAGGTCGACACCAAGGCGCTCACCGAAATGCGGTGGCGCAATATTGGACCGTTTCGTGGTGGACGCACTCGCGCCGCAGCTGGCGTTCCCAGCCAGCCAAACGTGTTCTACGTTGGCGCAGTCAATGGAGGCGTCTGGAAGACGACCGATTTCGGCCGAACCTGGCAGCCGATATTCGATCAGCAACCCACGGGATCGATCGGCGCGATTGTCGTCTCTCCTTCTGACCCTCAGATTGTCTACGTCGGCAGCGGTGAAGGACTGCATCGTCCCGACCTCTCCGTCGGTGATGGCATTTACAAGTCAACCGACGGAGGCAAGACCTGGGCTCACCTCGGGCTTCGCGACGGCCAACAAATCTCCCAGATGGCGGTGGATCCCCGTGATGCGAACAAGATTTTCGTCGCTGTCGCCGGACATCCCTATGGTCCGAATCCCGAGCGTGGCGTCTACCGCTCCACTGACGGAGCCAAGACTCTTGAGAAAGTTTTATCGAAAAATGAAAATGTCGGCGCCGCTGGAGTCACCATCGATCCCTCCGATCCCAGCGTCGTTTACGCCACATTGTGGGAGGCGCGCGAAGGTCCGTGGGAGAACGGCGAGTGGAACGGCACCGACGGTGGAATATTCAAGTCCACCGATAGCGGACAGACTTGGAAGCAACTTGCCGGAGGACTGCCGGACGGCATTGTTGAAGCTTACGTCAGCATCGGAGTGAGCGATCCCAAGCGCCTCTTCGCCTCAGTGGCAACCAAAGACACGGTCGACCTCTACGCGTCCTCTGACGCCGGTGCAACCTGGCACATCGCAACCACCGACCCGCGTCCCCGTGGCCGCATCGGCGGCGGCGACTTGCCGGTTCCCATGCTCGACCCGAAAAACCCCGACGTCGTCTATGTGACGTCCACCGTCACTTGGAAGTCCACAGATGGCGGCAAGACCTGGACGGGTTTTCGCGGCGCGCCCGGCGGAGACGACTACCAGAACATCTGGATCAACCCTAACGATTCCAAGATCATTCTGATCACCAGCGACCAGGGGGCAATCGTCTCAGTGAACGGCGGCGAGTCCTGGAGCTCCTGGTACAACCAGCCCACCGCGCAGATCTACCGCGTCGCCGCCGACAACGCCTTCCCGTATCGTCTCTGTAGCGGCCAGCAGGAGAGCGGCTCAGTTTGCATCTCCAGCCGTGGCAATGATGGCGAGATCACGTTCCGTGATTGGCATCCGGTCGCAGCCGAAGAATACGGATACGTCGCGCCTGACCCGCTCGATCCCGACATCGTTTTCGGCGGCAAGCTCACCCGCTACGACCGCCGCATTGCTCAGGCCCAGTACGTCATGCCGCTGGCTCTGCGAACTCCCGACTTTCGCGTCGTGCGCACCCAGCCAGTGATGTTTTCGCCCGTCGATCCGCATCTCCTTTATTTCGCGGCCAACACTCTATGGACTACGCGCGATGGCGGTCAAACTTGGAAACAGATCAGTCCTGACCTTACCCGTAAAACCTGGGACGTGCCCGCCAGCGTTGGCATTTTCGCTTCTGAACCTTCCGCCAAGCCAACCCAGCGCGGAGTCATTTACGCGCTTGCACCCTCGCCCCTCGACATCAATCGTATCTGGGCCGGAACCGACGATGGCTTGATCTGGCTCACCACCGATGGCGGCGCTAATTGGAACAACATCACTCCCCCATCGCTCACCGCATGGCAGAAGGTTTCTGTGTTGGAAGCCAGTCACTCTGACCCCAACACTGCTTACGCAGCCATCAACACTCTGCGCCTCGACGATCTCCGCCCCCACATTCTGCGGACGCGTGATTCCGGCAAGACCTGGTCAGAGATCACTGCTGGTATTCCTGACAACGAAAATGTGAACGCGGTGCGTGAAGACCCAAAGCGCAAAGGGTTGCTATTCGCTGGCACCGAACGCACCGTGTACGCTTCTTTCGATGATGGAGATCACTGGCAATCACTGCGGCTCAACCTGCCGGCCACGTCCGTCCGCGACCTCACCATCAAGAACGATGACCTGGCCATCGGAACTCACGGCCGCGGCTTTTGGATTCTCGATGACATCACTCCGCTGCGCCAACTCGACGACAAGGTCATCGCCAGCAACGCCTACCTGTTCGAGCCGCAGCTGACGTATCGCGTACGTTGGAACATGAACACCGATACTCCGCTGCCGCCTGATGTTCCTGCAGGCCAGAACCCGCCCGATGGCGCAATGCTCGACTACTACCTGAAATCGACGGCATCGGGTCCGGTGACACTGGAGATCCTCGACAGCACCGGCAAACTCGTGCGCCGTTATTCCAGCGACGATCCCCTGCCGAAGCCCGATCCCGAACTCTCCATTCCAGCCTATTGGCCGCGGCCGGCGCAGAGGCTCTCGAACGAAACGGGTTTCCATCGCTTCCTCTGGGACCTCCACTATCCACCCGTTCCGGGGATCAAACCGGAATATCCCATCGCTGCGGTTTACGAAAACACCGCCCCGGCCTCGACTTCGCCCTGGGTCGTTCCCGGTAAATATCAGGTCGTGTTGACCGCGAACGGCCAGAGACTCACGCACGAGTTGACCATTGAGATGGATCCCCGGGTCAAGACGCCGGTCGCCGGCCTGCAGCAACAGTTCGATCTCTCGCGCCAGGTTTACGAAGACATCATCGCGTTGCAGCCCATCAATGAACAGGTGGAGCAGCTCAGAGCACAGTTGAAAGCCCAAAAAGCCAAGTCGCCTTCTTCTGCCGATGCCGCCAAGCTCGATGCATTTTCCCAAAAGCTCGATGTCTTCGCCGGCGCTGGTGGACGCCGACGTCGCGGCACTCAGCAGGCCCCGACGCTCTCCAGTGTGCGCGGGAGCCTGATGGAGTTGTTCAGCGTGCTGCAGGATGTTGATGCCACACCGACCAATCAGGCGGCGCAGGCGATACCGGTGTTGCGGAACTCGACACAGCAACTGCTTAAACAGTGGGCAGAGATTCAGAAGAACGACCTGCCGCAACTGAAGTCACAGCTCAACATTTCACAGTTGCCGAAACTGCCTGAGGGATCATGCGCACCACCCTTGGGTATCACAATCAACCGTGACGAGGAGTAGCGGGCCCCGGCTCGGAACGATCATTGCGTAACTCGAAAAGCGCGGAATCTCCGAGCCTCATTCATCAGACCACCGCGTGTGTTGGACTACTGGCTTGCATGCCTCAGTAGCCATGTGACGATCGCCGCCCATTCTTTGTCAAAATCGCCGTACGCCGCCGCCCGGTCGGCTCTGCGATACCAATACTTCGCGTTCGCCATGTCGCCTTCCTTGCGATGTAGATAAGCGTGCACCCAGCAGCCGTCCGGCCCTTCGTCGCGCTGGGCCGATTCATGCGACTTCGTCCAATCACCCTTGGCATCCCACCATAGCCCTTCCAGAGCAGGGCTTAATCCCTCTGGCGGCGCGGCACTTTTCAGCGACTCGCGAAATTCATCGATCTCCATGCAATCCTCGTGGCGCAACTTAGTTGCTCCTAGCTAAACGCGACGCCTAGTTTCTTACAAGGACGCTCCGCACCGGCGCTCGTGCTCTAAATCACCACCCCCGCGTACATCGGTATCGCTGACATATGTCTTCTCCGGTGGTATGTTCTGGAGATGCCGCGCACAACTTACCGCCTCATCGGCGCATTATTGCTGCTTTCCACCGTAGTCATCGCACAGCAACCTGCTGAAGACACCGTCAAGGCAATTCAGAATCTGGAAAAATATCGTGAGGGCCTGATACCCCTGTGGATGAGTGACTTCGGGAACCTGGCTCGCTACCGCGATGCCAACGCGAAGCTTGGACCACCCACGGTCGGCGAAGACCGCGTCGTCTTTATGGGAGACTCCATCACCGACATCTGGAACCTCGCCAAATATTTTCCTGGCAAGCCCTACATTAACCGCGGCATTGGCGGACAAACCACTCCCCAGATGTTGATCCGCTATCGCCCTGATATGATCGCCCTGCAGCCGAAGGTTGTGGTGATCATGGCCGGCACCAACGATATCGCGGGCAATACCGGCCCCATGTCCCTCACCCAAATCGAAGACAATTATGCGACCATGGCCGAACTGGCGCGCGCCCACAACATCCGAGTGGTATTTTCCTCGGTAACTCCTGTCAACGACTACACCGAGCGCTCAAAGCTGTTCTTCCCGCTCCGCTCGCCCGGGCAGATCCTCGAACTCAATCACTGGATGAAGAATTATTGCGCGCAGAATGGCTTCGTCTATCTCGACTACTTCAGCGCGATGGTGGATGACAAAGGTCTGCTGAAAAGTGATCTCGCGGAAGACGGCTTGCACCCCGACGACAAGGGTTACGCCATCATGGCCCCACTGGCCCAGAAGGCCATCGAACAGGCGCTGGCTTCACACTGAGCGTGTGAGGGCCTGTCTCTAGATTTGGCTTTAAACGGGCGCAGCTTCAGCTCAATCAATGAGTCTCGTTCTATTAACGGCTTTACAGGCCTTGGAAAGAGTCTCTTTCTGACGGCTTCGTATCAGGCCCGACTTCAGTCGTGCCAGTAAGTTGTTTGTTTTTGATTTCCCTCGCGGACTTTAGTCCGCGCATGACACCTTGACTGACTTTTTCAGCAACCTCTTCAGCCGGGTTCTATCCTTTCGCCCGCTTTTGGCGAAAGGATCGGATCAACGAAACTGGCAACTCTCTACCGGCTACTGGCTACTCGCCCTATAGCTTGTTCAGCCCGTCCAGTGCTGCCACCTTGAAGGCCTCCGCTAGCGTCGGGTAGTTGAATACTGCGTCGCGGAAATACTCGATCGTGCCTCCCATCGCCAGCACCACCTGCCCGATATGCACGATCTCCGCCGCCCGGTCTCCGATAATGTGTACTCCCAGCAGCTTCAGGCTGGACGGATCGAATATCAGTTTCAGGAATCCCTGGTCGTCCCCCAGCATCTGACCTTTCGCCAGCTCCGCGTAACGCGCGATACCGACCTCGTAGGGAATCCTGTCCCGCGTCAGTTGCTCTTCCGTGGCTCCCACCATCGAAATTTCCGGGATGGTATAGACGCCATACGGAATCAGGTTCGCGGGGATCGCTGCAGCAACGCCAAAGATATGCGAACTCGCCAGCCTGCCCTGCTCCATCGACGTGCTCGCCAACGCGGGAAATCCAATCACGTCGCCCGCCGCATACACGTATGGCACCGAAGTCTGGTAGTTCTCGTCCACCACCAACTTGCCGCGCTCGTCCGGATGCAAGCCAATCGCCTCCAGGTTTAACTGATCGCTGTTGGCGCGCCGCCCCACTGCGTACAGCAACGCCTGCCCGTGCACTGTTTTTCCGCTTTCCAGCTTCGCGAAGACTCGATCGCGGTCTGGATTGAAACCCACCGAGACCACTTTTTCACCAAGCCGAAACACCGTCCCCAGTTGCCGCAACTGGAAACACAAGCTCTCCACGATCTCGCGATCCGCAAAATCCAGCACAATGGGACGTTGGTCCAGCAAGGTCACCTTCACGCCCAGCGCCGCGAACATCGATGCATACTCCAACCCGATGATTCCGGCTCCAACCACAATCAACTCGCGCGGCAATTCCTGCAATTCATGCACCTGGTCCGAGTCGAAAATCCGCTGGCCGTCAATCGGAATCTGCTCGTCGTGCGCCGGCCGCGTCCCGCACGCGATCACGAAATGATCACCATGCACCACCGTCGAACCCGTGTCGTTCACCACTTCAACCTTGTGATCAGCGATGAACCGCGCCACGCCTTCCAGCACCGTCACTCGGTTACGCCGCAACTGCGACTTGATCACCTCAATCTCGCGCGCCATCACGGCGTCCGAGCGGAAAACCAGGTCCTTCATCGAGATGTGGTCCTTCACAGCATAGCCACGGCCGTAGAAGGTTCGCTGCTGCAGGCCGCTCAGATACAGCACGGCCTCGCGAAACGTCTTGCTGGGGATGGTGCCGGTATTGACGCACACTCCGCCAATGGTGCGCTTGCGCTCAATGACCGCGACTCTTTTGCGCATTTTTGCAGCGCAGATGGCCGCCTTCTGCCCGGCCGGACCGCTACCAATCACCACCAGGTCGTACGAGTTGTTGCTACTGACTTCCATGAGGTTCCCAGCCGCACCCGCTCGCCGCATCCCAGCCATTCGCTGCGATCCGTATCAGGTGAATCTCGTGACGGCGAATTGAAACTACCATCATTCCGCGTCAAACGGAAGCAGCCATAGAATGCGCGGGAGCCAATCTTAAACCATCGTGAAAGGAACCGCGCCGGCACCGCTCGCTGACGGACATTGCCCCCATGTCTGTGGCGCGTTTCGGGCGCTTACCTCGAATTGACCACCGGCAGCGGCGAGTCGTGTCGTGCGATATACTTCTCCGTTTGCCTCACCGCTTTCTTTTCCAAAGGAGTTTTCCATGTCATCCCCAGCAATTACCTACGCTCGCGAAAACCAGCGTCGTTTCCTCAACGAACTCAAAGACCTTCTGCGCATCCCCAGCGTCAGCACCGCCGAGGAGCACAAAGGCGATGTCCAGAAGGCCGCCGAAATGGTCGCCGCCGACCTTAAGCGTATTGGCTTCGAGCACGTCGAGATCATCACCACGTCAGGTCACCCCTTGGTCTATGCCGACTGGCTGCATGCCGCCGGAAAGCCTACCGCGCTGTGTTATGCGCACTACGACGTCCAGCCCGCTGAACCGCTCGACGAGTGGCTTACTCCGCCGTTCGAGCCTACCGAGCGCAACAATAACGTCTACGCGCGCGGCGCTGTCGACGACAAAGGCCAGCTCTGGATGCAACTCAAGGCGTTTGAATCGCTGTTCCAATCTTGCGGCGGCAAGCTTCCCATCAATGTTCGCGTTCTGATCGAGGGCGAGGAAGAAGTGGGCGGCGAGAGCATCGAAGCTTTCGTCAAGGCCAACGCGACTTCCGAGAAGCTGAAGTCAGACTTCGCGCTGGTCACCGACACCGAACTCTTCGCGCCCGAGATCCCCACGCTCTGCGTCGGACTTCGCGGCCTTCTATACACCGAAGTTGAAGCCCGTGGCTCGAAAGTCGATCTTCATTCCGGTGTGTACGGAGGGGCTGCACCAAACGCTATCTTCGGTTTGGTCGAAATCCTGAGCAAGTTGAAGGACGCCGAAGGCAGGGTCCTCATCCCCGGCTTCTATGATGACGTGCAGAAGCCCACCGACGACGAGCTCAAAGCCTGGGCCAGCCTGCCTTTCGACGAAGAGGAGTATCGCAAAGCCGAAGTCGGATCCAGTGTGCTCACTGGCGAACCCGGATACTCCGTGCTCTACCGCACATGGGCCCGTCCCACCCTCGAAGTCCACGGCATCGTCGGCGGATTCCAAGCGCCCGGCGCCAAGACTGTGATTCCCGCCAAAGGCTCGGCCAAAGTCTCCATGCGCCTGGTGCCCAATCAGGACGCCGACGACATCCTCAAGAAGTTCACCGACTACATCGCCAAGATCACGCCCAAGGGCATCTCGACCACCATCAAGGTGCATAGCAAGGGACCGGCCTGCGTGGTCAGCACCGACAACAACTTTGCCCGCGCCTCGGTTGCCGCCATGCACGAAGTATTTGGCAAGGACACGGTTTACATTCGCTCCGGCGGCTCGATTCCGATCGTCACTCAGTTCGAGAAGGACCTGAAGATCCCCAGCATCATGATGGGCATGGGTCTTCCCGACGACAATTTGCATGCCCCGAACGAGAAATTCCACATCCCGAATTTCTATCGTGGCATCGAGTCCATCATCCGCTTTTTCCAGATCCTGGGAGAGGGTAAGTAGCTCTCCAGAAACGGGTTGTGTACTTTTATACACGGGAGAGTTTTTGTGGACATCTCTCCCGTTTTTCGGCTACCATTTTGGAAACGCTCTATCGGCAGTTACATTTTGGGAGCTTGTTGTGTCTTGTTTATTTGAGAGACACCGATTCCGTGTATTCGTTTTGCGGACTCTGTGCCTTTTTGTTGCTCTGATTTATTTTTCCTGTCCGGCGATACAGGCACAATCCCCTGCGCCCGACGCCGCCGCTAACGATACAACCGTATTGCTGGATAGCTCTCTTGCTGGCTTGAACTCAGACGTTGCCGCCGCAACAACGCCTTCCGGAAGCCCTCTTCCCGATGCTCCGCTTCCCAGCGACAAG
>DATBZX010000306.1:0-21163 GCA_036512955.1 Terriglobales bacterium
TTTGATCCAGAGATCGTGATCGCGGACGGCGTATTCGTAGGCCTTCGCCAGCCACTTGTTATCGGCCTTCCCTGCCTTCTTATCGGCGGCGTACTGGGCCATGATCATCGACGTGAGAAACGGCGGCTGCGAGCGCGTGAGGTAGTAGGCACGATTGGCGTTGAGCACCGCGCCATAGTTCTCGATCTCGTAGAAAAAGTTCTCGATGATGCCGTGAGCGTAATCGCGCTCGCCGTCTTCGAGCAGGCCAATGATGATGAAGTAGCTGTCCCATCCGTACATCTCGTTGAAGCGGCCGCCCGGCACGACGTACTTGTTCGGCAGATACAACAGGCCGTGAGCGTTCAACTGATCGACCGGAATGGTGCCCAGGCCGGTGATCTTTTTCGGCAGGTTTTCGACCTTCACCCCGCACTTGCTGAGGGCCGCTACTGCTGGAGGCGCAGTCACTCCGTCGGGCAGGTAGAGCACCGAGGTCGCGCCCGCGCCGAACTTGGGATCGCTGATCGACGAGCAGTCGTTCATGGAGCGGCCCAAGGTGTTCCAGGCGTTCTTGATGAAGGGCAGGATGTTCTGCTGCGTCGCAGTTACTGGCGGCGCGGGAGCAACCTGAGGCTCCGCGGCTTGGGCGAATGCCTGTGATGCGCAGGACAGCAGTAGGACTGCGCAAACTAGAGATCGTCTGGATAGCGGTGAGGTGCGTCGAATCGAGAATTGCATGACGCCGGATTATAGCTGGTGGCTTCAATAATGAGAAAGCTCGCTTTGTCTCCGTACCTGCTCGACCAACTCCAACGTGACGGTTGACCTAGCTCTCTCACTCCCCCGGTGAAATAATCCCTGCTACTGCCTCGCAATCCACGCAGGCGCAGAGCACGCAAGAACTGCAGCGAGGATGCATTAGCGATACCGCCAATGCCTAATGACGAAGGCACAGCTTTGCGGCTGTGCCTCATACAATTCTCGATAGCAGATTTCCGTGGCGAACTCAGCCCGCTGTCCGGGAGGACACGGGGACGCGCCATGACCCAATTCTTATGCGTAGTGAGCAGCGTTCCTGTCGATGAACTCGGCCTTGTCCGCCGGGACTTCGTCGTTCGGGAAGATGGAGTTGGTCGGGCACACCGGCACGCAGGCGCCGCAATCGATGCAGCCATCGGGATCAACGTACAACTGGGTCGCGGCCTCGAACTTCTCCTCGTCCTTCTTGGGGTGGATACAGTCGGTGGGACAAGCTTCCACGCAGAGTTCGTCCTTGGTACAGGTATCAGTGATTGTGTAAGCCATGATTGCGATTCTCCTGATCTTGTGTGGACTGCCCGCCTCACTGGCAGCAGATCCGGCGGTACTTCCGCTGATTTCACTGTACAAATTTGGCAACCATCGGGGCGGTGATATGCGTCACTGACCTGTTGTGAGCGAACGCACAAACCACTTTTTGCGGAATCAGCGGCAGCGGGGAGCAGGACAAACTCTGGAATTGGCGCTGGCTCGCAGCCACGAGGATCTTGACACTATTTTGGTACGTTGGTACGTTAGTACCATGAAAGAACAACTGGAACACCCTATCGTCGTCGAACGCGTACAAACGGGAGTCCGCATGGAGAAGCGGTTGCTGAAGGTCCTGAAGGGCCTGGCCGAGCTCAAGGACATGACCCTGGGCGACCTGCTGGAAGGCATTGTGCTGCACGCCTTCGAGGGCAAGGCGCCTTTCTCCGACAACACGCTGAAAGAAATCGAGAAGTTGCGCAGCATTTACGGGCTGACGCTGAAAGCCACGGACAGCCATCAACTGAAGGAGAGACGCAAATGAAGCTGATTCACACTCACGAAGAATTCAGCCTGATCGTGAATGCTTCCTACGAGCAGACTTTCCCTCTCTTCGGCGCACACGAAGAGCGCAAATGGGCGAAGGGATTCGACCCGCAGTTCATCCACCCCTCCCCGCCCAGCGACCAGCAAGGGATGGTGTTTACGTGGAGCCAGAACGGCACTCCAAGCCTTTGGATGAACACATCCTTCGACCTGTTGTCCGGACACGTGCAGTATGTTTACGTTGTCACCGAGGCGATGGTCACGCTGATTGACATTCACCTGGCGAGATTGGACGAGACCAGTACGCGCGTGTCTGTGGTGTATGGGCGGACCGCGCTTCGGCCCGAAGCCAATGAACATGTGACTCAACAGGCGAACGATGACAGGAACAAAGGGGTAGTTTGGGCTGGGATGATCAACGGGTATTTCGATCAGGTTCAGCCCGCGCTCGCCAGCTCGAAGTAGACCTACGGAAGGCTACAGTTCTCTGCGGCCTTCCATTGCTTTTTGCATGGTGACCTCGTCGGCGTACTCGATGTCGCTACCTACGGGAACACCGGTCGCTATTCGCGTCACCTTGACGCCAGAAGACTTGAGTAGGCGCGCGAGGTAGGTAGCAGTGGCTTCGCCCTCGACAGTGGGGTTGGTGGCGATAATCAATTCATCCACGCTTCCCGCTTCGACCCTCCGGGAGAGACTGGCGATGCGCAACTGGTCGGGACCGACACCGTGCAATGGCGAAAGCGTCCCGTGCAGAACGTGGTACACGCCGTTGTAGTTGCGGGTCTTCTCGATGGCTGCGATGTTGGTGGGTTCTTCCACCACGCACACCAGGCGCTGGTTTCGGCTGGCGTTAGTGCAGTAGACGCAGGGATCGACGTCGGTGATGTTGTTACAAACCGAGCAGAGATGCAGGCTGGCCTTCAACTGGCGGATGGAGTCGGCAAGCTGTTCCGCATCCTCGTCGCTGGCGCGAAGGATGTGAAAGGCGAAGCGCTGCGCTGTTTTACCGCCCACTCCGGGAAGCTTCTTCAGTTCGTCAATCAAGCGGGCCATGGGTTCGGCGAATTTGGACAACGTGAACCTCGTTATTTGTTGGGGCGGGCTGTGGCGCGCCGGTGCAAGTCCGAGAATGCCGCCGGCTGAAGCCAGCTCCGATCAAAACCAACCACATCTACGCGACGCCGAAGCGCCGCACTACCCAATCAATTCAGGACAAAGCGAATCTGCAATAGCCTCAGAATCCCGGCAGACCCATGCCGCCGAACATGCCACCGAGGCTCGACTTCATGGCATCATCGACCTTGCGTACGGCTTCGTTCACGGCGGCAGTCACCAGGTCCTGCAGCATCTCGATGTCGCCGGACTTCACGACTTCAGGCTCGATCACGACGCCGAGAACTTGCTTTTGACCGTTCATTTTGACGGTGACACTGCCTCCGCCCGAGGAGGCCTCAACCGTGATCTGCTGCATTTTCTCCTGCAGCTTTTCGGCCTGCTGACGCGCCTGCGCCAGCATGTCCTGCAAATTGAATCCGTCCATGAATGCTCCGAACCTCGCGACGCATCGCGGAACAAAATTGCCGCCGCTCCGCGGCTCCGTGACTCTCCCGATTTGACCGCGGGCTGACGCCCACGGCTTACCCAAATATCGCCGCTTGGCGGCTCGTTTTGTACGTCTGCCTCCGGTTCAGCCGCGAGGCGGACCATGTGTTTCCTAGCTGCGCTCCTTATGGTCGATCACTGAGCGAATTTCCGCTCCAAACTTTTCCTGCATGCGCTGCACAATTGGGTCAGACATGGCACGACTGCGAGCTCCGGCGCCATTTGAGGGACGAGCGACAGGCGGCGCTACCTTGGGAATGAACTGCGCCCCTCCGCTCACCATCTTGAACTTCATGGGCTTCCCGGTCGCTTTTAGAAGCGCATCTTGCACGATGCGTTTGGGCCCCTCACCAAGAGCGACGTCAACCATAACCTGCGACATGGCTACTTTCACCGAGACTTCAATGCCGCGTAAGCTCCACTCGCCGGACTCGAGGTTGTGCGCCAGCATTTGCTGGCCCGTATCTTCCAGAGCCACCAAAACGGCGTTGCGAGCCAGATCGGGAGTCAGCTCGACTGCAGAGTCCGATGGAGTTTCTTCGATCGCGATCGCAACCGCAACCGCTACCGGCGATTCTACCTTGAGAGTAGCGCGTGCCGAGTCCGGCGCAACCGCACCAGGCCCGTTTGCCGGAGCGTTGGTTAATGCTGGAGTTTCCGCCTTGGGGTCGCTTTTGCGGTTGCGGTCGGATTCGAACGGCGATGGACCCTTGAACGGAGATGCTGCAGTTCCGCGCGAAGACGAAGTATCCGCCGCCGATGTTCGAGTTGCTTGGGGTATGCTGCGCGTCCCTGCTGGACTGGCGTTTCCGGACAATGCGCTCCCGCCACGCGAAGGAGTCGCTGGCGCTTTGGCGGCTTCCCCGCTCAGTAACTGTTCGAGCGGAAGCAGGCGCTGCGCGTGCACAAGTTTCAATAATCCCAATTCGAGATGGAAACGCTGCTCCTGCTTGTATCCCAGATCGGAATGAGTGCGCAGCATGATCTGCAAAAAGCGCGTGAGGTCTTCTTCAGTGAAGCGCTCAGCAACGCGCGAAACCCGGGCGCGTTCGTCGGATGAAATTTGCAGGACGGACGATTCGCTGCCGGCCACCTTGGCGACCACGGTGTTGCGCAGGAAGCGCACCATCTGGCGGGCAAAGTGCTGCGCGCTCTGTCCCTCGACGAGAAGGCGATCGATGGTGCGAAGCACGTCTTCGCTGGAGTTGCGCGCCACCGCATCCATGATGTCTTCGAGAATGTCGGAGCCAACCGTGCCCACCAGTCCACGCACCACGTCGGCGCTCAAGGTGTCTCCGCAACTGGCGATGGCCTGGTCCATGATGCTGAGGGCATCGCGCATCGATCCGTCGCCCGCCTCGGCCAGCATGGCAAGCGCGCTGTCGTCGGCGGTGATGCCCTCCTGCCTGGCAATATCGCGCAACTGGCCGACAATGTCGTCGAAGCTGACGGCGTGAAAACTGAAGTGCTGGCAGCGCGAGCGGATAGTCTGCGGAATGTCTTCCGGCTGGGTGGTCGCCATCATGAAAATCACGTGCGATGGCGGTTCCTCCAGCGTTTTGAGCAGAGCGTTAAAAGCGGCATCGGTGATCTGGTGGGCTTCGTCGAGAATCCAGATCTTGAAGCGGTCGCGGGCCGGACGATAGCGCGCGGCATCGCGCAATTCGCGGATTTCATCGATGCCACGGTTGGTCGCAGCGTCGATCTCAATTACGTCCACCGCATTCCCAGCGCGAATTTCAACACAGGAGTCACACACGCCGCAGGGTTCAGGGACAGGATGGTCCTTCGACCGGCAGTTCAGCGCCATGGCCAGGATGCGCGCGATGGTGGTTTTGCCAATGCCCCGGTGCCCGCTGAAGATGTATCCATGCGCGATGCGCTGCTGCTCGATGGCATTTTTCAGGGTGCGGGTGACGTGCTCCTGACCGATGACGTCGGAGAACTTCTGGGGTCGATATTTGCGGGCTAGAACCTGATAACTCATGAAAGGAACTTCGATTATACGGTCTGGGGCCGTGGAACTGGGAGTGCGCCAAAATGAGGCATAATATCGGCAAATGGGAGATGAGGAAATGCAAGCAATAGAATCGCTGCGCACGCTACTTAAGACCCTTCCCGCACGGCTGGGGGCGCTGCCTTCTGATGTAGTTGAGTTCAAGCCGCCAGAATCGTGGTCGGTGAAGGAAGAACTCGGACACCTGCTGGATTCTGCCGCCAACAATCACCAGCGAATCGTGCGCGCTCAGGTGGAAGACAACCCGGCCATGCCGGGCTACGACGGGGAGCAGTGGGTAGCTCTGCACGCGTATCAGACGCGAGAATGGCACGAGTTGATCGGAACATGGGTAGCGCTCAATCGGCAATTGCTCGCCGCCGCCGAGGCCGTGCCTGACTCAGCCTGGTCGCGGACATGCACTATCGAAGACTCAGCTCCGCTGACGATTCAGTTTGTTCTCGAGGACTACATCCACCACATGCGGGACCACTTGCGGAATATGAAAGTGAAGATTGAAGACTTGGAGTGAGGAGCCGGCTTAAGTGTCGGAAAAGCAGATTCCTCGCGGGCTGAAGAGACTGTGTCGCAACCAGTGTCGCCGCTCCGCGGCTCAATTTAATCTCCCACTTGACCCCGGGCTTACCGCCCGGGGCTAACACAAATTCCGCCGCTGCGCGGGTGGGGCGAATGCTCCTCGAGCGTTTTATCCCACCGAAAATTTGGATTCGCAGCTGCGACACATTCTCTGACGCCCGCGAGGAATGAAAATCGCCAACGACGTATCCCCTGGCCTAAGGGCCAGCACTTCACCAATCCGAAGTTCAGACCAAAGCACGAACCGGGTTCCGACTTACTTGGCGCAGTTGGCGTTATGGTATCCGTCGAGCTGCAACACGCGGGGTCCGAAAGCGCCTTCGACCTTGCTGACGGACTGCACGAACACGGCACGAAATTCCTGTCCAGTCGTTGGCGGCAGGTTAACGCAGGCAGCGAGCACTGCTCCGGGCACATACTGGACGGCAGGAGGCGGAAAGCAGCCCTTAGGCCCGCAACTTTCGCCATACACGAGCGACGGGCTGTACTCTGTCACGGCGATCCACTGCCCGTCTTTCTTCACGAATAATTTTAATCGGCGCGACCATAGTCATTGGTCAGGAAGTTGTACACGGGGACTGCGGAATCGTATAGGGCGTCACCTGCGCCCGGCCCACGCCGGTCGTGCTCACGCCTGCTGTCAAAAGCCCGGTGAGGGCCGCGAGATTCGCCGAGATGGAGCGCGGATCGAAAGAAGTGGGCGGAGGAGCAAATGCGCTGGAACTTGCGCCAATCGCATACAAGAGCGGATTGCCCGCCCCGAGAAGTTGCATGCTGCTCACCTGCGTCATTAGGGGACTCGGGATCAAAGGCGAACCTGAACTGGAGGCATTATCGAGGGCCTTCGAGTACGTGTATGAGGCGCGCGCCTGAAATCCGCGCCAACCGCGGGTCGTCACCTTGGCCACAAAAGCGTTGTAGTTGCCGTAGCCGAGGTTAGCTGTGGTGAAGATCGGGACGAAACTGAAGGCGTCGCAGGGCTGGCCAAACAGCCCCGGCGCCGAAGTCGTGCAAAACCATTCGTTGTTGAACCCGGTGTTGCTGGTAATGGGAAGGTTTGCCACATAGTTTCCGATGTAGGCAACTTCAGCCGAAACGTTTCGACCGATCTGTCGCTCAATGGAGAAACTCACCTGCCGCGTCATGGGATTACCAAGGTGAGCCGGATCAATCGCACTCACGGCGAAGGGCACGCTAGCGGCTTGATAAAAGGCTTGTTGAGCAGTGCGGCCGAGCAGGGTCGAATTGCCCAAACCGCATTGGCCGAAACCGCAATACGCAGTTTCAAAGTTCTGGCCGTAGAGCGTCTGGGGATTCGTCGTCGATCGCGGAGTGGGCCGATTGAAGGCCAGTTGCGCCATCAGGCTGGCCGGAACTTCGTCGAAGTAAATGCCAAATCCAGCGCGAACCACCATGTCACCGCTGGCAGTGGACCACGCTACGCCGAGTCGTGGTTCGAAATTCGTCTTCTTGGCAACCACAAAGTTGCCGTTGCCAATGACGCTGCACGTCCAAGGTAACGACTGAGAATAAGCTGGGTAGTAAGACCCGGTGTAGCTGTCATTTGCCGCACAATTATTGCCAAACGGATCGAGGACCTGGTTTTGACCTTGGCGGACGAGTCCATTGGCTGCTGTATCGAAATTCCACAGCTGGTGATTGGTTTCCGATGGTGGAGAAAAGTACTCGTAGCGAAGCCCGAAGTTGACGGTAAGATTCGGCTTCACGCGCCACGTATCCTGCCCGTACCCGGCCACCACGTACGAGTGGAACGTGGTCAGGTAAGGGCTGGGCTCCTTGATCGCATAGTCGTAGGAAGGGCTGCTGAATGCTGATACCGGGAAGCAGGTGACGCATGTCTCGCTGTCGCTGGTAAACTCGCCAATATTGCCGGAAACAACCATGCCCCGGCTGAAACCACTGTTATCGAAGACGTTCTGCAGCCTGCGCAAGTCAACTCCGGCGCGCACGGTATGCTTTCCCCTGAACCACACGATGTTGTCCATCAACTCGCCTTCGCTGTCTTGGCGTTTTCCTGGAGCGCTAAGTGGCGCGCCCAGACGAGCAAACGGGAACAACCCATCCAGCGACGGCGCAATGATCGGCACATTCGAAGGCGGGGACCATACGGAGTCGAACCATCCGCCCCACGCACCATTCGTGCATGATCCCGGGTTGACGCAGTTGGCGCCTGCATATTGCGGATCGAGCCCGGAAAGCAGATAGGTCGGCATGCGGCCGCTTGGCAAACCCACGGTAGCGGCGTTGAAATTGGCGTCCTGTGGCGTCTCCGTAACCTGGAACCTGGTAAACCCACCGCGAAGGACATTACTGAAGCGGTCAGAAAATTGGTGGGTGAACGTCGCGACCAGGTTCTGGTTCAGCACAGCGCGGTTTACGCCATTCCCGGGATAGGTCGGCGAACTGGGCAGGGTGTCATCGTGCAATTGGCGGAGATTCTGGAGGTTATAGCGAAATGTCCAATCCGTGCGTGAAGATTGAGTGAAATCGATTCGTCCGAGATAGTTGTCGACGTTGGTGTAGTTCGGGGCCTGTCCCTGGTAGAACTCCAGCACATCCGGGATGGCAGCAACGTTCGCTTGCGGATACAGCGACAGAACGCTCTGCGCGTACTGGGCGTCAGTGTAGCCTGGTGTACCTGGCGGGAATTCGCTGAGATGGCTCCGATCATAGGAACTAGGTACACGCACGAAGACGGGATTCGGATTGTCGATGCGCGTGCCCTCATAATCCCCAAACCAATACCATGCACTCTTCGGGCGCTTCAGAAACGAGCCGCCGGCTTGGGCACCGAATTGCTGGGAAGAAAATGGCTGGATAAGGCTATTGTGCTGCGCCAGAATCGCCGCCGGATCGAACAGTTGATTGCAGTCAGATGATCCGTAGGTCGCGTTCGGAGAGGTGCAATTGGTGGTCCCGTAGATCGAATTTAAGTTTTGGACGGTCTTGACATACTGGTTGTAGGAGTTGGGTTGATAGATTGGGCTTCCAATCTGATTGGTATTCGTGGCCGGCTGCGCGTTTAGCGGACCTGCGAATGCCGCCGCTTGATCGAACCCCGAGCCGTTGTAAACCGACAAGGGTGAACTCGCATTGATTGCATCCGATGCGAAGAAGCCGAACGCGCTGCCGTGAAACTTGGAAGTGCCCCGGCGGGTGACGATATTCACCACGCCGCCGATGTTGCGTCCAAATTGCGCATCGGAAGTGGCCGTGACCACGCGGAATTCCTGGATCGCATCGTTGACCTGAAAGGGAATGGCTTGATTGCTGCTTGACGCGACGTTGTCCATTCCGTCGAGTAAAAACGCATTCGAGGTTGGACGCTGACCGGAAATGCTAAAGGTCGTGTCCTTTAACTCCGACCATGCGGGCACGTCATGCGTGCTCGAAACCAGCAGACCAACCGCCAGGAAGTTGCGGTTAAACAACGGGAGACTGCGCAGTTGGTCACTTGTAATCACCGTGCTGACGGCGGTGGAGATTGTATCGAGCGGCACCCTCGACAATTCCCCTTCACCTGCCTGGGCGGGGGGCTGCGTACGGCTTCCGGCACTCTGCGCCGTTGTTCGCGACGGCTGCGCGGGAACAGGAGAGGCTGGAGTTTGTGGCGATGACGCGGGCGGACTTGCGTTCTTATCTTGAGCGGGCTGGTCTCCGTCAAGCCCAGTCATCAGGCTGGCGAATGGGGCCGCCCGTCCGGACACAACCAAGCTTATAGGCCGACGATATGCCGAGGAGGACAATGATACGGGCTGTTTGTTGCCCGGCCTCGGCTGCAATCGGGTAAGGTATGTAGCGTCTCCCCGCTGCGGAATCGCGGTAGCTTGCGGTCCATTCCCGGGCTTTTGGCAATCGAAGACCGGCTGCCGGGAAGAGGTGACATCGCGTTTCTCTCCGATAAACGACGGCAGAACATATCGCGTCTGTCCAACTTCGAGAGCAAACGTAACGCAGCGAAAGTACTTACTGGAACCTCGCGGTACTTCCGCACTCATCAAATAGTCTTTGGCTTCCACCGTCATTACATATCCGCTGGCCGGTGGGACAAAGAAAAAGGAGTATTGTCCATCGGAGTTCGTTTTGGTGGTGCGGTCGATCCCCAAAGAATCATTTTGCAGGCGAAACTGAACATCCGGGATTGGATTGCCGTTGATGTCTGCCGCGTCACCTTTGACCTCCGCTTCCTGGGCCAGTCTGTGGCTAGCTCTCTACGGATTCACCATACTCACCGCCGCCAATCTGTCGGCAAATTGTCAAAACAACGCGACCTATAATCCGTACTGTGGATCTACCACGAAAGCTGCTGTCAATAGTTCTAATGTTACTCAGATTAATGATCAGACTACGCTAGTTTGGGACACTGCGGGGGTTGCACTACCTACGGGTGTTAATCTTCCGGTCACCGCACTCTACAACTCCAACGGATCGCAAACCGGCTACTACTACAGCGGCGACACCGGGCTTTCTTACCTCAACCTCTTGGGAAACGCAGCAAGCCCGTGGCTTGCGTGGCACAATTTTGATCCCGGCACGACCTACAGCTGTCCTTCTACTTGTAGTTCTACTAATAATGCACAGAATTACCTGAATTATCATCAGGTCATCTGCACTGCGAGTTGCGGAGCAACCGGCTTGACATTCTCGCTTGCCGGCAGTGCAACTCTTAACCATGCGACCGACAGCAGTGCGCAGACGCAATTCAGGGAACCGCTGGGCGAGGCCGATATGAGCTATTACTTGTCCACTGCCGGCGCGTCTTCCTCGATCACCATTACCTTCCCAAAGAACGCACAGGGAGTTCAAGAATACGCGAAACAGTTTGATTTCTACTGGGGCAGCGTGGATACCTGGAATTCGGTTACCTTCACCGATATCCTCGGAAATACAACCACGTTCACTGGCTCAGACCTTTGTTCTAATACCACGGGCAGTTACGGCTGCTTTAACATTGCCGGCACTGACACTCCCCCTACCATGAACTTGAACGGGGCGGTAGTCCATTTTTCTACGGTGGCAGACTCCGCTGGGATCATCTATCCTTGGTCGAGCGTGACGTTTACTTCCAGTGCCCCGGCATTTGAATTTGATAATATCCGCTGGTACCTTGCAGGATGTACTTCGGGCCCCTGCACCTCGGCGGCGACGTCAGGTTCCAATGCCTCGCCCGTACCTGAGCCGTCCAGCATGCTGTTGATGGGGACGGGGATCTTCGGCTTCGCAACCCTGCTGAAACGCAAGATGGGTTCGTAACACTGCGGGTTGCGTCGCAATCGGCTTGCCGGAATCAGGTCAGAACCGCAGCGAGAGGCAACTCAGCCCTCCATCCATCTTTCGAAACTCTGACATGTCCAGTGGAAGTGGCTGGTAACCGCCACGCGACAAGTCCTCCTGCAACCGCGGAAATCCCGCCGGCATTAGCACTCGGCCGTTGACCAGCACACAGTTGCAGGCATAACTCTCCTCCGTTGGCACGCGAAACAGGTTGTAGCCGGAAAACTCTTCCCTGCCCGCCAGTTCTTTCATGACGATGAGGTCGTTGCTGTCCAGATAGGCGATACCGCTCTTGAGGTGCAGGATCGAGTTCACGTCCCGAATGTCGACTGGAGACGAGGTGAATCCATCCGCGGCGAGCCATTGGCTGAGTTGCCGCGCGCCCGCTTCGTTTGTGCGATGCGAGATGCCGATGAAGTAGTGAGACCCGGCCTCGCAAACATCTCCGCCATCTAGCGTGCCGGGCGCGGCGATCTCGCGGATCGAGGAATAGAAACGCTCAATCGTTTCCCTAATGGCAGCTCCTTCTCCTGATCGCGAGGCGGCACCCGGACGAGTAAGTACCGCCGACTTTCCGTTCAAAACGGCCGTATCTTCGACGAAGGTTGAGTCGGGATACTGGAGGTGCGCGGGGAGCCGAATCAATTCCAGGCCGCAACTCCGGAGGGCCTGACAGTAAGCCTCGTGCTGCAGCAACGCCAAATGCAAATCCGGCTCGCCGAGTGTTGCCGTAGTCAAACCCTCGGCAAAGTTCTCGCCTGGACATCTGACAATGGCATGTTTAAACATGTCGAATCCTTGCCGTTATGATCTCCACGGCGCTGTTCGGCTCTAATTCACTGCATCAGGCTCTGCACGTCGGGCGACAAGTTGCCTCCGCAAAACAGTATGGCCACCGTCTTGCCCTCGTAACGGGAGGCTTCCTGGAAGAACGCAGCCAGTGCCACACCTGCGGCGCCTTCGATGGTCCAGCCTTGCGCACGAGCCCATTTCATGGCGTCGAGGATTGATTCCTCGGAAACCAGCACTCCACGATGCATCGCCGCCCGCGCCAATTCAAACGTGATTGAACCCGGCTCAACGGCGCCTGCTGTGCTCTCCGACAGCGTGTAGGTCTCGGGAAACTCGGCGATTTTGCCGACACGGAGACACTCGTACAGTACCCGCGAATTCTGGGGCCAACAACCCACAATCTCTGTGCGTGGCGACTTCTGCCGTAGATATGTTCCGACTCCGCTGATCAGGCCGCCCCCGCCGGTCGCGATGAAAACTGCGTCGATGTTTTCGACCTGGTTCGCGAGTTCAACGCCAATCGTTCCCTGTCCCGCCACAACCTCCCAATCGTTGTATGGCGACACGTAGGTACGGCCCGACTCCTCGGCCGCGGCACGGGCCGCGATCTCGGCCTCCAGCGGATTCTGCCCGACCATTCGAATCCGCGCTCCATACGAAGCGATCTTCTTCCACTTCGCCTCAGGTACCTGGGACGACAAATACACTTCGGCATCGATGTTTCTGTGCCTGGCCGCCGCCGCGACGGCGAGACCGTGATTTCCGGTCGAAGACGTCACTACGCCCGCCGCAGCAGCCTCGGGAGTAAGGCTCAGGATTTTATTGGTGGCTCCGCGCAGTTTGAAAGAACCAGTCGTCTGCAACTGCTCCATCTTGGCGTACACACGGGCGGTGAGTGGTATGCGGGATTCGCACGTCATTCTAGCGACCGGAGTTTGCAGCACCAGACCGTAAACTCGGCTGCAAGCCTCCTCGATGAGTGCGACGAGATCCGGAATTTGGGGAACCGTCATCGCCCTTGGGCTCAATCCTCGTCTGTTGTGCTCTTTGATGAAGGGCGTTTTGACGGCGTGCGTTCGGCATGCGATTTCGATCCCGCGGACGACGCAGAAGCGTCATCCCATAGGCGAAAGCCTCCAATGAACGCATTGGCATTGTTCCCGGCACGGCACTTGGCCGGCATTGTCTTCAGAAACTTTACGTTGCCGCCGCCCAAAACAACATCGTCCGGCTCGAGTGCGGCCGCCAACTTTTTCACCACATCGTCCACGTATTTGCGCCATTTCTTCTTCCCAAATCTCTTCATCCCGCGCAGTCCCACGTAATCTTCGTAGGTCTCCTTGCGGTATGGCAGATGCGCCAGTTCCATGGGAAGTAGCGTGCCTTCGATGATCATGGCAGAACCCAGACCGGTTCCGAGACCGAGGTACAACATCCGGCCACCCTTGTAGCTTCCCAGAGCTTGCATGGCGGCGTCGTTCACGATCTTCACCGGACAGCCAAATGCTTTCTCGAAGTTAAAGCCGACCCAACCTTTGCCCAGGTTGTGAGGTTCGGCCAGAAGCCGTCCATCTAAAACGGGGCCTGGATAGCCAACGGAGACGGCGTCATATTTCCAATCCGCAGCGACCTTTCGCACTTCATCGACCATCTGCCTGGCGGTGAGAGTGGGTCCGGAAGAAAACTTGCGGCGTGCCTCGTGTCCCGAGGCCAGCATCTTGACATTGGTGCCACCTACATCGATGGCGAGTACTTGCATGCATGATCCTCGTTTCTACACACCGCTATGTAGGGTTTCGTTGCCGCTCGCAACGAGATCGTGAGCATTCGAGTTTGTCGGAAAAGTTTATACCACAGCTGAAGGTTTGCAGGCGCCGCAGCTCATGTTCAGCCTCGAGGTCTGCCGGTACGGATCGCATCCGCCAATTCACGCAGCAGTCCATCCGTCTCGTCCCATCCCATGCAGGCATCGGTGATGCTCTGCCCATGGGTCAGCGGCTTGCCAGATATCAACTTCTGCGCCCCGGCGACGAGGTTACTCTCCAGCATGACGCCGATGATCCGCCGGTCTCCGCTCGCAATTTGGCTCGCGACATTACGACAGACAATTCCCTGGCGAGTGTGGTCTTTGTTGCTGTTTGCGTGGCTGCAGTCGATCATGACGTTCGGCTTGAGCCCAGCCTTTTCCAGTTTGCCGCACGTGGCCTCGACGGCCTCGGCGGTGTAATTGACGCTGTTGCGTCCACCTCGCAGGATCACATGGCAATCGGGATTGCCGGTAGTCGCAAAGATCGCCGATTGTCCGTGCTTGGTGTGCCCCAAGAAGGTATGGGGATGCGCGGCGGATAATACCGCCTCGATCGCGATCTGCACGTCGCCCGAAGTCGCGTTCTTGAATCCCACCGGGCACGAGAGTCCTGAAACCAACTGACGATGCACCTGGCTCTCCGTGGTGCGCGCGCCAATCGCACCCCAACTGACCAGCCCGGCCACATACTGCGGTGTGATCATGTCGAGAAACTCGGTTCCCGCAGGCACACCCATCTCCGCCAAGTCCAGTAGCAGGTGCCGCGCCTGACGCAATCCGTCATTGATCTTGTAGGACTGGTCGAGATAGGGATCATTGATCAGACCCTTCCATCCGATGGTGGTGCGGGGTTTCTCGAAGTAGACCCGCATAACGATGTGCAGTTGGTTGGCGTGCTCATCGATGGCGGACTTCAGCTTGACTGCGTACTCACGCGCGGCTTGGGTGTCGTGGATGGAACAGGGGCCGACGACCACAAGCAAGCGCTGATCGTCGCCGCGCAGGACATTGGCTATGTGTTCCCGAGCCTGATGGACGGTGGCCGAAGCCCTTTCCGTGGTGGCTAGCTCTTCGTCGAGAAAAACCGGCGGCAGAACGACTTTAGTCCATTTGATGCGTAGATCGTCAGTTGAATAAAACATGGCGTTGGGCGTTGATCGAATGATGGAGATTGAGGGCCTGCTGGCGCCCCTATGAATACTCTACCAGCCGCTATTATCAAATGGGCGTTGCCGCCTGCGGGAACAGGAGGCGCGCCTCAACAAACAGAGTGGGATATTAGAAATCGCAGGACTGAACGGATAGTAGGCCAGATCTGGTACGAAGAATTTGGCTGCCCCTCAGGGATTCGAACCCCGATATGCCGCTCCAGAGGCGGCTGTCCTACCGTTGAACGAAGGGGCAGCGGTTGTGGAAACTGCGCGAAGCCATCAAAACTCCGCTCTTCGATTGTATTGGTTGCCGCTCGGGAGCGTCAACAATCCGGCAGTCCAGTTTCTCGTCGAGCGCGACCGAGTTTGTGCCGCATTTGTGTGTGTCACGGCGGCAATTGCGTGAGCGCGCTAGAATGAGCAACATCATTCTTTGTTGCGAGGACGCCATGACATCGCTACTGGGTACTGCTGCCTTTCCAACCGACGCCACTGATGTTGCCCGACAGCCGCTGGTGGCTGATCAGTGCGCCCTCCTCGTGGTTGATATTCAAGAAAAGTTGCTGCCTCCGATTTTTAACAAGGACGAACTGGTCAAGAACTCGCAGTTGCTGGTGCGCGCCGCCAATGTTCTCGAGATGCCGGTGGTCGTCACCACGCAGTATGTCAAGGGTCTCGGCCCCGTGGTTCCTGAGCTTGCGTCCCTAGTCAACAACGCCCGCCCTATCGACAAACTGGAGTTCGGATGCTTTGGCTGCGGCGAGTTCCGCTCGGCGCTGAAGTCGCTACCCGGAAATCGCAATACCGTGCTGCTGTGTGGCATGGAGGCGCACATCTGCGTGATGCAAACCGCGCTTGGTGCGCTCAACGAAGGCTACCTGGTGCATGTGGCTTCCGATGCCATTGGTTCGCGCGTGCGCTGGAACTGGGACATCGGTATCGACCGCATGCGTGCCGCCGGTGCTGTGATCTCGACCACCGAAATGATGATCTACGAGTTGCTGCGGTCGTCGGGGACGGCGCAATTCAAACAGATGCTGCCGTACCTGAAGGGCTGAGCGCAATCGCGACTCCCCGTTTCGTCAGTGGCCGGAGTAACCTCGCACATCGATGATTTCCCTCGCTCGCAAACTCCGACTGGCCGACTTCTTCTCCCTCGGCTTCGGCACCATGATCGGCGTGGGCTGGCTGGTTGTGATGGACGACTGGCTGGGGCGGGGCGGCCCGCTGGGGGCCATCCTCGGCTTTGCGCTTGGCGGTGCGCTTCTGCTGCCCATCGGCTACGTTTATGGGCAATTGGTGCGCGCCATGCCGGATGCCGCCGCCGAAATTGCCTACACCTCGGCAGTGTTCCCGCACTCGGTAGGCTTTGCCACGGGATGGATGATGATGCTGGCTTACTGCATCGTCTGCCCATGGGAGGCGGTGGCGATCGGCAGGATCACCAGCTACATCTTTCCGGCCATAAACTCCTTCGAGCTTTACCGGGTCGCCGGGAAGCCGGTGTTCTTGCCTCATCTCGTAATTGGACTGGCTCTCACCGCCTTGCTCACCACCATGAACTACCGTGGAATTCGGATGAGCGCCAGCTTCCAGAACGTCACGACCTTTGGGGCAATCGCACTCGTACTTACGTTCATCGCGGCCGGGCTCCGGCACGGCTCCCCGCAGAATTTTCAGCCGCTATTCAGTGCGTCGGCGCCGATCTCGATCCTCCTGGTGCTGCAGATCGTTCCTTATTTTATGACCGGATTCGAGTCGATCGGCAAGTCCTCCGAGGAGGCCAGCTCGGAATTTCAGTCGCGACGGTTTCTGTTGGCG
The DNA here is from genome assembly GCA_036512955.1 of Terriglobales bacterium. Taxonomy (GTDB): domain Bacteria; phylum Acidobacteriota; class Terriglobia; order Terriglobales; family Acidobacteriaceae; genus DASRAA01. The sequence continues at coordinate 16,880 of DATBZX010000306.1, forward strand.
ATCATGACAGCCATGCTGGTAGGAATCGGATTCTATGTGTCGGTCATCGCAGCCACTGCGTATGTTGCTCCCTGGCAGAGCCTGGTGCACGAACGCTTCGCGACCGCGGTGGCTTTTGAGCATGCCGTCGGTTCGCGCTGGATTGTCAGCGTCATCATGAGCGCCGCCGTGCTCTCGCTATTGGAAGTCTTCAACGGAAACTTCGTCGCCGCTACCCGCTTGTTGTTTGCGCTGGGGCGAAGGGGTTTGTCCGATTCCCGGCTGGGCTACGTGCATCCCATTAACCGCACGCCCGCGATCGCTGTTCTCGGCATCGGGCTCTTCACTGCGCTCTGTATGTTTGCTGGAGAGTCGATCCTGGTGCCCATCGCTGAGGTGGGGTCACTGGCGTCGGCATTAGGCTGGATGGCAGCCTGTGCGTCTTACCTCCGCATGCGTCCCAGTTCGTTTGGCCGGGCAGCCGCGGTGTTCGGAATCGTGGTGACTCTTCTGCTTCTTACGATGAAAGTCCTGCCCATGGTTCCCGGGCACTTCAGCAAGTACGAATGGGGGGCACTCGCGCTCTGGATTCTGCTGGGACTGCTGCTTCGCAGGCAGGCTGTGCCGAGCGAAGCAGCGGTCGCGCAGGAACGCGTCTAGGAATCGAGCGCTACGAGTTGCGTGTAATACTGCGCGGCATGAGGTGAAGTGGAGAGCACCGTCTTCTCCGGCAATTCGCCCATGTACATCGCGATCTCATCGCAGGCGTGCAGACGCGGGCACCGCAGGCAGTCCTTGTACATTTTGTCGGGCAGGAGTTCCTTGTCTACCACCGTGAATCCCATCTTGCCGAAGAATTCCGGGATACGCGTGAACAGGCACACGCAGGTCACGCTTTGGCGGGCAGCCTCGGCGAACAGCGCATCGATTAGCATGCGTCCGGCCCCGTGGCCTTTGGCCTTAGAGCCGATGGTGATGGAGCGGACTTCCGCGAGGTGCATTCCGTAGAGGTGCAGTGCGCCACAACCGACGACTTCGCCCTCGTGCTCCACGACCACGAAGTCGCGGATGTTCTCGCAGATTTCGGCGAGGGTGCGTCCCAGCAGGGTTCCATCCCCTACGTGCACCTGGATAAGCTGCTCGATCGCAATTGCGTCGGGCAGAGTAGCGTTACGCGCAAACATGGGCGGCTCCTGCATACATCGAGAGTGTTTCCTTCGTCTTCTTCAACGCCGCCCCAACCTGCAGGGGAGCAGTCCCCCCCGGTACGTCGTGGATGGCCAATACTTGTTGCAATTGCAATGCGCTGTAGAAGTCCGGACCAGCTTTAATATTGCAACTCGCAAAATCTTCCGGCGAGAGATCCTCCAGTTCGCAACCTTTCTCAACGCACAACTGGACGGCCTTGCCAATCATCTCGTGAGCGTGACGAAATGGCACTGCATTGCGGACGAGATAGGCCGCGCCAGCCAGCGCGTTCATGAACCCTCCGGTGGCAGCGTCCTGCATGGCTGCGTAGTCGAACTTCACGGCAGCCATGAATCCGGCTGCGACCTGCACCATGCTCGCGACCTGCTGCGCGGCGGCGAACACCGGCTGCTGCGTTTCCTGCATGTCCTTGTTGTAGGCCAGCGGAAGTCCCTTCACCGTGATGAACAGCGTCACCGCGTCGGCGAAAACTTTCGCAGCCTTGCCGCGAATCAACTCCAGCGCATCGGGGTTCTTCTTCTGCGGCATGGCGCTGCTGCCGGTTGAGAACGCCTCGGGCAACTTCACAAATCCGAATTCCGTGGTAGCAAAGAGAATCGATTCCTCCGCCCACCGGCTCAAGTGAAGCGCCACGGACGACAGGGCCTGCACGAACTCAATGGCAAAATCGCGATCGCTGGTTGCATCAATGCTGTTAGCGGTCGGCGCGTCGAACTCCAGCGACTTCGCGATGCCCGCGCGGTCAAGCGGCAGGATAGTGCCAGCCACGGCACCCGATCCCAGGGGACACTGGTTCAAACGCTTGCGGCAATCTGCCAGTCGTCCCAAATCACGCAACAACATCTCGACATAGGCGAGCAGCCAATGCGCCACCAGCACGGGTTCTGCCCGCTGCAGGTGCGTGTACGAAGGCATCGCAGCGTCGCCTGCGCGTTCCGCCTGATCCACAAACTGCTGCGCCAATTCGACGAGCAACTCGGAGATGGCATCGATCTGCGCCCGCACATACAGCCGCAGGTCGGTGGCGATCTGCTCGTTGCGGCTGCGGCCGGTGTGCAACTTGAAGCCCACCTCCCCGGCAACCTCGACTAGCCGCTTTTCGACATAGTGGTGCACGTCCTCGATCGAAGGATCGTCGGCCGAGGGAATTCCCTCAGCCGCGATCTGATCGAGGGCTCTAAGCGTCAGTGACAGTTCTTCGCCATCGAGCATCCCTGCCTTAGCGAGGGCGGCAGCATGTGCCTTGCTAGCCGCCACCTCGTAAGGGATCAGGATGCAATCGAAGGCAAACGAGCGCTGCCATTGTTCGAAGCCGGCATTCTGCTCCTGACTGAACCGGCCCGACCACATCTTCATTTCACAACCTCGGTCTTCTGATGAATCAGCGCACGCGAGCGTGCCGGCAATCCCAGAATGCGTATGAAACCTTCCGCGTCCTTCTGGTCATAGCTGGTGCCCATGGTGAAGCTGGCAACGTCAGGACGGTACATTGACGTTTCGGACCTGCGTCCAGCAATATCGATATTCCCTTTGTAGAGCGACAGCGTCACGGTGCCGTTGATGTCGTTCTGCGAGCTCTTCACGAAAGCCTGCAACGACTCGCGCAGCGGCGTGAACCAAAGCCCGAAGTACACGACCTCCGCATACTTCAAACCAATGTGCTGCTTGAAGTGGGCCAGTTCCCGGTCGAGACAAAGCGCCTCCAACTCGCGGTGCGCCGTAAGCAACAGCGTGCCACCGGGAGTCTCATAGCAGCCGCGCGACTTGATACCCACGAAACGGTTTTCGACCAGGTCGATGCGGCCGATGGCATTACGCGCCCCGATTTCGTTGAGCACTTCGACGGTGGCCACGGGATCGAGTGCAACTCCATTCACCGCAACCGGCAAGCCCTTCTTAAACTCGATCGAAACTTTCTCGGACTTGTCGGGCGCATCCTGGGGAGATTTGGTCCAAGTCCACGTGGTAGGCAGAGGAGCGTTGTTGGGGTCTTCGAGTTCCCCGCCCTCGTGACTCACGTGCAGCAGGTTACGGTCGCGGCTGTGGATCTTCTCCCGGCTCTGCGCGACTTGAATGCCATGCGCTTCCGCATATTCCAGGCAGTCTTCGCGCGACTTCAGCGTCCACTCGCGCCACGGCACAATGACCTTCAACTCCGGAGCCAGCGCCTGGTAGGCATGCTCAAAACGCACCTGGTCGTTGCCTTTGCCGGTACAGCCATGCGAGACCGCGGTCGCGCCTTCCTTCAGCGCGCACTCCACCTGGTACTTCGCGATGATCGGCCGCGCCAGCGAAGTTCCGAGCAGATATTTGTGCTCGTACACCGCGCCCGCCTGGATCGCCGGAAAAACGTAGTCGGTCAGGAATTCCTGACGCAGGTCTTCAACGATGACCTTGCTGGCGCCGGTCTTGTACGCCTTCTCAACGACCGCATCGATGTCGTCACCCTGGCCGACGTCGGCAACAAAGGCGATAACGTCGTAGTCATAGTTTTCTTTCAACCACGGAATGATGATGGAGGTATCCAAACCTCCGGAATAGGCTAGGACGACTTTCTCACGCATGGGAACTCCTCGGCGGGAAGCGGTGAACACCGCCTTCCAGCAATAGAACTAGGATGGCCTTTTGAATGTGCAGGCGGTTCTCTGCCTGGTCGAACACAACCGAACGTGGCGAATCGATTACCGACGCCGCCACTTCATCCCCGCGATGCGCCGGCAGACAGTGCATGAACACTGCATGCTTGGCGGCTCGCGAGAACAATTTCTGATTCACCTGAAACGGCATGAAGATCTTGCGGCGCTCGGCCGCCTCCTCTTCCTGGCCCATGCTCGCCCAGACATCGGTGTAAATGGCATCGGCGCCGGAAACGGCTTCCAGGGGATCGTTCGTTACCAGCACAGTCGAATCCGAGGTAGCGGCAATCTTTTCCGCTGCGCTGGTGATGTCAGCATGCGGCTCGTACCCTACAGGAGTCGCGACCGAGATCGATGCGCCCAGGCTTGCAGCAGCGAGCATCAGTGAATGAGCCACGTTGTTGCCATCCCCTACGTAGGCCAGGCGAACATTATGCAGATCGCCAAACTGTTCCTGCAA
>DATBZX010000307.1:0-3615 GCA_036512955.1 Terriglobales bacterium
ACGTTCACCTTCCAAAACATGAACATCGAGCGCGGCCTGTTGTGGAACCAGGAAAACGCCGTCAATCGCGGAATTCAAGTGAATCAGACGATGGGCAAATTCACTGCCTCATTGAGTTGGAACGACGGGTTCTATTCGAACCGCTACTCATGGCTGAGCGGCTCCTTGACTTATGCCAGCGGACCCCACAGTTTGGCATTCGTAGGCATGGGAAACCTGGCGCAGACGAAATTTCAGAGTCTGGCCACGCCGGTGCAAAACAACGGCACGATGTACGCCGTGTTGTACACGTTCAACAAAGCGCCCTGGATCATCCAGCCCTACTGGCAATACACCAATATTCCAACCAACCCGAGTATCGGCGTTGTGAAGGGGGCAACGACCAATGCGGCCGCGATCCTGGTGAGCCGGACCTTCAAACACGGCTTCTCGCTCCCCGCCCGCTTTGAGTACATCAAAAGCTCGGGTTCGGCCTCCGATCAATCGGTCAATCTGATGTACGGCCCGGGCAGCTCCGGCACGTCGATCACCGTGACGCCCACCTATCAGCACGGCGGCTTCTTCGTCCGCGGCGAACTTGCCTATGTTCACGCGGGCAGCATAGCTCCGGGCAGCGCGTTCGGCAGCGACGGCACTCTCCAACACCAAACCCGGGCCATGGCTGAATTTGGTTTCATCTTTGGCAACAATATACGGTAAGTTCCCGCACAGGCGCGGTGCCGGGCTCAAGTAGACTGGTCGTGTCTCCAGACTTTTATGCAAGACAGTGAGTTATCGTTTGTCATTCCCACGCACCGGCTGCGTGACGTAGGCGAAACCGTTGAGCAGTACGACGAGCACTTCTGGCGAAATGGACACTCGGTTCGAATCATCGTATTCGACGATTCGACAACGCCGAATCAGGAGAAGTACTATCCGTTGCTCGAGCAGACGCACACCCACCAGGACGTCTATTATGTAGGACCTCGCGAAAAAGAGCAGTTCCTGGGCTACCTCAATGGCAGGTTGCGCGACCAGCGGTTAGGGGCGCTGGTGAAGAATCTCTTCCGCCCAAGCTATGGTGGAAACCGCAACTTCACGCTGATGTACACACTCGGCGGACTGATGGTCAGTTCCGACGACGATATGCGGCCCTTTTCGCTGATCGAATACAGCCGGGAGTCGCTCGGAGCCGGCGAGGTCAGCCGGGGAAGACTCCATAAAGCGGATCAGAACGGGTATACCCGGAAATCGTTCGACGTCATGGCGGCCTTTCTGGATGTGCTGGGCCGGCCCGTTAGCGAAGTGCCGGACAACTACGAGCGCGGCGAGCTACTGGTGGACACCGCGATGGACCTGGAAACAAACGCCACCAAGGGCTTGGCACACGAGAACTCGCTGATTCTTGAACGAGGAACAGTGCCCGCGGACTCCCGCGTGAAGATTGCCCAGACGTTCCGCTCCGGCACCAACGACGTGGATGCAATCGACTTCGTTGACATGTTTCTGGAAGACGAAGGGCAAACGAATCTCGACACATTGAACGACGTATATGTGCTGGTCAACTTCAGGCCGGTGATCACGAACAAGAACTGGCGAATGGATTGCGGAGTCGCGGGCTACGATAACACGTTTGGGCTGCCTCCCTTCTTCCCCACGCGATTGCGCTTTGAGGACTACATCTACCGGCTCTGGGTAGAGCAGGACGGCGTCGCTGCCGCCCACGTCGACGCGGCGCAGAACCACAGCAAGAGCAACTACATGCGCAATCCGCCGGCTGCGGAGATCTTCAACGAGGAGGTGTCGAATCTTCTCAAGCGCAAGATCAAGGCCAGCGTGACGAGCCTCGATGAGTTAAGCATCGCTTTCGACTACGACGGCCATGTCACTGTCGAGGATGCCAGCGAGATCCTCGACAAGATTACTGCCCTCCACAGCCGGGCACTGCTGGCGGCCGACGCAGCACGAAACGCGGATCGCGCCCAGGCACTGCGGATTTTCGCCGCAAACCTGGCCAAGGCATTCTACGGTTTTGAGCCGGATTTCTTTCAGCAGAACCTGACGCGAATCGCCGACGATGTTGTCGGGGTGATCAAAGCGTCGATCCAGTTATGGCCGACACTGGTCGAGATCGCGTACTTTCAGAAACGGCGATCCGGACTGCCACAGGCGCGCGTGGAGAACCACAGGAAATGACGAGGATGCGAATTGCGCAGGTCGCGCCGCTGTATGAAAGCGTGCCGCCGCGCCTCTACGGAGGGACGGAGCGCGTCGTCTCCTTTCTGACGGAGGAACTGGTTCGGCTGGGCCACGAGGTTACCCTCTTTGCCAGCGGCGATTCCAAAACCATGGCAACACTCGTCGCTCCTTGCGAGCGCGCCCTCTGGCGCGACCCGGCCTGTCGCGAGACGCTGCCCCAACACGTGCGGCTGATGGAACTCGTCTTTCGGAAGGCTTCGCAATTCGACGTGATTCATTTCCACAACGATTACCTGCACTTTCCGCTCCTCCGGCATAACCCAACGCCCACCGTCACCACGTTGCACGGACGTCTGCACCTGCATGACGTGCAGCCTTTGTTCCGTGAGTTCGCGGAAGTGCCATTGGTGTCGATATCCGAGGACCAGCGCCGTCCGCTGCCGGGCGCCAACTGGCAGGCGACCGTCTATCACGGCCTGCCGCGAGAGACTCATACGTTCCAGGACGAGCCGGGAGAGTACCTGGTGTTTGTCGGACGGGTCTCGCCTGAAAAGCGACTCGACCGTGCAATCGAGATCGCGAGACGCGCGGGCCGAAAGCTCAAAGTCGCAGCCAAAATCTATGACGAGGATCGGGGCTACTATCACCAATCGATCGAGCCTCTGCTCCAGTCGTCCAGGTCGTTCGTGGAATTCGTTGGCGAGGTCGGTGGGAGCGCGAAGGACGAGTTACTGGGCGGCGCCTGCGCTCTCCTGTTTCCGATTGACTGGCCGGAACCCTTTGGACTTGTCATGATCGAAGCGCTGGCTTGCGGTACGCCCGTCATCGCATGGCGCAACGGTTCGGTGCCTGAAATCCTGGAGAACGGAAAGACCGGGTTTGTCGTGGAAACGGTCGCCGAAGCGGTTGAAGCCGTCCGCAAAATCGAGTCCCTGGATCGCCTGGTTTGTCGTCGAGCTTTTGAGGAACGCTTCGATTCCGTGCGCATGGCACGGAACTACGTCCGGGTTTACGAGCGGTTGATCCACGAAAGCCCGAGCCGGATTCTCGAGTCGGCGTCTGCCACGATGCCAATAGGTTCGAGGGTCTGAGAGCATGATACAAGAATCCCGGCGCTCTGAAGGAAAGCCAGGAGAGGATGCCCACCACATCCTGGCGGACTCGAGCCTCACCGATGAGTGCATCCGGGTACTGAAGCATGGGGACACGTTTGCCCTGTTCGACCAGTACGGCGATATCAAGCCCAGCAAGGCAGGCGAGCAGGGCGTCTACCATGACGGTACGCGGTTCCTATCGCGCTTGATTCTTGAACTGGACGGCCGCAGACCCTTCTTCCTGAGTTCGACGGTCCGGGACGACAACGACCAGTTGACCGTCGCACTGACGAATCCCGATCTCTGCCGCGACGGTGTGGTGTACCTTCCGCTGGGCACCCTG
>DATBZX010000308.1:0-22660 GCA_036512955.1 Terriglobales bacterium
GCTGCGATCGAAGACACCAATATTGTCCAACCCGAGAAAGCCGCCTTCAAACAGGTTCTTGCCAAAGCGGTCTTTGCGGTTCACCCACCAACTGAAATTCAGCAGCAGCTTGGAAAACGAGCGCTTGAGGAATTCGAGGTCCCCTTTGCCCTCGAATGCCTGCTGCGTGCGGTACAGAAAGATCGTCGCCCAGGCGTGTACGGGCGGATTAACATCGCTGAAATTCCACTCGTACGCCGGAATTTGACCGGTCGGATGCAGAAAGAATTCCTGCAGCATCAGGTCGAGTTGCTCTTTGGCAAACTCGGTATCGACTGTGGAGAGTGCGATGGTATGGAAGGCCAGGTCCCACGCGGCGTACCACGGATATTCCCACTTGTCGGGCATCGAGATGACATGCTGGTTGATCATGTGGAACCATTCGCTGTTCCTCATGGAATGGCGGCCCGGCTTCATCGGGTCCTCACCGTGTTCCTCGAGCCATTTGTCCACGTCGAAGAAGAAATACTGTTTGGACCACAGCATTCCGGCCAGCGCCTGGCGCATGACGCGCGCCTCATCTTCGCTGACACGGGCCGGGGTGATGGACCTGTAGAACTCATCCGCCTCAGCCAGACGGCTCTGCATCGTCGCGGCGAAGGTCTTGAACGGACTGCCCAGGGCATCGGGAGCGAGATCGCTCAAACGCAAACGGACGGTGGCCGTCTTACCCGCACCCACATTCAATTGATAGTGCGCCGCAGATTTCGTCCCCCTCTTCTCGGGATTCACCATGTTGTGATTTCCGTCAATCAAGCAATTGTTGATTCCGTCTTTGACGTAAGGAGAGGCGTTGGGCTTGCCGAAGATCCGCTCGCTGTTGGTTTCGTTCTCCGTGAACAGCAGCGCGGCCTCTCCGTCGCAGTAAAGATACCGGTCGCCCAGTTCGGTGTGCGACGCCACAACAACTTGGGCGCCATTCTGCGCTGAGACCTGTTTCAGAGACGGCTTGCGCGTGTCGGGCCACCATGTCCAGGTGTTGCGAAACCACAGGGTCGGCAGGACGTGCAATGTGGCCGGCTCGGACCCGCGATTACTCACGCTGATCTGGATGAGGATGTCTTCCGGCGTCTCCTTGGCATATTCCACCAGCACATCGAAGTAGCGGTCGCCTTTGAAGATGCCCGTGTCAAGCAACTCATACTCCATGTCGTTACGGGTGCGCCGCTTGCTGGTTTCGACCAGATTGCTGTAGGGAAACTCCCCTTGCGGATACTTGTACAGGTACTTCATATAGGAGTGCGTGGGCGTGCTGTCGAGGTAAAAGTAATATTCCTTGACGTCCTCACCGTGATTGCTCTCACTGTTGGTCAGACCGAATAAGCGTTCCTTGAGGATGGGGTCTTTGCCATTCCACAGGGCAACGCTGAAGCACAGCCGTTGTTGGTCATCGCTGATGCCCGCCAATCCGTCTTCGCCCCAGTGATACGCCCGTGAACGTGCCTGATCATGGGTGAAGTAGTCCCAGGCATTACCGTCCGCGCTGTAGTCCTCGCGAACCGTTCCCCACTGCCGCTCGCTCAGGTAGGGCCCCCATTTTCTCCAGGGCGTTTTCGCTGTTCGAGCGTCTACAAGCCTGAGTGATTCCGGATTGTGCTCCATTCTGGACATCTCCTTGCTTGGCCGGATTGTCGCAAACGCATGGCAGTCGGCGTGGATGTTGGGCCGGGAAGTTATTGGGTAGCCGAAACCTCGATGCAAAACCAACCATTCCCGATTGTACGACCAGCAAAACAACAGTTCGCCACCGCCAGAACATGTCGGTGGACTCTTCTCCGCACCGAAGGCGCCACTCTTTCACGCTCGTATTCACCCCAGCGTGTGGGTCGGAGTTCCGTGCCGATCCACATGCGAGTGTCGGCCCTTCCCCGGCTCGCCATGAACAGATTACGCAATAGTAATGCTAATTTAGTTACTAACGTTGCAGCTGATCGTGGCAAACTTGGGCTGACCTTGACAGCATAAATGACTGATAAGTAATACCGTTGGCCGTCCGACGTGGATCCTTCAGACCATGGGCTGATACTTTGCTCCTATTTATTTACATCCCAACTCTCAGATTCTGCGTTCCGGCTGGACTCAGCCAGCGGCGAGACGAAATATTTATCAATCCGGCACCTTAGATCCATTGAAAATACCGTAGGAAAGTGTATAGTAACTACTAATTAAGTTACCTTATTTGGGGTGGATCTTGAATTTCAGGGGTACGCAAGTGTGGTGGGCAATTGCAGTTCTGCTCGTGGGCATCGCTGTGCCACTGCTGGGAATTGAGGTCAAGACGGGCGTTTCCGAGCAACGAATCATGTCCGGAGCGGTTTGGGAAAGGGGCTGCGGAGAGGCCCAGAATGACGGACAGTATCGGGGACAAATGCCTGAAGACACGTCACCAGCAGGAAGATCCTGCTCAATGGATCCTGACGCCGAATACGCACTCGCCAGGACTGCCGAATTGTCTGACGCGGGACTGAAGGCAGAGAGATTTGAAGAGCGTTTGGCCGCCCTGGACTCCAGCGGTAGCGGAAGCTTCAATCGAGCGAGCAATGCGCAGGCGACGTTGTTTGCAGGAGAACTGGACGCATTGCCTCCGGATGAAAAACCGACCGGAGCGAAAGTTCCCGAGCCGACCACCCTCCTGCTGTTGGGTGGGGGAATGGTTGCGGCGGCACGTGCGTCGCGCATCAAGTCACACCCGAGAAACCTGTTGCGGGCGATTGCGACCCGGCTCAACCGTTCGCAGCTGAACCCTGCATCCGGGGATTGACACCGTCCGCACGACTTCTATAACTGCGCAACTCGAAGACGCGGGCAACCTGGTCGCAGATCTTAGTGCGGGCCTTCGCCTCTCGAAATTGCCGGCGTAAGCGGTCGGGAGAGAACGCAACCGAAGTGGCGTGATTCGCCGCGTGCCGATTCGCCAGTTGAATGAGTGACTCGCGCCAGAATATCGCTATACCACAATGTGATACATTGGCAATTCTTCGATCCCGCGGGGTGCCCAATCCCAGTTGACGATACTAATGCTCGCCATGTCATTACCGAGCCGCAGCGCACGATCTCGTGCGGACTTTCGCGACAGAACTTCCGGAAGTCGTGGGGGCGTGAAGACTGCGTGTCTCACATTGTAGTACGTCAGACTCCAGGTATTCAGGATAAACCAGTCCCTTGAACGTGATCGTACACGGCGCACATGTGGCGCATTTATCCAGCAGTTGTCCCGAGTTCCCTCACCGGCAGGCAGAATCGTTGCAGACGAGAAACTGCGAGTTTTCCACAGCCAATATTGGTTTGTAACATTCCTTTAACAATTGACCTGGCGACAGTAACCCTGCAACGTGAAGATAGGAGAGGGCTTCGAGTAATTGTGCGAACGTGCAACTGATTCATGACAAAGAGCGCACTCCGGTGGTTTACTTCCCCTATGGGGCACGCGATAATAGAAGTAGTAAAAGGATTCCCTTACCACCAACCATGCTCACAGATCAGGCCCAACAAATACTTGTTGTCTGACAATGTGGGAGGAGCGTAATGCAAGTCGAATCTGATCATACTGCCGAGATCAACCAACGCGAGCGCATCTGGTTTTTCCCTGACAAGTTCTGGCAAGCCACCAAGGGCATGGCCCAGGATGAAGTTTCCAGACTGATGGAAGAAGTGGAAAGGTATGCCGAGGCGAAAGATGTCGAGGCGCTGAAACGATATCCCTTCGTATTCGTCGGCGATCCATACAAAGACCAACACCACGCGGCATAGGGTGCGAGGCTAACCCGCACTGGCGAGACATTTGCCGCCACCCAGTACGTGCGTACTCCCCCGCCACCAGATCCACTAGTTCCCTCGTGTCGGGGGCACGGTTGGAGCGTCGCGGCGCACAGGGAGTGGCCCTATCACGATGGGCATCTTGATACAGGTTTCCAGCAGGTAGCGCGACTGGGCGAGCTGCTCGCCAAAGGGACCGATCGAACTCGTAAGTCCCTGGGCATAGATCGCGAGTGCGCTATTCCTACGGTCTAGCGACACGGAAGAAGTGCGCTGGTCGTGCAGGCCGTCCAGGGCGTTGGCCAGCCGCAACACGCCGGCGAGCGGCATCAATTCGGTCCGTCGCTGCGCGGGTAATCCCGCGAAAATCGGGTGATTGGACGGCGGTAAACTTCCCCGGTGATAGTGCGCCACGATGGCGACACACTGCAGGTATTCCTCGTTCCAACCAACGGGCGGCTTCATGCCGCGGATCATCCGATAGCCCCGCTTGCGATGGCTGCCGTCTTTTCCGCGGCCAATATCATGCATGACGGCGGCCGCCTCGAGAATTCGGCGTGACAATTCGCTTTCGGCGAAAATCCCTTCCCGCACCAAGCCGTCATAAATGTCGAGAGCGAGTTTGGTAACCAGTTGCGTGTGCTGATCGTCGGGATCAAGGAAGGCAGCCCAGGTGCGCATCTTTTCCAGCACGGCCTCGGCCAGTGCTTCTCCGGCCGGCAACTCTGCGCGCCACTTCTGCCAGAGCGATTCCCTTCCCAGCATCTTCCTGCGGTAAAGTGCGATGCGCTTCTGTCGCTCGGCGCTGATCGTCTGCTGCCACAGGGCGCGCTCTCCCAGTCCCACCTCTGCGTGGGTCTTCACCATAGCCCACAGCACATCGAAGTCGTGGACTTCGCCGAGTGCGTCCTGCAGGTCACGCAGGTCGCGCGACCAGTGCTGATGTCGCTCGGGAAGAAAATTCTCTACGGTGTAGCGGAAGCGTTTGATGCCGATGCGCAACTGGTGATAAGCGACCGCACTGCGATTGCGCAACGCCGTGCGGTGCAGTTCGTAGGCGTCGTGCCAGCGCTCGAGTGCAAGATACTGAAAGACGGGACCATCCGGTGGCACGCGTGTGGCGCGCTCGGCAAGCCTCGCGTTCAGCGCTATCCAGCGCTTGCGATCAAAATTGCTGAGCGCTTCCTTGGCGACCAACTTTAACTCTTCCTCTTTCTTCTGCAGCGAATCGAGCAGGATCTGTCGCAGCGGATCGTCGGATGCAGAGAGCTTGCTGACCCACTCCATCATGACCTGGGTATCGCGCAGCTCGCCGAGACTGGCGAAGAGTCCCTTACCCAGCTTCTTCATCTGGCGCCAGGCTGGGTCGGGATCGACGGAAAGAAATCCGTCCGCCATGGAGCGGCAGCGGCGGATGGCCACCCGTAGGTCGTGCACCGGATCGGCGGCGAAATCGTGGCTGGCCTTGTCGCATTCCTCGAGGACGCGGGCCGCCCAGTAGGCAAGACCGGATTTCTTGTCGGCCGCAGGCGCGACTGGTTCGCTCTCGTGATGCCCGTCGTGGTGTTGTTGTACAGGTTCCATGGGTGGTTGTTGCCTGACGATATTGTCTCAGAGTCGAAGACGTGCGACGCGTTTAGGTGGAAGACGTCTGCGCGGGTCCGGGAATTGGTTCGATCTTGCCCAGCAGAAACAGGTAGGACGCGATGCCGGCAAGCAGCACTGCCGCGGCAACCAGAAACGGCCGGCGGAAGGACTGCGAGTTGCCGACCAGATACCCGGTGATGACGGGAGCGAGAATCGCAGGCACATTGGCGACGAAGTTCATAATGCCGGCAACCCGCGCCGTGCTGCCCGCGGGCGCGATCAGCCCTGGAATCGACCAGCCAACCGGCGCCGAGGCTGCCAGTCCGCAGAGCGCGATCGAGATCCAGAAGATGGCCACACGCGGATTGGTAGTGCGCGCCGCTCCGGCTACCGCCAGGCCGAGGATTAGTCCGATCACGAGAATGGTCTGACGCACGCGCGTGGAATCGCGGCCCGAACGGATGAGGTAGTCAACCAGCCATCCCCCGACGACCAGATCGCTCGCAGTGGCTGCGAGCCATGGAATCGCTGTGTAGAAGCCCGACTGCAGGATATTGAGATGAAGCGCGGTGCCGAGGTATCCCGGAAGCCACGTGAGGAAGAGATAGAAGTTGTAGTTGTAGGCCGCCATGCCGAGTGCCAGTCCCCAGACTTTCTTGCGGCGCAGCAGAAAGAATAACGATGCGGCGTGATGAGGATCGACCGCAGCCTCAGTCTGGCCTCCTCCGGCGGCGATGTGCTCACGCTCGGGCAACGACAGCCCCGGGTCGTCCGTGGGATCGCGATACACAAACCAGAACAGCGCAAAATAGCCGAGGCTGAGCACGCCGGTAAAGACGAAGCTCATGCGCCATCCCCAGTAATGCACGACGACGGCGACGATCGGAATGCCAATCGCCGACGCGAACTTCGCTGCGGCGTCGAAGATGGCTGTAGCCAGTCCGCGTTCGCTGCGCGGAAACCATACGCCAATCGCCTTGGCGTTGCCGGGAAACGTAGGCGCCTCGGCGACACCGAGCAGCAGCCGAGCGGAGATGATACCGGCGAATCCGCGTGCCAGTCCGGTCGCGAACGAGGCGACGCTCCACAGAAACGCGCTGATGCGGATGACCGGCTTCACGCCATAGCGGTCCAGCACTGGCCCGGACGGAAGCTGCAGCAACACATACGTCCAGCTATAGGTGCTGAGCAGGTACCCAATGGCTACCGTGCTGAGGCCGAATTCGCTCTTCAGCGGTGTGATGGCCACCGACAAGTTCACGCGATCGAAGAAGTTGATGACGACGCCCACGCCAAGTAGCACGGCGATGCGCCAACGGCGGCTGGTCCACAAAGATGGAAATTCTGAAGTCAAGAGAGCGTGATGGTTCGCTGGTAGTAAAACACACTACAACGTAGTTCGTCGCTCCTGACAGATTTCGACGCTCCCCCTGCACCCCAATTCGACGCTTGAAATCAAGAATGCGCTGGTTGGAGTCGGAGTGGCTTTGGATTTCGGGCCTTATGTCTTATCCGCGTGATCCGTGCAAAACCGCGGTTGCTTTTGGTTTTTGTATGGGCGAGGCTGGCGATTTTCCGCACGTTCACCAACCATAAATCTGTGACGACTCCCGCTCTCACACGCTCGCGTGACTGCAATCACTGCCATCGCGTCCGCACGGGAGTATGAGAAGAGTAGGTTCTTCCCAAGCTCGCCGCGGAGGTGTCCCATGGCACCAATTGTCGTCACGCGTGTGGCATTTAAAAACATCCTGTTCGCAACTGACTTTTCCGATGTGTCGCAGCACGCGCTGTTGCATGCCCTGGCAACGGCAAGACGCTATGACTCCAAACTGACCGTAGTACATGTAGCGCCACCCGAAACCCAGACTCCCATTCCGATGGAACCGGTTCCGTTGGAGTTGGACTGGCAGAAACAGAAGGCGGCGGATAGCCTCGCCAGGCTGGAAGAGTTCGAGCCGCTGCACATGTATCCGCACGACACCATTCTCAAGCAGGGCAACCCATGGCTGGAGATGTCCGGCATCATCGCCGACAAAGCCATCGACCTGATCGTCCTCGGCACCCATGGCCGTGGACTGATGGGCACGCTGCTGCTGGGCTCCGTCGCCGAGCAGGTATTGCGCCACGCAACTTGCCCGGTGCTGACCATCGGGCCTGACGTGGTGGCCAGCCTGGTCGATCATCAGCAGTTGGCGCACATCCTGTTTGCCACTGACTTTTCGGAAGGCTCCCTGCACGCGCTATCCTATGCGCTGTCGCTGGCGGAGGAGAACGATGCCGCACTCACGCTGATGCACGTGCTCGACGAGTTGCATCCCATGCCCGTCGAGTACTCGAAGGAGCTGTTGGCCGACTACCGCCAGCGGCTGTGGGACCTGATTCCGGCCGACGCGACCATGTGGTGCAAACCTGAGGTCGCAGTCGGGATCGGCGAGCCTGCGGGATCGATTGTCCGCACGGCGCATGACAAGTTCGTGGATCTGATCGTGATGGGCGTGCATCCCGGCGGAACCGTGGCCAGCCACCTGCCATGGACAGTGGTGCACTCGGTGGTACGCCACGCCCGCTGTCCGGTGCTCGCCACGCGGGGAATTCACAGCGTAGATTGTTGACCTAGAATAGACCGATGAAAGCATGCAGGGAGCCAAAGATGGCTCCCTTTTTGCGCACTCGGCGAATGGGGCTGAGTCGGTGCATACAACCTTGCCGGTTTCAACCAATCAGCCTGAATGATTTAACATTCCCTCGCACCTGAAAGGCCCATCGCCATGCGTATCCGCGCGACATTCTTTATCCTACTTATAGCGCTACTATCCGGTTGCACCAAGAATCCCGGAGGAACGGCGGGCCCGACGGCGAGCCAGCCCGATCCCTATCAACCCATGCCTTACGTGAAACTCAAACATCCCGAGTGGAGCAAGAACGCCACCATCTACCAGATCAACACGCGCCAGTTCACCCCGGAAGGAACTTTCCGCGCGGCCGAGCAACAGCTTCCTCGCCTGAGAGAGTTGGGCGTTGAAATCCTCTGGCTGATGCCGATCAACAAGATTGGCGTCAAGAACCGCAAGGGCACGTTGGGCAGCCCTTACGCTGTGCAGGACTACTACAGCGTGAATCCCGAGTTCGGCACGCTCGACGATCTCAAGCACTTCGTCACGGCGGCGCACCAGCGGGGCATGTACGTCATTCTCGACTGGGTCGCGAACCATACCGCATGGGACAACGTGCTAGTCACCGAGCATCCCGAATGGTACGCGCGCGACTGGAAGGGCAACTTCACGCCGACGCCGTGGTTCGACTGGTCTGACATTATCGACCTCGACTACAGTCATCCTGGCCTGCGCAAGTACATGACCGAGGCCCTGAAGTACTGGGTCAAGGAAGCCGACATCGACGGCTATCGCTGCGACGTCGCTGGCTTCGTGCCGATCGATTTCTGGAACAACGCGCGCAAGGAACTGGATGCGATCAAGCCGGTGTTCATGCTGGCGGAATGGGAGTCGCGCGACCTGCACGCCGAAGCTTTCGACATGACTTATGCCTGGACGTGGTATGACGACGTCCGCGAAATCACCACGGGCAGGCGCAAAGACTTGGGCGGACTCGCGGGATACTACTCCTGGAACCAGGGCTACTATCCGCCGGACATCATGCGCATGACGTTTGTCAGCAATCACGACAAGAACGCGTGGGAAGGCACCGAGTTCGAACAGTTTGGAGCGGGACTGGAAGCGGCGATCGTTTTATCGGGAGTCGGCGATGGAATGCCGCTGATCTATAACGGTCAGGAAGCCGGCAATACCAAACGCCTGAAGTTTTTCGAGAAAGATCCAATAGTCTGGAAAGCGCACCCCAACGGCGATCTCTATAAGAAGTTAATAGCTCTGAAGAAGCAGAATACTGCGCTGTGGAACGCGCATTGGGGAGCAACTATGATCCAGGTGCCGAATAGTGTTCCCAATCAAGTGCTCAGTTTCGTGCGCCGCAACGATACCGACAAGGTGTTTGCGATAATTAACTTCTCAGCCAAGCCGCAGACGGTGACCTTTAAGGACGGTCTCTATCACGGCAAGTACACCGAATACTTCAGCAACCAGCGTGCGGAGTTGGATGCTTCCACGAAGCTGACCCTAAAACCGTGGGGATATCAGGTGTTTGTGAAGTAGCTTGTCGGTGATTGCAAATACGGCCGCGAATATGGGGCACCCCCCTCCCCCCTCGATTCTTTGGAATCAGCGAGTTACGCGTGGTTTCGTGTTTAAACTATTCATTCCATAGGTACTTAGTCGTAAATGATTGAGCTGTTTTGAGTTGCGAGGTCATCTTCAGCGCTCCTACGCGGCCTCCTAGTTCACAGCATCCTGCCTATTCGGGCTAGAAGCGCTGGCGGGGACGGCCGCAGCGAAGACGGGAAGTGGAGGCGGCAAGCCTCACCGCGAGCCAAGGCGCGGGCCATTTTCAGGCGGCGTCCGCGAACGTTGAGGTGGAAGTAACAGAAGCTCCTGCCGTGCAGGGCAGCGGAATCGCAGTAAACGCCATCTTCCTTGAGATGGGCGCAGGTACGGAAAGGCATAGACGCTCCTCAAGTGCAACAGGCGGCCCTCGTTCAATGGGCAGCGAAAGCCATCAGTATGCGGGTGGGGAGATTGGTGTCACCCCACGTGGCTATAGGTTCGTAGAAGAGGAGGATGAGCGCAAGTTACGAAGGTACTTTTTGGGCTAAACCAAAGTAACGGAGGACATCGGCGGGGTGAGTTCTGTTTTGGGAGTAGGGACGGGAGTTAACCACAGAGGCACAGAGGCGCAGAGGAAGACGGTTGTGATTCACAACGGCGGGCAGCTTTGTCGACGCGCCCGACAGAGAATTCCAAGTTAGCGCCAGAGACCGGCACGGTGCAAATCGAGTGCCGTGGAATGCATATGAAAGGCCCCGCCCTAGCCAAAATCGGGCTAGAACGGGGCACCTACGTTAAGTTGTGCATTGACCCGGCCACCCGCCGGTTTCGTAACAGGCTCTGAAGCCGTGGGCTATCTTCGCCGTCCCACAGGGCGGGACTGCGCTGTTGGGAACGCTGGGGCTGTTGGCTAAGGAGGAAATGACAGTAGCCTAACAATCGCCACCGACCGATCCGAGCACAAAATCACTATTCATGTGGCTTCTGCGCCTTGGCAGTCAGCAAATTCGACAATTCCGCATCATACTCCCCCTTGCTGATCTTTCCACTGGCCAGCGCATCTTTTAGGCGTTTAATCTCCAACTCGAGATACCCGGTTCGTCCCGTATATACCGTATTTTCGTCGGCTAGCAAGTAAATGGTGCGATTCTCACTGTACAGCGGTTTGCCATCCGCATCTTGTGCTACAACATGCACTGAACAAGTGCCTCGCTGGCCAACGGCGATGCGAAGGGGGAGATTTTCGACTTTTTCAAAATCGGATACCGGAATTATTGCTGGCAAAGGCTCTTTCAAGGTCAGCTGAACTCCTCCGCCCGTTGCAATCCCCACAGCTAATTGAGTCACTTTGTCACCAGGACGAACCCCGGCCTTTTGTAGTCCGAGACTCACCTTCGCTTGCACTTCGTAGCCGTCCAATGCGTTCACCTTCTGCGGCAATGCCTTTGTGGAAACACTCCCCAGCGTCGTTTCCTTCGGCCCTGTAGTTTGCGGCTTTTCGAATTTCAAACCCGCAGCATTTGTGTATGAAAATGGGACGTCGATTTTCGCTGGAACTACCGATTGCGCCTGAGGCTGATCGTTGAGCACAACGCTCAGATAGCCCTTGTCGTTCTCCGTCACTAGAAGTCGCTGAGTAAGAACGAGGGTTTGCCCTCGTTTTACCTTCGCAGCAGTGATCTCCTCAGACTTACCTTCGGGAGACGAGGCGCCTGAACTCACGCTTAGTAAGTCCAGTGGCTGTGACGCCTTCACATTAACTTGCACATCCACGGGTTGCAGCTTGTGCGGAGTGATTGAGGTGATTTCGAGTCCGGCGCTCACGGGAGTCTTCTGGGCGTGCGCAATCGTGGAAACCAACAAGATCAAGAAATAGAAAAGCGCACAGCACGTGGAAGGCTTATTCGATCGACTATTTCCTCGACTTGTTACGTCTGTGCTCATGACCTACTCCTTCTGCCGGAGCCTCCCAGCATACGAGACATAAGGTCCAGTCGCTGGCTGGTCAGGATTGACTCCGCTCACGAGCCAGTAGACGTTCTTGGAATTGGCACCTTTGATGGCTGCCCACTGCTCGGGCGAAGGAGAATACGAACCGGCGGAGAGGCCGCTCACTTCAAAAAGTACATCCCAAGTATCATTATATACGGTCAACTTAAACATCTTGTTGGGATGTGGAGATACGATTGCTGAGTCATTGCCCGTCCACGAAAATGTCGTAGGTGAATCGTCAACTTCTGCGTCGTCTGGCAACAATCGCGCGGGCGCCACAGCATGATCTGCGAAGACCGCACCAACGCTCGCTAGTCTGTAGGGCCGCTGACCTTCAATTAGCGCCACCCAACCATCCCAAAGCGTTGCGACGTTGTGACTCTTAAGTGCAAGCCAAATGCTCTTATCAGTTAAGTGAAAAGCAGCGCCGTGTGTTGGAGCGGATCCGTTGGCGATAGCATACAAAATGCGACCCACCGACAGTTCGTCATCCTCGCCCACGCTGGGTGTGATGTCCTCACTTGCCAGATCCACGTGCAACTCTATGTCTTCGGTGTCGTCGTAGGAACTGTCACCCACAAATGGAATGTGCAGATTATCCAATGCAAGAGACTTTTGAGCCGTTATGGAAAAAAACGTAGGCCATCCCTCACCCCAGGCAAGTTTGAGAGCTATTTCTTTGCTGTCCGGATACGTATTCTCTAGATGGGCTCCCATATAGTGAGCCCCTCCGGGGTTATCATCGATCCTTCCCAAGAACGATATGTAATGGCCATACTCATGCATCATCACGTCCCAGTCCCACTTATCGCCAAATAGGATGTTTACGTCTGGTTTGCCCTTGCGAAAACACGACACGGGGGCGCCGCAAACTTGTTGGCCATCTATAGGAAAGTTCACGGTGATCGGTGAAGGATCTTCTCCCAGGGACTTGGCGTATAACCTTGCGTAAACCATTGCCTGATGAACCGAAAACGCCCAAACGATTGTGAGGCTCTGGTCACCAGAGTCAACTTGCTGCCCCCCGTGTGGAGCTAGATTCAGAGCACCGGTCCGCACAGCTCCGCCCGCGGCGGCAGGGAATACATCGGGAGACTCGAGTTTGTACGGCTGCCCGGAGTCAGGAAATGTGACGGATCCGAACTCTCCTTCAGTCAGAATCTGAATCTTAACGTTGATCGGCGCCGCCGGATCGTTGATTGTTACTCGAAACGTCCCATCGTCAACTGTGTAGGATGGCTCAAGGTTTAAAGGAGCACCACTCGTTGAGTCCATGACCAGAACGCGCGCCCCCACAAGCAGATGCTGGACGTCTTTTCGATCACGCCACCTAGTCGAACCTGTTATCGTCACCTCCGAGAACGACGTCGCCACGGAGCATGCTGCAATTGCAACCAGAAAAACGACTTTCCTCATCGACATTGGACTTGGCCTCATCCTGACCGGGTTCGACTCCAGATCAGTTGTCGCCGCTGGCAGGCTTCTTGGATTTTGATGGCGTGGTACCACCGCCATTTCCACCTCCACCGTTTCCAGTCCCATCGCCTGGAGTTGTTGCCGTCGCGCCGCCATTACTAGAGCTGGAATTCTTCGTACTCGTGCTAAACGGAAAAGTTATCGTCACACCGAAACCTGACTTCCAAATCTGTTGAGTTGGTGGCGAGGTGAGATTACCCTGCGGCATTCCAGGTCGGAACGGGGACACGTACTGAGTGCGCAGGCCCAGATCGTACATCGGCGAAACAAAGAACGTCCTCCTTCTGAAAGAAAAAGACGGGCCGGTCACAATATCGGTTGTTGCGCCGCTGGACGAAGCCGTGAGCATCGCTCCTACACTCCAGTGAATCTCAGAGCCCCACTGTTGGGTCGCCCACAGCGAGGCATTGGTCTGGAGGGCGTAGCCAGCACTGACGTGCGACTGATTGGAGTACCCGAGGGTCTGTATGATTGTTGGGTTTCCGCTGGAGTCCAATACTGGATTACCCTGAGCGTCCTTCTTCACGCCGGCGACAAATGCTGGAGTTTGGCTCGGAATAAATGAAAGCCCCAATCCGTTACTGATTGAGATGGTCGGCTGACACACTACGCTATCGAGACTTGTCGGAGTTACTTTTGTGCCGGTCGCCGGTGGATTGAGGCTATCCGAAATGCTCAACTGCATAAGGGTTGAAGTGCCATTCCCGAAGAAACCGCCGCACGCTAGTTTGCCATCGGGGAGCACAACGAAGTCGTCCGGACTCATACCAGCTACAAGCTTAAACTGTGTAACCCAGTTCTCAACATAGTCCTTCAGTGATCCGTAATCATTTGCTTCTGTGCTCGGGGTGCTGCCCGCCGAATTGGTGGCGTCCTTGCTGCCACCCTTCTGACTGCTTCCGTTAAGGGAGGCAGCCGCGCCGCCAGAGCTCTCCGCATTGCTGGAATTACTCGCATTGGCGGGGTTGCTCGCGTTGTCACTCGCGTTGCCAGAGTTACTTGCGTTGCCGGCACTCCCGGCAGTCCCGAGATACTGGTCGAGCCTCGCAGATATGTTGTTAGCACCGTCACTGAAGGTTTTGTAATCGCTCGTGATACTGGGATCCTGCGATTTGTCCGTGGCCCAGGCTTTAAGCTTGTCGGACTGTGCAATGAATCGAGTCGCCAGTACCTTGAGGATCTGCAAGTCTTCCTTCGGAAAGGGTGGAATTTGGGATGATGGAAATATTTCGAAATGAGAACGGGCATTATCGCGGGCATTGTCGAGTGTATATTCGAAGGGCTGCAAGCTATTGATTAGAGCGGATATCTTTCCTTTCGAGCCACTCAAGACATCCTCTTCTTGACCAAGTGCTCCTTGGAAGCGCACGAAGGTATCCTCAATTTTCGTGTAGCAATCGGAGAAGGCCCTGAATGCCGCGGGCGGGGGGAGGTTGGGCTTAGCCGCGGCTCCCGGTTTGCCGGCCGGTGGCGACTTGGCGGCCGCCGGCGTGAGCGGGGTCGTCGTGAACATTTGGCTGAACGGAACGTCAGGCGCTTGGATCGCTGACACCTTGCTACCTAAGGAGGCCGTGTACCTCAGCCGATTCGTGAACCCTACATAGACCTGCGACCTCGTATATATTTCGCCGCCAGTTTCGTTAGAATTCAGGCGAACCATCTTGGCTAAGTCTATCGTTTTGTTGTTGTTGACCTGTGGCACAGTGCGGTAATCACTCGGGCGAGCGGTATCGAAATGGATTGTTATTTCCGTCGAGCAGCCGGGCGGCGGCTCCACTCCCGCCGGGAAGGGCGGTGGACCCTGATTACCGCCCGCCGCATTCGCAGTCTGGTGTGCGTCTGCGGCGACGGCTGCGGCCGGGTTAGCGATGAGTCGCTTCGAACAACTCTGATAAATGGACGCAGCGAGGCTGGCATCGAGTGCAGACTGCTGGAGTTCTAGTTGCTTCCTTTTGCAGGTAACATCGACCCACTTCGCGTAGACGGCATTCTTAACGTCAGGATCGGATGTAACATCCACGTCATTTAGCAACTGTTGATATTTTTGCGCTTGGGCATCCAAGCTGGCGACCGACTGCTTTGGGGAAGTCGTCTTTGTTGCCCCGGATGCTTTGGCCGGTGCCGCGGTCTGCGCATCGCCAGCCGAAACGAGCACCATCGAAACGAGAGCGATCCATGCCGAGAACTTCGAAGCCTGCATTGTCGACCCCTTCAAAAGATAGCGCCTATTCACGTCAATACCATCAGATCCACTACGAACGATTGAGGATATAGTGCGACTCGATTCCGCTATGGAGGCAATAAGCACTAAATAAATAGAGTTATCTCGCACCGGTTATTGCTGGTGTAGCACAATTGCGTCGGCGGGAACTAACGGCAGGTAAACGAAGTAGCCGTTTCCCGTTGCAAACCCTATCCGAACCCTTGCGAAAACTGACTCCCCACTTAGAAAAGGACCAAGAGTGTCGCGATACTGGGCGCGTTCGTAAGGGATGTCAATGGCTCTTAGGTGGGAAAACTGAAATAGTTTAAGGATAGGCCGAGTGACTCGGAGGCAACCATTAATTCGATATTAATTGCGGAGCTTAACTACACGGAGGTGGTGGATCGAGGGGAGCAAAAGCATATCCCTCACCCGCTAACGGCGGGTTCGTGATGACAAACGACTACTACTGCTTCGCACCATCCGGCTTCGGAGTCTCAGGCTTGGCGGGCGCCGGTTTTGGCAGCGGCTTGCGCGGGAGCCTGGTGTCGCGCATGGCTGCGTCGTACACATAGCCCGCTAGAATTACTGCGGCCTGCATCATGTCGTCACGCTGGATGCGTTCGTACACATCTTCATTCGAGTGGTGCGTGCGCGTCATGTACTCGACCGGGTCCTGGATGAACTGGAATCCCGGAATACCTACCGCGTCAAAGGACTCATGATCGGTGCCTCCGGTGTTGCGCATGGTCAGGGTGGTCATGCCCAGGTCGGTGAAGGGCTGCATCCAATCATTGAAGATGGGCTTGATCGATTCGTTCCCCTCCAGATAGATGCCGCGAATTTTGCCGGTACCGTTATCTACGTTGAAGTAGGCTGATACCTTGGCCTGCTCGGGCTTAAGGTTGAGCGGCGTGTCGTCTTTGCGCAACCATTCGGGCATGGCGAGTTCCTTGGGATCGGCGGGCTCGGCGTGCGATCCGAAGTGCTCTTTCACATAGGCGTGCGAACCTAGCAAGCCTTCTTCTTCCCCACTCCATAACGCGATGCGAATGGTGTGGCGCGGCTTCACTCCGATGGCCTTCAGGATGCGAATCGCTTCCATGGTGATGGCGCTGCCGGCAGCGTTGTCGGTGGCTCCCGTGCCGCCGTGCCAGGAATCGAGATGCGCGCCGAGCATGACGACTTCCCCACTCTTGTCGGTACCGGGAATCTCCGCGACCGTGTTGTAGGCGTTGGGATCGGCATCGTAGAACTGGTTGCGGACCTCGAGCTCCAGCTCGACGGGAATGTTGCGGTCGACCAGGCGCGAGATGCGTCCGTAGTTCTCGATGGCCATGACCAGCGAGGGAACGCCGGCGGGATCGCCGGGCTTGTAGGGGCCTCCACCCTGCACGAAGACGGTGCCGCCGTCGCCGCTGCGGCTGGGATCGATGATGGCGGCTACGTGCTCGTCCATGAGGAACTGGTTGAGGGTCTTCTGGAAGGCGATGCGCTGGGCGATTTCTTCGCGGCTGTAGCGCGGCTTCTCGCTGGGGATTTCGTACTGCGCGATCTCGGCGAGCTTCTTGTCGTCGTAGCGCTGCAGCGCGGCTTCCGACTGCGGCTTGACCTCGCGCATGTCGCCGTTGAAGACGATCTTGCCGGCGAGCTTACCCTTCTGCTTGTCCAGATCTTCCTGGGTGGCGAGCTTGGCTTTCACGACTGAGGCACGCAGTGCGCCGTTGGTGCTGACGGTCCAGGCCTTGGGATAGGCGATGATCTCGGCATTCTGCGGCGCGACCATGCGGACCTGCGTGTAGTCGTTGGACCAGCCGCGTCCAAAGGGGAAACTCTCGAGGTGCGAGTTGACCAGGCCCCACTCGGTGAACTGGTCGCGCGTCCATTCGTTGGCGCGCTTCATGGCGGGCGATCCGGTGAGGCGCGGGCCGATCACGTCGGTGAGCTGGCCCTCGATCTCCATAACCTTGGAGTTGTGGAAGCCTTCCTGGCGAATCTGGGTCATGACCTCGAGGTTGACGGCGTCGGACGTGGCGGCGCTTGACGAAGCCGCGAGCAGGTTGGCAGGAGCAGCGATGGCAAGAGCGAGCAAGGCGGCGGCAGCACGCAGGGCAAAGTGCCTGGGAAATCGGAGAGTCATGGGCAAGGTGAGTCCTTCGGAGGCGCGGTGATCCCGGCCGAGATAGTGAAGAAAAAGGATAACAGAGACGAAGTGGCCAGCGGTTGCTGGCTGCTAAGAACGGCGCACTGCGGGCATTGCTTGGGGGATGCGGGAGCGGGATTCCTGAAATGGCGAACCAAAAGCGGAATTTGTCCCCTTAAGGGATTCGTTGCGCCTCCTCATGTTTCGCTTTTTGTTCGTTGGTATTGCAGCGATTGGCTTTGCGAAATCGAAGCAGGTTGGCGAGGTACGTGCAATCACGATGGGCGTGATGCGAGCGAATCTCGAAGTAGCGATGGGACGCCATGAATCCTGAGATGCAGAGAACGAATGATATGGCCGGTTGGCCGCAACCGCTGCTGCCGACCATCCTGCTGGTGGAGGACGAAGCTGCAGTGCGCGAGGTCACGCGCGAAGCCTTGGAAATGGGCGGATATCGCGTGCTGGAAGCCAGCGGTCCGGAAGAGGCGGCACGTATCGCAGAAGATCCATCAGCGGAAATTGACCTGCTGCTGACTGACGTCGTGATGCCGGAGATGTGCGGTCCCGACCTGGCACTGCGGGTTGGCAAGTCGCGGCCTGGATTGCTCACGCTCTTCATGACCGGATACGCCGAGAGCGAACTCGCGCGGGCGGCCACGCGCGGAAGGTTGGAGAACCACATCCAGAAACCATTCACGATTGACGCCCTGCTGTCGCGCGTGGCAGACGCACTGGGGAAGCGATGGTACGGCGCCGAGGGACCTCGAGTTCCGCAATTGTCCTGCCCTTAGCTTCTCCTCCCCCGAGGCCTCGGCTCCCGCTGGACCGGCAGGGTTCGATGGGGGCCGGGGCCGCCTGCCTGTGGCCTTGAGCGCGCTGGGCTTGTGACAAATGCCACTTTGGTTGCAAGAGAACCGATTTTATTCACGGTTTCAGGTGATGGGAGGAGCGGGCATGACCTATAATTAAAGATATGGCACGAGGTTGGGAGAGCAAATCAGTGGAAGCACAGATGGAAGCATCGCGTTCGACGAAACCTTCAAAGGCCAAGCGGGCGCTCAAGGCAGCACAGGCACAGAACCACATCAAGAAAGCGGACCTACTGCTGTCGCGCAAACGGGTCGTCCAGCAGTTGGAGCACAGCACCAACGATCGCTTCAATGAGTTGATGCAGCGTACGCTGGCGGATTTGGACGCGCAGATCGCCTCACTGGCGGACTGACTCATCGATCGGTTGGCGAAGGCGGCCTGCGGGCCGTTGGGCGTGCGGTCGCGTACGTGGAACCTGCTCGTGGACCGTTGAGACGATCGCGGACGACGCGAAGGTTCGGCCGGGTCGGACTGCGATGCGCTGGTATTTCCCAGCAGTATTACCCTTCCTAATTACCCTTCCTGGCAACGAAGCGCATTCCTTGGTACAGCCTCACATCCACCGGTGATTGCAATCACAGCAGGCAGTGCACATCCGTCCCAGAATGGGCGTAGAGGTTAGGTATGCCTGTTCTCGTAATCGCGGTAGTTTTCTTCCTGATCTTCCTGGTCATGGGCGTGATGGCCTTCACCGCCATGGCCAAGGAACACAAGGGACATCTGTTCAGCGGGCACTGGGCAGACCAGCCCAAGGCGTTCAAGGTTTCGTCCAAGACAACTGCCTGAGGCGACAGCGCGGCGCGCAGGTTGGTGTGCTGAGGCGGTGGTGTATGCATGTACTAAAGATAAAGTTTTCGGGCACGCCGCACCCGCGCAGGAACTAATTGATTTCTTCGGATCGGAATCAGCGGGCGGGTGCCCGCTGATTTACCTGTCAGATATTGAAAATAAACAAGGTGATTGGACGCGGCGGACTTTTGGAACACTATCGTCTCGGTTTGCAGACCGCCTAAAACGAGATGCTAATTGCAACCCCCGGGTCGCTCGGATACATGCGGTTGTACAGGTAATACCCGTCATTAGAGTATGCGACGTAAACATCATCGGTTTGGTACCAGTTGTTTCCCCAGTATTCTGGATAAGGATCAACGACACTGAACCAACGGCCGCCGTACTGGAAGCTCGGATACCCGCCCTCTACCCTGAAGGGAAGGCTGGAGACGCGGAAATAGTGGTCCGGACCATAGTAGCTACCGTAATCGTCGTCAGGAGCGCGATAGCCGTTGTAGCCGCCGCGTTGCTGCCAGTTGCGGTGCTCAGACTGCCAGTTCTGAGCACGATACTGCTGCCAGTCACCTTGCTGTTGCGGAATGGGCTGTAGCTGCGCCTGCTGATTGTTCTGGCTTTCAAACGGGACACTAATTGCAATCCCCGGGCGGTTAGCATACCTGCGGTTGTACAGGTAATACCCATCTCCGGAGTATGCGACGTAAACATCGTCGGTCCGGTACCAGTTCGCACCCCAGTATTCGGGATACGGATCCATCACACTGAACCAAAAGCCTCCGTACTGGAAGCGCGGATACCCGCCCACTACCATGTAGGGTTGGTTGTAGACCCGGAACGAGTGACCTTGGCCATAGTAGCCGCCGTAATAGTTGTTCGGAATGCGGTAACCGTTGTAGCCGCCGCGCTGCTGCCAGTTGCGGTGATCTGAATTCCAGTTCTGAGCGCGATGCTGCTGCCAGGTAGTCTGCTGTTGCTGCTGATAGGCATGCTGCTGTTGCTGCGTGGGCCGTAACTGAGCCGGTCGAATGGCCTGCTGCTGCGCCTGCTGCCTGGTCTGGTTCTGCTGTTGCTGGGCGTGCTGCTGAGCCGCCTGCTGCTTATTCTGGTTCTGCTGCTGCTGCTGGGCGTTCTGCTGCTGCTGCTGGGCGTTCTTCTG
This sequence comes from Terriglobales bacterium, assembly GCA_036512955.1. Classification (GTDB taxonomy): domain Bacteria; phylum Acidobacteriota; class Terriglobia; order Terriglobales; family Acidobacteriaceae; genus DASRAA01. The sequence goes on from DATBZX010000308.1 coordinate 20,193, forward strand.
TTGCTGCTGAGCCTGTTGTTGCTGAGCGTTCTTCTGCTGCTGCGCCTGCTGCTTGTTCTGGTTCTGCTGTTGCTGCTGCTGGGCATGCTGCTGCTGTTGAGCCTGTTGTTGCTGGGCGTTCTTCTGCTCGGGCTTGGCTTGCGGTTCCTGTTGCGCGTAGCCAAAAGCAATGCCTTCGAGGAGCACGAACAACAGAAATGCTGTGCTTACAACTCCCACTCGTTTCATAAGCGTGCCTCAGACTTCAGCTTAAGATCAGCCACGTTGATTGGCTGTCTCGTTTTGACCAGTTCAGGAAAGGATGATCATGCGGGGGTTGCCAGGCTTTGGCCAGGACTTTCCGTCACGTGCGCCGAACGCGAGTGGCTCACATATACCGTGGCCTACAGTTGCCGGGTTCTATAAACGGGGATGCCAAGAGAAAACACTTCACCCTCGGCTGGAGGGAGGTATCGTTCTCTGACATCCAGCCCCTAGTTGCGTCATGCTCGTTGGCGCAGGTTCGCAGTTCTCTGGTCGTGTTTATGTTCGCGTTACGACATCCGTTGGTAGCTGAAGCTGCACAAGCCTGACGGCGGCAGTGTGCCAACCATGGTTCTATCTGAGACTCGCCCGCCGCGGCGGGCGGCACTATGGCTTTTTTGGGTTATCCGAGGGAGCATATGGTGCCCCGTGAGACTTGGCGCCAGCGGCGCACATAGCCTAACCCGGCCAGGATGCTTACCCTCGAACCTGAGCTCGCAGCCCGAACAGAAAACGCGTAGTGAAACTCAGCCTTTCCCCGCGGTGCTGCGCGCTCAAGCGGCTTGTGACTTCAGATATTGGGCGTCGAACGGCTCTCCTTTTTTCCACACATGCTACGTGATGGCCGAGGTTCGCGAGTTGGAGGATTCTAAATCCCACTCTCTTCAACAGAGGCAATAAGGATGGACACCCACATTCAAATTAATCCCTGACGAAAGGGTAGGCCAGTCGCCGCCTCGCTGCTCATTGCGGCATGGGTGGTTTCTCGTGGTCGCCGGTAGTTGCTGTTTCTCCTGACTGGTCTTCCGCGGTAGCCGCCATTTCTGCCTGCGCCTGATACTCGGCCAGGCGCTTCAGGAGGAAAATGCAGCGCGACAACGCCCAACACGGGAATCGCAATATTTATTTCTAGCGCTGGATAAATCTTGGTGGAGGGATACACTTGTGGATTATCAGGAAACCTACGCTTCCGAGTTAATTCGTTTACGAATGGCGATGCTAGCCGTTGTGCCGGAAGCAGCCAAAGAAGAAACTCCCGTCAGCCTGCACAATCCCGGCAATTCTGGCGGTATCACTGAAATTAGTTATGAGTTTCATCAAATGATTGCGCTATATCGCATCAAATTGCGGGGATTGGGACAGCTAACTGGACCATTAACACAAGATGAAATTATACAGCTGAATGATAGGCATATCGCACCTAAGCAGCCGTAAGCTTTTTGTACTCGACGAAGTTCCGCTTCCAGCATCTTTTATTCTGTCCCAAGCAGTTCACCAAGTTCCACACATGATCGGATAGCCCTGCTCGCATCGCAGGGGTTCCACCCAAAGCCTTTTGAGCGCGACAGAAGTTGTAGAACGCCACGTATAGCCCGACCGCATCTTTTCATGTTCGCCAGCGTCTTGCTGTGGGCGTTCGTCAACCTTGGACAGTACTAAAAATTCCCGCCATCCTCACGAAAACGAGGAATTTTGGGGGTGGGGGTGGGGGGATACCCGTCAGACAGGCTGCGTGGCTTTGGCGAGGCATTCTTCGCAGAAGCCACTGTCTTTGATGTCGATCCATTCCACGGCGTGCGAGGCCGCCATGGCGCAGCGGAAGTCGTCGCAGTGAGTCAGGTGCAGAGTGTGTCCCATCTCGTGTACTGACTCAATCAGCAAGCGGTTGGCGAGCAGGTCGAGGTCGGGCGGAAGGCCATAAAATTCCTGGGTGAGGCGATGATAGGAGACGATGGCGCTATTACCACCCAGTTGGGCCTCGCCAAAAACGAACGTGAGAATCGGGATGTACAGGTCATGCCCAGTAATGCCCAGCAGTCGCCAGGTATCGTGGTTAATGTAGGACTGCATGGCGGCAAGGATTTCGGAGGAGTGAAACTGCTGCCGCTCGGCGTGCAACGCGAAGGCGGGATCGAGCGCGGGGCGGAGGACTTCCGCGGGCACACGGAACTTCTCGAACAGCGCCTGCCGCAACCAATCGAGCAGGGGGGGATCAACTTCTCCCACCGGCAATAACTGCAGTTTCTTCATGACACGACGTAATTGGTGACTGGTAACTGGTGATTAGCAATTAGCAATTAGCAATTAGGGAACCTCTGAACTAGCCCCACTTTTTTAGGCGGGAATGACTTGAAAAGTAAGATTCAGATCGATGCCTTCATTCCCACTGGTTCTTTGAGCCCTCCGGCTGGCCCGTGCCGATAGCCGGGCGCTCTTGGAAGACA
>DATBZX010000309.1:0-2920 GCA_036512955.1 Terriglobales bacterium
CATCCACGTCGGAGGATAGAACATCGTCGATATTCTCCGTCCACTGCACCGAGGACGGAAGCCAGTCCACTTTTTTCCGCGCCACGTTGCGATTGAGGACGTGCGTCAGGCGCAGGTGGGTATTGGCGCGCTCGCAAAGAATTCTCGCCACCGAACTCCCGACCGTACCGAAGCCAACGAGAGCCACGTTGCAGTTGTGTGCGCCAACGTTTTGTGCGCCAACGTTTTTTGCGCCAACGACGGCGCTGTTGCCGGTGGAATCGAGTTTAGACGTACTTGTCATTCCATCTCCCGTGCTTTGGACTATGTTTCGGACTAGGGCTTGGTCGGGCCGCAGCCGCGTTCAAGCCTCGCGGGCGGCAAGCCTGTTTTTCCCGCCTCGTTCTATTATCACCGAAGCCTCAACATGGCGCAGTTCTTTGAGGCGGAAGCCTAGCAGACTGTGGTGAAGCTTAGACAAAACCAGCGCGAAATCTTCTTTGCAAAACGTCAAAGTGTTTCACGTGAAACATTCCTGAAATGTTAAGTCATTGATGCTTGGGCAGTTAGGCTGTCGGGCTCAGGGCGGAACGGGGCTTTCTGGTATATACCAGTGATAGAGTCCATGGTAACCAGTCCAGGCTTGATTGGATAAGAGGGAAGGCTCGATAGAATCCCGGTAGTCTTTATGGTTGAGGACCAAAGACGCTGGGAAGGTAAGGAGCCTTCACAATGATGATTATAGGGTGTGATTTTCATCCGAGCTGGCAACAAGTGTCCTGGCTCGATACGGAGACGGGAGAGACTGGGGAGCAGAAACTGGTGCATGCCACGGGAGACGCCGAGCGATTCTATCGTCAGATGCCGGTGCCGTCGTTGATTGGCATGGAAGCGACGGGTAACAGTCAGTGGTTCATGGAGTTAGTCGAAGACCTGGGCCACGCTCTGTGGATCGGAGATGCGGCGCAGATCCGGGCCAGTTACGTGCGCCAGCAGAAGACGGACAAGCGCGACGCTGGGCACATCCGCAAACTGCTCGCGGAAGGGCGCTTTCCGAAGTTGTGGACGCCGGACCGGGAGCAGCGGGATCATCGGCAGTTGGTGATGCACCGGCACAAGCTGGTGCAGATTCGCAGCCGGGTGAAAAACGAACTGCAACACCTTTCTCTGAATAAGGGGATGCAAAAACAGAACAAGCTGTGGAGCGCGGCGGGGCAGAAAGCGTTGCGCGAGCTGCCGTTAAAGCCGTGGGCGGCGTGCCGTCGCGAAGACTTGCTGCAGTTGCTGGCGATGTTGGACCAGCAAATCGGCAAGTTGGATGCGGCGGTGCAACAGGCCGCCGAGCACAATCCGCACGCGAAGTTGTTGATGACACAGCCGGGCGTGGGGCCAGTGACTTCGCTGGCCTTCGTGCTGACGCTGGGCGATGTGAGCCGCTTTCCACGTGGCAAGCAAGTGGCGAGTTACTTGGGGCTGATTCCGCGCGAACACAGTTCGGGCGGGCGTCAGATGCTGGGATCGATCAGCAAGCAGGGGAATCGTCTCATGCGGGCGTTGCTGGTGGAGGCGGCGCAAACCGCCGTGCGCTATGATCCCGGATTTCGCAAAGAGTATCTGCACCGCTGTCATCAGAAGCCGAAAGGTGTGGCGAAGGTGGCGGCGGCGCGCAAGTTGGCCGTACGACTCTACTGGATGCTGCGCACACAGAAGCCGTATCCAGAGATCGTTCGCATCGAGAGCAGCCCGCGGGTGGCCCTGGTCGGCGCAAGCTAGACCGTAGGCTTGGTTGGGCACTCTCGCATCCCGGAAGGGGCCCGTGCAAAAGACGGCGCAAAAGGCGCGCCTTGGAAAACACAAAACGTTTTCCACTTTCGCACCGGCCCGGCGGCGGGATGTTCGCATAGAAGAATCATGGTCGATGTTCAGGCCGAATCGATGGTTGGTGGAACGATCTTCCACCGGAAAATGATTCAGCGTGAGATTTCCAGAGCCTTGGTCCTCAACCTCTCTGGCGAACACGGCGGTGCTCACGTACCGCCCAGGAGAAGTTTGTCCTTGACACAGCCTTCCCTCTTATCGAGGGCCACCCGCCGTGCTAAAATGTGTTCATGGCAAACACACGGAGCGCAACCCTTAGCATTCGGCTAAAGCCGGAAACCAAGAAACGGCTGGCGAAGCTGGCGAAGGCCTCGGGGCGCAGTTCGAATTTTCTGATCGCGGACGCCGTGGAATCTTACGTCGCCGATCAGGAAAGAATGCTGGCCGAGGTTCGTCAGGCGGATCGCCAGGGCAAATCGGGACACTACATCAAGAACGAGGACATGAAGGCGTGGCTGTTGTCCTGGGGAACCGATCGCGAGTTGCCGGTTCCGAAGTGTGCCTGCGGTAAAGAACACGATGACGAGGCGCTGTGCCAGTAGAGATTGTCTGGTCTGCTTTGGCGCGAACCCGCCTGCGGGAAATTCGCGCTTACGTGGTTCGGGACAAACCGGAGGCAGCGGAACGGCTCGCCATGCGGATTGTCGCCATGGTCGAAGCTCTACGTAATCATCCTCATCTGGGCCGCGTCGGAGCCGAGCCTGGGATTCGGGAGCTGGTGATTGGGAGCACTCCTTACATCGTCTTGTATCGCGTGCAGGGTCAGCGTGTTGTTATCAGCACGATTTGGCATGGAGCGCAGCGCAGGGAGGTCTAGAACTTTGCCACGGTTCAACGGGCTGAAACCCCAGCGGGCGCGGCTGTCCTGATCGTTTGCTTTAGCATAAATTCGCTCTCGGTCATCTTGGACAGTTCGTCGATATTCATCGCCGCATCTTTTTACAAGCTGGGGTGTACCGCACCGATTCACGTCCGGTTCTGGGATGAAAACCTCTCATCAATTACCCGCATGCGTTTCGCTGTCCGTTGGCGTAACTACCGAGCTCGCTCGGCTTGGACGGGC
>DATBZX010000310.1:0-7953 GCA_036512955.1 Terriglobales bacterium
GGGAGCGGTCATGGGCGCCATCATCCCAGCGGTCGAACCGCGCATCAAGGCCAACGTGCTGGCCCTCGGCGGCATGGAATACAGCAAGTCCCTGCCGGAAGTCGACAAAATCAACTTCATTACCCGGGTGAAGCAGCCCACCCTGCTGCTCAACGGACACTACGACTTCTTCTTCCCCGTCGATTCGACTCAGCTTCCGTTCTTCAACCTTCTCGGCGCAAAGAAAGAGCAGAAGCGGCGGGTCATGTACGAGACCGGGCACAACATCCCGCGCAACGAACTCATCAAGGAAGTGCTGAACTGGTACGACCTGTGGTTGGGGCTGGTGCAAGAACGTTAAGAAGCTTCGCTGGTTCAGTGCTTTTTCCCCTGAACGTGTCGATGGCTGCGTGTCCCATCGCGACCACCATTTCGACTCGAAGCTCCGGCTGGGGCGACAAATCTCGACAACCCATTTTCGGCTTGCCCAATCACCCCAGTGAATCTGGACCTCTAAGTGCTTGATGCTGCGGGCCTGAAATCGAGCGTTTCGCTTGCCCATAATCAGAAGATTTAGGGCAAGGCTAACATCCGAAGAGGGCAAGCGGAAGCGCTGCATCAACGGAGCAATTCAAGCCAATACCTCATTGCGTACAGGGTGGCGTACACACCCGGCGACGAAGGTCCGCGTCGTAATCATCCAGAATTGTGAAACGCAACGGTGGGACCAGGGAGAGGGCAAGTGCTGGCGGGTTGGACACACAGACTCGGACCGAATCTAACCCGACGCCGCAGTCCTCGCACATCAACTCCAATTGGGTTAGTAGCTCCAGCTTTGGTGGCCCAGAGGAGCCCGGTTCAACTCATCGCGGGTCGTCCGCCACTGGGGCATAAGGCGATCCATGTGTTCCTTGAAGCGATCATTGTGGTGCCGCTCCAACAGGTGAACCATTTCATGGACCAGGATGTATTCCAGGCATTCCCGTGGCTTCTTCGCGAGGTCTGTATTTAGGCGGATGCTGCCTCCAGGGGCGTTACGGGCAACAGCGTAATGCGTTAGCTACGGCGGCCTTTGATTGTTTCGCATCAAATGTTAGCAGGCTGCCCGAAATCTTGTGTTTATGGGCAGCCAAGGGAGGTCCCGGCTCGCATCGCAGAATCAAGCACTTGGGGTTGGTGATTCAGTAGGGCAATTGGGCAAGCAGTAGCGTGCCGGCTGTGCCGTTTCCTTGTTTGTATTGACCAGGACATCTTGGCCACACTCGGCGTCAAACCGATCTCTGCCAAACCCTGTCTGGGCCCAGCCCGCAGCGACATCGGCGAAAGGGAGCCGACCCTTTCTATTTTGCCGTCATAACCTGCCGCTGCCTCATGGATCACTGAGAAGCCGCCGCTGCAAGGGGGAAGATCAAGCCCACGTCGAAGTTGGTCTGTCCGATCGCGGTTGGTCGCTGGAGGAAATTGCTTCTGGTTAAGTGAAGAGAATATGGGCGTGCGGATTGAACGCATCCATCCACGTTGTCCAGATGGTGGGTATCTGCCATGACAAGACTCGACTTCCACTCGTCCGCACTTGGTTAAAATTGGCATCATGTCCGTCAACGATACGCCGGGGAGAAAGACCCGTTGATCCTCATTTCGCAGTTCTGAAATCTCTCAGCCACACATAATCAGTTACTGTAGTCTTGGTGGGAAGTGCTGCTTTACCATCGTCTGCAATGCCCAATTTTATTCGCCGCTGGTTACGGGACCCTGTCATCTTGCTAATGCTGGTCGCGGGTCTTGCCGCTTTCGTTGTGCAATCGGGCGAACTCGGCACCGCCGACACGATGCATCGGCTGCAGACGACGCACTCCTGGTGGACGTCTCAGCCCGACGTATTTCCTGACGAGTTTCCCGAGTTTGGCGTTCACGGGGTCGGTGGCCGCTTGCACAGCTGGTTCGGCATGGGGCAGTCGCTGCTCATGTTCCCGGCCGACTTGGTAGGCTCAGTTTTGGAACGGCTTACCGTCTTCGAGGACTACGAAGGCACGGACCCAGCAGTGCGAAGCATCGTCGTCAGCTACAGCACGAATATCCTGGTCACACTACTGACCGCGCTCATCTGCTTGCGTTTTCTGCAACAGCTCGGCTTCACCACAGGGCAGTCGGTTGCGGGTGTGCTCGCCCTGCTGTTCTGCACCACTCATCTGCACTACACCCAGAACATGATGGAGAACAACTACATCATGTTGCTAACGCTGACCGGACTCTCGTTCCAGTACGAATGGTTGCGTAGCGGCAGTCGGCGCGCGCTGCTCATCGGCTCCGCCGCTTTTGGACTGAATCTACTGACGCGCCTGACCACGGGCCTCGATCTGTTGGCCGGCGGCCTCTTTCTGCTGTTGGTGCTGTGGTTTGAACATGGAGGCGGAAAAGAGTTCTGGCAGCGACTTGTCACCTACGTAAAGAGCGCCGCCCCTGTGTACCTCGTGTTCGTCCTGATCGATCGTCTTTACCAGCATTACCGCTTCGGGTCGTATATGAACACATACGTCAGCGTGGTCGCTCAGGAATACAAGCGCCTGAACCCTAATCTGCCGGCGAACTATCCGTGGGAGACTCCGTTTCACATAGGCTTTCTGGGAGCGCTGCTCAGGCCCGAAAAGTCCATCTTCCTGTTCGATCCTCTGCTGTTATTAACCATCCTGATCGGCGTTCTGACCTGGCGCTTGTTGCGCGCCGACGTGAGGGCTTATCTCATCACGACATCTATGCTTCTGTTCGCCTACGTCAGCTTCTATGCGCGCTATACCGTATGGAGCGGCGACTTCTCGTGGGGAGACCGTTACGTCTCGACTGCTGTCGAACTCGCAGCCTTCATTTCCGTACCCTTGCTGCTGCGGCACGGAGCACAGCGTGGACGCACGGTACGGGGATTTGGAGTTGCGCTAGTTGCGGTAAGCGCCGTGATTCAAGTGGCGTCGCTCACGTTCTGGCTACCGCTGGAAATTTACCAAATCGAGACCTTCGGCCACCCGACATTGGTCATCGCGCTGCGCTTCAAGAACATCGTGGCATTCGCATTAGGCAAGTTCGCCGCGTGGGGACTCGATACCAAGGCCATGCACTGGGACACATGGGATTATGTTCACGTCACGACCTGGAATTTCTTGCCGTTTCTGCTACGGAGAGTTGGAGTAGCTCCGCTGTGGGTGATGAACCTGGCTTTCGCGGTTTGGGGAGCAGGGTTGGCGGCGCTCGCTTGGACACTATTTAGGCTGAAACGAGTGGTCTCGATGGACGAATCCCGTCTTTAGTTCGCTTACTTCATGCCAGGCTTGTGGATAATACAAGCTAATCTGGACTATACACATGAGACCAATTCGCACTGCCGTGGCGCTTCTGCTGGTTGCCTGCGTGCTGCCGCTCTCTGCCCAGGTCGCCGAACGCCAGTGGCAAGCGGCCTGGATCACACACCCCGCAGCTCCGCTGCGAGAGCCGATTGTGTTGCATTTCCGTAAGAGTTTTACCTTGATCGCAATCCCAACCAAGTTCCTCGTGCGCGTCAGCGCGGACAATCGCTTCGTGCTTTACGCCAACGGCAAGCGTGTCGGTGATGGCCCCGCGCGTGGCGATATGAACCACTGGCGCTACCAGACTTTCGATCTCGCACCATACCTGATTTCGGGCGAGAACCGGCTCACAGCCGTCGTATGGAACTTCGGCGTCTACGCGCCAGTTGCTCAGATCACCGACCGCACCGCCTTTTTGCTCGAGGGTGAGGGCAACGCATCCCTCGCCAGCACAGGCGAGGGTTGGCAGGTGGAGATTGAGAATGGCCGGCAATGCATGCCACGCCAACCCGAGGGCTTTTCGCAATACTTTGCCGTCGGTCCTGGCGAGCGCCTGAACGCAGCTCAGTACGATTGGGACTGGCAAACCGTAGCCTCGCGCGCCAACTGGGTCGAGGCGGCATCACCCATGCGCGACGACCCTTACTCCCGCTCCGCGCGGGCCCGCAGCGCCGACGAAACCGACGACGTGCCCTGGGGACTGGTTCCCGATACGCTGCCGCCAATGACTTACGAGGCGACGGACCCCGGTCATGTGGTGCGGAGCGAACTGGAAGGGGCTACAGCCTTCCCGACACAGGCGATCACCGTTCCTGCCAGCCGGCGAGTGCATGTGCTGCTCGACCGCGGTACGCTGATCACGGCGTATCCGTCGCTCACAGTTTCGGGAGGCCGCGACGCTCGTATCCGGCTAACATATTCCGAAGCACTGTACGACGAGAACCAGAAGAAGGGCGATCGTAACCAAGTCGGCCAGCGCGTGGCACTTGGGACGAAAGACGAATTCCTGCCCGATGGCGGCACGCAACGCACCTTCGAAACGCTCTGGTGGCGCACCTGGCGCTACCTTGATCTGGAGATCACCACTGCCGGCGAACCCCTGACGCTCAACGCGGTAACCGCACACTCAACGATGTACCCATTCGAAGAGAACGCATCCTTCCACTCGGCCGACACGCAACTTGACGACATTTGGAACATCAGTTGGCGAACTGCTCGGCTCGATGCGCACGAAACGTACATGGATACGCCTTATTATGAGCAACTACAGTACATTGGCGATACCCGCATCCAGGCGCTCATCTCTTATGCTGTAACCAATGATGACCGGTTGGCTCGCCAGGCAATCCGGGCCTTCGACGACTCTCGTCTGCCGGAGGGAATCACCGCCAGCCGCTATCCCACGGAGCAGCTCCAGATCATACCGCCGTTTTCGTTGCTCTGGATCGGCATGTTGCACGACTACTGGATGTATCGGCCCGATCCGCAGTTTGTGCAGCAGTCGCTGCCCGGCATGCGCGCCGTTCTTGACTGGTTCGAGCGCCACGAGGCACCCGATCACCTGCTTCGCGAACTACCGTGGTGGAGCTTCATTGACTGGACGATGGAGGGCAGAAAGCTGCCCTCTTATGGACCATCGAAGGAATCGTGCGTGACTTCGCTGCAATACCTCGGCGCCCTGCAACAGTCGGCGGCACTCGAATCGGCGCTGGGCGACTCGCACTGGGCCGTACAGGACAAATCGCGCGCCGAAACACTGCGCAGCAGCCTCTACGACAACTGCTGGGACCCGCCCCGCGAGCTGTTCGCCGATACGCCAGAGAAGAGCGCTTTTAGCCAGCAGGCCAACATGATGGCCGTGTTATACGATGTGATCCCTGCGTCCGAGCAGCAGCGCGTTCTGGAACGCATACTCTCAATCCAACCCGGCCAAAATCAGGGCGACATCACCAGCGCGTCCTACTATTTCCGCTTCTATCTCTCTCGCGCGCTCGACCACGCCGGCATGGCCGATCATTATCTCGAGTCGATTAGTCCGTGGCGGGCTCTTTTGTCCCTGCACTTCAGCACCTGGCCCGAGGTACCCGGCGACACCCGTTCAGACTCGCACGCATGGAGTGCGCATCCGATTTATGACCTCTTGACACTGGTAGCAGGCGTGGAGCCTGCTGCCCCCGGATTCTCCCGGGTGCGAATTGCGCCGCACCTGGGAGCACTGCCAACGCTCCAAGCCCGCTATCCGCACCCGCGCGGCATCATCGCCATGGACTACCGCCGGACCGCTGCCGGGCTCGACGCCACAATAACCGTGCCTGAAAACGTTTCCGCCACCTTCGCATGGCACGGACAGGAGCAACCCCTGCAAACAGGCGTGAACCATTTGAAATTGCGCTGAAAGCGGGAACGGATGCATGTGAAGCAAGTCGTCCGTCCTGTGTGTTGGAAAGATGCTCAGCAGCCCAGCGGTTGAGTGGGTATATAGTTGCGCTTCGTCTGCGAACTGGAGTTACAGGGCTGGGCCGGGTCGATTCGCGGATTTAGACGCGCGCACATCTAACTAAAGCTTGCGCAGCAATTCTGACATCGTGGTTCCAAGACCCCTGGCGATAACTTGCAACGTGATGATGCCAACCTCACGCTTGCCCTGCTCGATATCGGATATGTGTCCTCGGTTCATATCCAAGCAAACAGCCATGTCGGTCTGAGTCCATCCCTTCTGCCTTCGGAGCAGACGAATGCGTTTCCCAATTTGAACCAAGAGAGCGTGATTGGTGCTGGACACCCCTTCATGGTCGTCATACGATTCAACTGGTGTGTCTGGTATGCCAGACAGCGGCTCTTTTTTGCAATACTCACCTATGAGGGGGAGGTTTCATGCCTGCCAACGTAGATTCGATGGCCTACTACGGTGATCCTCCTTGGCACGGTCTCGGGGTCAGCGTCCCGGCGCGTGCAACCGCGACCGAGATGATTAATGCTGCCGGACTTGACTGGCAGGTTCGGATGACACCGATTCCGAATGTCGGCGTGGATGCAAAGGCAAAGGCGCGCCGATGCCATCTGACTCGGATGCCGCGAAATACATCCGAGCAGGAAGTGCCGCTCGGAGTGGTAAGCACCCGATACCGTCCACTTCAAAACTCCGAGGCGTTTGATTTCTTCGATCCCATCATTGGTGACAAGAAAGCTGTATTTGAAACGGCGGTTCGCTGGGTAACGGAGAACGGGTGTGGGTCCTTGCAAAAGCTCCAGGGGAAATCAGGGTGGCGGGCGACGACTGCTGTTCAAAGTATCTCTTGCTGTCAAACTCTCATGACGGTCGCGGCTCGGTTGGAATAAAGTTCACTCCAATCCGCGTCGTTTGCCAAAACACACTTCTTCTGGCCCTGGAATCCGGCGAAAAGGGCCATCGTGTTCGCCACTCCCGAAACATGCAACAGCGCTTGCGGGATGTCCAAAAACTTACGGGTATGATGTGGCAAACGATTAAAGCGGCGGAGCAGCTTTTCCAAAGTCTGGCCAGAGTAAAGATGGATGCATCGCGCTTGGACGCATACCTGCAACTGGTTTATCCCTTGACCGACAAGCAGCGCAGTGAAAAGAAGCGGCCGGTACGATGGGATTGCGTGGCGGGCCTGTTCTAGATTGGTGATGCGCCAAAGTTAGCTCACAGCCACTCTCTGTGGGGCGCGTACCACGCCGTAACGCGGTACGAGGACTACCGCCAAGCCATTGAAGCGGGGCCGGATCGTCGCCTGAACCGAGTCTGGTTTGGACAGGGAGCGGATCTTAAACTCCATGCGTTGACTGTAGCGGATACTCTCCGGCAGCAATGGGCAAACTGAGTGGCGGCTGACAGTGCTAGTGCCGGCCACTGCACATTTCACGTAAAGGTTGCCGATGCAGCGATCCAGCCCTCGCCGTGTTCGATCGGCGCGGATTGTGAAGAAATCGATGGTATGTACCACCGGTCAATCTGTTCTACGGTTAGGGTGGTTGCTATGCGTGGTGATCTGAGAAGATTTGGTAACGAACTTCAGGCGCAACAAAGCAATCCATCGCACTAGCGTGTAGTACCAGTGCGATTCCACTGCGCAAGGGGGTCTTCCAGGATGATGGTTGAATCCGAAGTTGCTGCACATAAGGTCGTCTGGCCTGCCATGTTACACCAACGGTCCAGCGGTGAAGATCGCCTCCAGCTCCGATTGAATCATGTACCCATTCTAGAGGCGTGATCCGTTGCGCTTACCCGTGCTATCATCGACGGGGGCGCGGCGGCAGTTCTCGGTGTGCTGCCGTCAGGGAGGAAGATCGTCGCGGCGGTCAGGGATCGCCTGAAAACGTGACCTGTCGTCCGATGTTGCCGCAAGCACCCGCCGTCACGCACGTATGCGAATCAGGCTCGGCGGCGGCTTCCTGAGGCTAACTCTTCTTCGATGTCACGGCGAAAAACGCGACGGCAGCTTGTTCAACGTTCTTGCTTCCGCACTTTGGGCAAGGGATGTCGCTTTTGTCGTGTTCGCCGAGGGTGAGAATTAGCTCAAATGAGTTCTGGCAGTCCTTGCAAACGTAATCGTAAACGGGCATGATCGCCTCCCGCAGAGATTTGAGCAACAGGTGCCTTTACGCTACAGACACC
>DATBZX010000311.1:0-2270 GCA_036512955.1 Terriglobales bacterium
TCGCGCGGCGAATGGGAGCACGCGCACGAGCGCCTCGTCCGCGATAGCGTCAGCTACATCGACGCCAATTACGACCGCCTGCTGGGAACGCCGGCCTGGCGCTACTCTTTTCCCCGCTTCTTTACGGCTGGCTTTCGAGAGTATAACGCTATTTTCCGCGCGCTAGTGCCCGAAGCCGGATCACAATCAGGCCGCACACTGGCGCTACGATCAACGCCAGCGTCGAGGGCTCCGGGATCGGACTCGGCGGCGGAGGAGGCGGCGGAACAATGTCCAGGTCGCTCCAGGCGGCGACCTGCAACGGTTCGTTGCCCACCGTCGTCTCAGAGAACAGCAGCCGGGTGAGATCGCAGGCTACTACCTGGCAATTCGCTTCCGGGACCACAAGTGCACCGCCCGGCGGCGTACCGCCCGTAATACCCGTGCTGACATCAGAATACATGGTTATCGTAAAGACGGTGAAGATCCCGTTCGGTATGTTGGTTTCTTGAACCACGTCGCTGACGGAACCGTCCGGATCGGTCAGGTACACGGACTTGGCGGTGATTCCTCCTCCTCCGATTAAAATATTTCCGGTGGATGTGTAACTGATGGGCGCTTCGACGCCCTCTGCGGCCGGCTCCGCGATGAAGATTATAGGTATCGGCGTTGGCGGGGTTGTGGTTCGATCTAGGATCGAGAGGTAATCGGATTGGATGGTGGCTGCGGCGACGTGCCCTGCGGTACCCACCAACAACCCGCACAGAGAAAACACAAGTACGAACTTCATCGGGTAGACCCTCCTTACCGCTCCAGACCGAGCGGTCCTAATGCCATAGTTACGGATAGAGTACTCCTACTTGAGACGGAAGGCAAGTGTCAATTTCCAGGAGTTTCCCCAGAATCTGAAAAACCGATAGCCTAACCCTCGAAAGATCAGTGGCTTGCCGGGATTGAGAAGTGGGAGGGGACGAAATCCGTGGTAGAAGGGTTTTTACGAGAAATCCAAACCACCACGGAGGCGTCCCCCGGTGCACGATAGCAGAATTCGATCCAGACTCAAAGCGCAGTTGACGAAGTTCTCCTCGGAGCTCTGTGAGCGCCTGACAAAGCCGCTTGCTGGGTTCGTATCGGAGATGCTGTTCGGCATCCAGGCGAGTCAGGATGTGAAGCTGAGTAACATCTCGCGTTCGCTGCAGGAAGAGATTGCTCTGATCCGAACCGAGAAGCGCCTCTCGCGTAATTTGAAGAGCGCGGAATTAGAGAAGGAGCTGACTCCGCAGTTAGTAAGAATGGGTAGCTCGCGCATTCAGCCCAACACGGTGCTGGCGCTGGACCTGAGCGATATCCGCAAGGAGTATGCCCAGAAAATGGAGAACCTGGCTACGGTGCGGGACGGCAGCACGGGCGAACTGCACAAGGGCTACTGGCTCTGCGACGTGACCGGGGCCGAGGTCAACGGCAGCGAGATCGTTCCTCTCTATCAGAAACTGTACTCGGCCGAGGCGAAAGACTTCACCAGCGAAAACGCGGAAGTGCTGGCCGCCATCGACCTGATCCGCAAGCACACCCAGGGGCGAGGGATCTGGACCATCGATCGTGGCGGCGACCGCAAGAAGTTGCTGGAACCCCTGCTGGACCGCGGTGAGCGCTTCGTCATCCGCTCTACCGGCAAGCGCACGGTGATCGACCGGCGCAAGCTGCAAGGCAGCGTGGCCGAGGTGGCTGGGCGGTGCCGGCTCCGTCATCAGGCGCGCATCATCAAAATCCAGGATGGGAAAGAGAAGGTCTACGATCTGCGCTACGGCGCCGAGCCGATTCGCCTGCCGGGCCGAGCCGAGCAACTCTGGCTGGTGGTGATAGATGGCTTCGGCGAGGCGCCACTGATGTTGCTGACCAACGTGCCGATTGGAGCCAAGGACTCACAATCCCTTTGGTGGATCGTGCAAATCTAGCTGACGCGCTGGAAAATTGAGGAAACTTTCCGTTTCATCAAACAGAGCTACAACCTGGAAGATATCCGCGTGATGAACTACCAGCGATTGAAGAACTTAGTCATACTCGTGACCGCCGTGGCTTACTTCGCCGCCACGTTTCTCGGGCAGCAGATGAAGCTGCGCATCCTTTGCGAAAAGTTGATGATTATCTCACAGCGCTTCTTTGGCATTCCGCCGTTCCGGTTCTATGCGCTGGCCGATGGAATCCGAAGAATTCTCTCCCAAGGCACCTTCAGTCCGCCGGAAACGCCACCCGCCAGCCTACAGATGGAGTTGACCCTTGGCTGGGAGGGC
>DATBZX010000312.1:0-7493 GCA_036512955.1 Terriglobales bacterium
ATTGAAGTTTGTGGTGGTCCATGCTGACTCGGGTGCAATGGGCGGATCGGGCTCGCAGGAGTTCATGGTGTACACCGATGCGGGCGAAGACCTGGTGGCGAGCTGCTCCAGTTGCGGGTATGCCGCCAACCTTGAGAAGGCGACGTCGCGGCTCGATCCGGTGGTGGAGCTTGCTCCGACAGGTGATGGCAAGCCGGAACTGGTGCACACTCCGGGCAAGGGAGCGATTGCCGACGTATCGGAGTTTCTGAAGGTGCTGCCGACGCAGGACATCAAGGCCGTCGCGTACATGGCAACGGTTCGAGGAGCACGAGAGGCCGGCCAGCCGGTGGACGAACTGAAGGCCGTAACGGTATTCCTGCGCGGCGACCACACGGTGAGCGAAACCAAGCTGCTGGCTGTCTTGAACGGCGAGTTACGCAAGCAGAGCGGCAAAGACCTTGCGGCGGCGGATCTTCGGCCGATGGTCGCAGAAGAGGTGCAGCAATTCTTTGCGGGCCCGGGTGGTTTTATCGGCCCGGTCGGTCCGCAGTTCGCTAAAGAAGCGCTGGCAGACGGCTTCACCGCGGTGATGGATAGCGGACTCGAAGGGCGGCACGACATGATTTGCGGCGCCAACAAGCTGGACTATCACTTACGCAATGTCACGCCGGGACGGGATTTCCAAGCTACCGTGGTGGCCGACGTCCGCAATGCGGTAGAGGGCGAGGGCTGCCCGAACTGCGGCCATCCGCTGAAGATCGGCAAGGCGGTGGAGATCGGGCACATCTTCAAGCTGGGCTACAAGTATTCGGAGTCGATGGGCGCGCGGGTGCTCGATGAGCACGGCAAGGAAATCACGCCGATCATGGGCAGCTACGGCATTGGGCTGGAACGCATCCTGACGGCGTGCATCGAGCAGAACAACGATGACAACGGCTTCTGGATGCCGACGAATATCGCTCCGTTTGAAGTGGTGGTGACGCCGACAAACACGGCGGACGAGAAGATCAACACTGGCGCTGAAGAAATCGCGGCGGCGTTAGAGGCCGCGGGAATCGACGTGCTGCTGGATGATCGCGACGAGCGTCCGGGAGTGAAGTTCAAGGACGCGGACCTGGTCGGAGTTCCCTACCGCATCAACGTCGGAAAGAAACTCGGCGAGGGAGTGGTGGAAGTCGTCACGCGCGCGGGGAGTACGCGGGTGGATGTCGCCGTCGGCGACGTGGTGGAGCACGTGAGGAAGCTGCTGCGGGGGTGAAACGAACGTGTGCAGATTTCGCCGAGTATAGGGGTCCTTCGACTGCGTTCAGCAGACGCCTCACTTCGCTCAGGAGGACTGCCTAAAAGGAAGCACGATCAGGAAAGGCCGAAGCTCGCTGCTTCGGCCTTTCGGCGTTAAGTGGCGCTTACTGCGCGACCTGTATTGCCGGGGGCTGCCAGGTGCCTGATCCCGGCAGAAGGATCGAGGGTGGCTCAGTCTTCGGCCAGTAGAGCCGCATCACCATGTAGATGGGTCCGTCGGGAGCGGGCAGCCAGTTGGATTTCTTGTCGGCGGATGGCGGGTCCGTCTGGATGTAGAGGGTCAGCGATCCGTCTTTATTCTTCTTCAGAGTCGGCAGCATCGGCGAGTTGATGAGGTAACGGTTGATCGGGTTCTCGATCAGCAATTGCGTCTTGCCGTCATACATCGTGACTGACCAGAAGGCGTTGACCGGAGGATACTGGCCCGTGGCGAAGGTGAGCGTGTAGTTGTGCTTGCTCCCATCGAGAGGGTTGCCGGCGCCATCGTTCTTGGCCATGGGGTACATCGCCTCGACGGCGTCGTTGCCGAAGATTCCCGCGAGTGCCGCAGCCGCGCGCAGGAAGTAGTCGCCGTGATAGAAGGCACGATCCCCGAACGCTGATCCGACGGCCCAGCCATTGATCGTCTTCCCCATGGTGTCACGTTCTTTTCCGATCGCGTCATAGCCCTCTTTCACGCCGACACCCAATTCCGCCTTTTGCGCGTCGGAGAGTTTTGCCGGGTCGAAGGGCTTGCCCGCCTCGATCTCCACCTCAGCAAACTTCGCCCGTAGCGCCGTCTCCTCCGGCACTTCTGGACAGTACTGGAGAAGGAAGTTCAAGTATTTTGGGAAATCGGTCTTGAAGGCGTCCTCAGTAAACGCCGGGAAGTCAGGCATGGGCGGCGCGGGAGGCGCAGGCTGGTGCAGGAACGCCGACAGCGGTTGAGCAGTGTATCCCGCCTGGATCTTCTTCACGTTATTAATGTCGGCTGAATTGAAGAGCTGGGTGCGGTAGATCACCAGGCCGAACTGTGTCTCGGAATGAAATACCTTCTTAAGGCCGGCTGGAGCCTCACCCTTCCAGCCGGGCCCAGCGATCATGTAGCAGCCAGGATCGTTGCCTGTGGCGCGGCTGCCGACGTATCCGTAATTGAACGAGTACATGTCCGTCAGTTGCACGGAGTAGTAGCGGTTCTTGTCGACCTTGGGCACGCAAAAGACTATCGGTTCGGCACGAAGATCAACTTCGAGCATGGAGTATGGTGTATCGCTGTTGGGGGTTACGATAGCGGTGTCCTTCGGGGTGAACACCTGAGCGTCGCTAATGATCTTGTTGAACGGTCCTTTGTACTGGGAGTTGGTCTTATCGACGTTGAACTGGTACATGGCCTTGTACGCCGCGATCATCGGGAAGCCGTAAACGTAGGCCTGCTGATAAGTGTCTTTGTGAGAAACCGCCCCGCGCACCGGAGCCTGTTGCTTGTTGCAAGACACGGTGGAGAGGAGTACGGCCGAGGCAAGAAGCAGCAATAGAGATTTGGTTTTCATTGCGATTGCGATCCTTGAGTCTTTTCCGGCTAACCCCAGTTCCGTCGCGATGCTCTTCATCGCCTCGATGCAAAACGCGATGTGCTCGTCGAGGTCGACACCCATCTCGGCGGCACCGTTGATGATGTCTTCGCGGCTGACGGAGCGGGCGAAGGCTTTGTCCTTCATCCGCTTTCGCACCGACTTGGCATCGACTTCCGCCAGCGACTTGTTGGGCTTGATCAGGGCGGTGGCGGTGATGAATCCCGCGAGTTCGTCGCAGGCGAAGAGCGTCTTCTCGAGCAAGCTCTCCCGCGGAACTCCGCTATAACTGGCGTGCGACAAAATCGCGCGGCGTATTTCTTCCGACACGCCCCGCTCCTTCAGGATCTTGCTGCCCTTGGCCGGATGCTCCTCGGCGGTGGGATATTTTTCGTAATCGAAGTCGTGAATGAGGCCCACGAGGCCCCAGAGTTCTTCGTCCTCGCCGAATTTTCGGGCGTAGGCGCGGAGGCAGGCTTCCACAGAAAGTGCGTGTTTGCGAAGACTTTCTGATAGGGTGAACTCAGTTAGTAAACACCACGCATCGTCGCGCGTCATTGCGGTTTTCTCCGGTATTTATCGGGGTATTGTCCGCCAGTGTGGGCGGAGGCCATAGAATTTGCACAGATATTTCGGGTTTCGCCGATCTGCCCTCTTGACTCTATCAAACGTATGCCGCAAAGTACGGTTAGTTCCAATGGATCAAGGGGTTGTTGAATTGATCCGTGGGGAATCCGTGCCCTGCTCTGGCACTCCCAAAAACTGAATGGCAACGACTCTCGCACCCGTAGAAGACCGGGAAGTGGTGAGATGCGACCACTGTCATCTCGTCCAGTTCAGAACCAGCAATAACCTTTGCCGTAAATGCCGCACGTCCCTGGATGAGGACGAACCTGAGCCAATCCTCGCACAGCCGTTGCCGGTGATGGAACCGGCAGGTGCAAACCGCTCGGAGGTGCAGGTGGCGCAGGCCATCCGCAGCTTGCGACTGGGCCATGGACTGAGCCAGCGCCAACTGGCGTTGCGCATGGGCGTGCCGCGCACCTACGTCTCAAAGATCGAGAACGAGAAAGCCACGCCGACTCTGTCGTCGCTGGCGCGGCTGGCGGAAGCCTTGACGGTTTCGGTACCCGAGTTGTTGCGCGCGTGCGCTCCGTCTCGGCAACACGAGATTGACGAGTTAATGGCAGACCCGTTCATCGCGGAGATGGCGGTGTTCACCAAGCAACTCGATGACATGCAGCGCACCAGCGTGCTGGCGCAGATTCGCGACCTCGTGTCGCATCCGCGGCGTATCGCTTAGTTTGTATGCATGATTGCGCTGCTGCTCAGCGGTGACCGGCAGCGCAAAAGTTCTGGGCCCCTACTGCGCGGCGAAGCCCCGGCGCAACGTCCGTACTCCAGCGGCGATGTGAAGTCCGGGAAGACCGCGTGAACCAAAGCCGACCGGAAAGCGCCGAGGCCTCGTGCCTTGGCGTTTTCTTTGCGCGTTGCTCATAGATTGGCGGGGCTACTTTAACTCAAACTCGACAATTTGACCTTCGGTAGAGCCCTCGTTGGCCAAGCTATGGGTAACCCCGACATTCACCCAGTGAAAGTCGCCCGCTTTGACTTGCTCGGTTCGCGATTTGCCATCGGGTGCCGTCATCTTCAGTTGCATGGGCGAGACAGCCACGATGAGGTACGGACGCGTATGGGTGTGCATTGCAGTCGCTGTTCCGGGCGTAATGACCCATCGGTAAACGCGGACGCTCGGATTTTCGGCGGCAATTGGAGCTGCGGCTGATGTGGAGGGGTGTTCTGGACGGTGGAGCAACTCCAGGTCGATGACGTCCATGGTGGTGCTCCCGACATTGTGTACGCGGTGGGTGAGCGGCTTATCGGTGCATGTGTCTGAGAATACATCGCCGGGAGCGGACGTAGTGGGTGGACCCTCTGCTTCTCCAAGTCGCTGCCCCGTCGTGGTGTTGTTCGACAGTTCGACGCCCGTCCGATCGCAAGAGTGAATGTGGTACGCCGTACGCTCGCCAGGCGCTAGGACGGCATGGATGACCACGATGTCGTCGTTCTTGAATTGCACATGGTGGTACGGCTCCTGCACCACGGGAACCGGAGTCTCTTGAGTTGCGCCGACGGCAAGCAAGAAAAGCAGGCAAAGTGCGGTTCGGAAGAAGAGTTTCAGGACGATGCTCCTTGAAGAGGGATAACGCTGGCAGTCCGCACTGGATGTTCTCGGTGAAGGGCCGGGAGGATTATAGACGATAGAGTCATGGCCTCGTGATTCGGCACTTTTTGAGGCGAGAAATCGGAGTTTCTGATGTTTACTGCAGCGACTGTCCCTGCTGGGGGAACTTCGCGGTGATCTTTGGTCCGTTATTGCGACTTTTTCGGAGTTGGTTCCGGTGCGGGAAGCAGATGGATTTTGCGATTGATGTTCGGCCAGTATTGGCGCAACAGGTTTCCGCCGAACTGCCAGCCGATATCGGAGGCATAGCGAGTAAACATGTCGCCGACTCCGTTGTTCCCTTCCGGATAGTACGTGGTGGCCAGGGCTTCGGCCGCCAGTGGGCCGACCAATCCCGCGTAGTTGGCTACGGGCTTACCGGAGTCGCTGCGCGTGGCAAACACGCGGATCGCGGAATATTTCACTGCCTGCTTGAACGACAGGTTCTTCTTCACGTAGAAGCGTGGGTCTTCGTGCATCACCGACGCGATCGCGAAATTCCCAATCAGGTTGCCCGAAGCGCTGCGGGCCATGTCGGCCCCAACCCGCTTGCCATAGCCTTCGGCACCCTGGCCGTAGCCTTCGGGAGTGTTGATGGCCTGGCTGAAGGCCGAGCCGATCAACGCTCCGCCGATGGTGGCCAGTGAGACACTGTTACGGCACGCCAGTTCGAACTTCTGCCCCGGGCTAAGCGGGCCGGTGTTGGTGGCCAGGGTGGGAAACACCCACGAACTTTTCGACAGTACCGAGAACAGGCCTCCGCCGCTCTGGTCAGTGCTTTCTGCCGGCGTCGCGGATTTTGTTTGCGCGGTGGCGGAAGGGGCGTCGGGCAGATTGCTGGACGAAGATTGTTGCGCCACGCTTCCGGCGCATAAGAAGCAACAGACGGCAAATGTCAAAAAAAGGCGCCGCATCCCGGCGCCCTGGTTATTTTGCAAAACGAACGCTCCTCGGCTGAAGACTGTAACGAGTGTATCAACAGTACGTCCCGATCACTGGGTGGGCAACGACTGCAACAGGCTGACCAGGTTCTGGGGAACGACATGGATGAAGCCCCTGCGTGGGCTGTCTATGTCGGCGATCAGGAGAAATGATATGGAGACAATCAATGGCAAAATGACGAGCATGACGCCTTTTGCACTGCGCGCGCCGTAGCCAACCAGCATATTACAGCAGATGGCGATGGCTATCATCAATGCCCATGCCGACGATGGAATGCGGTTCCACCAAGCCGCCTGGGTGTAGCCCTGTGAGTTCAACACATCGTTCATGCCTGAAACGGCCAGCGCCATCACGGGCGTGGGGTTTGCCAGCGCCGGGGCTTGGATCGCGGACCACATCTCCGACTGCAATTTAGCGGTATCGGCGTCGACCTGCATCAGCTCTTCCTCCTGGCGGGTACGGTAAAACGCAATCCGCAAGTCCGTATATTTGCGGATCTGGGCCCGCACCGCCGCCGCATCACCGGCCGGAAGCAGTCCCAGTCGAACGTATTCCGTGCCAATGGCATTGGCCTCGGCTTCCTCGTAATTCTTCCGCTGGTCATAGCGTGTGGTGGCCATGGAGAAACTGAACCCGATGATGAGGCCAAGCAGGGTCAGCGTTGCAGTCTCGACCAAGCCAAAATCTTCCCGAAGCTCTTCCTTCATCGGATACCGCCGGCGCATTGCGGCGCCGATCTGCGCCGCCAACCACAATACGACCACCGAAAAGAAGAAGAAAATGAGGGGATAGTTCATGATGTGTCCGGGTTCGGCCATACGATCAGCTTAGCGTACGGTTGGACAAACGAGAAGAGTCCTGTCGAGTCGAGACCTTCCGCCGAGAGTGCCGACAGCCGTCCCCGTGATTGAGTCATGTAAGCCGGGACAACAGCAGTGGTCCCAATTCGTTGCAACCACCTGCTACGTATGCTACTTTCAATAGTTTAGGAGAGGTTAAGCCTTGCGCACACAAGTGCCGGCGGGGCTGAACCGCAAAGAGGCAGAGACCTACTCCCGCCTCGATCTGGAGCGGTTACCCCACCACATCGCTATCATCATGGACGGCAATGGCCGATGGGCCAAACGCCGCCATCTGCCGCGCATTGCGGGACACCGCTCGGGCGTGGCGGCCGTGCGTTCGACCATTGAGACGGCCGCGCGCATAGGGCTACCCGCACTCACCCTCTATTCGTTTTCCACGGAGAACTGGAAGCGTCCCAAAACCGAAGTCAGCTTTCTGATGAACCTGCTGCGGCGTTACCTGATGATGGAACTCCCAACGATGATGGAGAACAACATCCGACTGCAATACATCGGGCGTCAGCAGGAATTGCCACAGGAAGTGCAGGAACGCATGGCGTGGGCGCGCGAGTCAACCGAGAAGAACACCGGCATGGTGCTAACGCTGGCGCTGAACTACAGCTCGCGGACGGAACTGGTGGATTGCTTCAA
>DATBZX010000313.1:0-2916 GCA_036512955.1 Terriglobales bacterium
CCTAGTGTTGTTGACATTTCCGACTATAAATAAAGGAGAAATATACCTTTTGTGCTGATACACACACCGATTTGCCCTTTATCTACTATGCGTTACGTAACTTTATGGAGGGTACCCGATACCCCCAAAAGACCTTTTGACAGTCTGAGCAAATTCACCCTATAGTGCTTGTAGTTTGGGAACGCCCGGAACTCCGTTGAAAGTAGCGGCTCCCTTGTGATTCACTCTACGACGCCTTTCTCTGTTTTACAACTCGCGACTTAGACGGCGCCAAAGCTTCCAATTCTTGGATGAGCGCCGGGATTTGCTTATGTCCCTGGACGCGACGAAACTGCTTCTCCGCGACCAAGAGCCCCGAACCCACCCAGCGCTCCCGCTGGTCGCTGCCGTGCCAGCGTTTCACGTTCCGGCAAACCTGCTCCACAATCGAGAACGCCGACTCGATCACATTGGTGCTGGCCATGGTCTTCCGCAATTTCATCGGCACGTGAAGGCGATGCACGGTCAGCGTCTCCTCCATCCCCTCTCCCAAACTCCGCGCCGCACTCGGATTGAGATCCATCAGTTCGCGATGCAGCGTGTTCAGCGCTTGCTTGGCATCGGTGTAATCTTCCAGGGCATAGGCCGCGTTCAGCCTCTTTGCCACTCCGGGTTTCTGTTCATCGGTCAGATGATCCAGCACGTTCCGCCGCTTGTGGACCTGACAGCGCTGGATCGCCGCCGAGTCTCCGGCGTACTTTTTCACCGCAGTGGTCAGCGCCTTGCCGCCATCCAAAACGTAGAGCCTCGGCGTGACGAAATCGAGCCCACGTTCTACCAGGTCGCCTAATAACTCGCCGACCACCGTCGCGTTCTCCGTCGCTCCTTGCCGTATGCCTAATATCGTTTTTCGCCCGTCTTCACCGATGCCCAACGCCGCCACCATCTGCTGCCCTTCGAATGGCGTGGCATCGATCAGCAACGCGCACAGCCGCATCTTGTCCAACCGGCGCTCCATCATGTCCTTCAGCTTCGCCCGGCTCGCTTCGATGAAATGTTCGCTGACTGCGCTCTTCTCCAGCCCGTAGGCCTCGGTAAACTCGCGCACCGCTTGGCCGTATTTCCTCGTGCTCAGGCCGAGCATCAACTTCTCCCATACGGTTTCGGTCAGCGGTTCGCCGCGGTGGAACATCTCGTAGCTGCCCAACCGCACTTCCTTGTCCTCGGTGGTCCGCACACGCGGCCGCCGGACCGGAACCTTCTGGCCCATCACCACGCAGTAGCCCTGCTCGCTGCCCCACCGGCTGGCCGTTCTTTCCGCTTGCCGATGGCTGCGCTCGCCGGCCAGTGCCCGGACTTCTTCCTGCATTAATAGATCCATCAACTGCAAGCCGGCTTGACGAATCAACTCACCCACGCCCTTACGCAACCAGCCCACCATCTCGGCCATCGGTAGGACCAACTGCACCGCCGGGTTTTCATCCGCGGCCATTGCCGCGAGCTGCTTCACTGCTCGCTGCGCTTCAATCTGATATGGTTTCTTCATAGCGACTCTCCTTTTCTCGGCAAAAGAAAATTGCTCTCAGCCTATCAAAAGGCTTCGAGCGGGGAGTCGCTACTTTCTACGATCTACCGGGCATTCCCAAAGAATCCCGTGAACCCTTCTAGCACAAGTGACTTGAGGTTTGCCTCGCTCGTGGAGTTCACAATTTCTCGTGATTTTTCGAATACAGACTTCCCTACGTCCATGCCATCTGCAAGCTCATTTACCTTTGCCCTTCCCAGTCGAGAGATCCAATGGGTATAGAGGGCCTTCTGTAGCTTTGTCACGGGCACCTTTCAGCAAGCGTCAGCATGAAAGGATATCAAATATCACAAACCGGTGCTCCCCTGGTGGAAGATTGGGCCTGCCAAATGCGCTCTCGATTTTCTCGAAGTCTGTAATAATGGGCTCATAAACCACACATTCTAAAGCCTGCTTAACCAATCACTCAGCCAGCAGCGGGCCGCAGGGACACCACCGGAACTTGCCCTCGAATTGTCGCTCGTCTAGATCCTCAGTTTACGCCCGTGGGTTTCTCGGCGCGCGACTGCTGCATGACGTCGTCCCAAACCTGGGCCGCGGCGCGGTCCTTGCCGCGGATCGCGTGGGCGTAGATGGCGGCGGTGGTGGCCACCGACGAGTGGCCGAGGCGTTCGCTGACGGTCGCAATGTCCACGCCTCTTTCCAGCAGGAGGGACGCGTGGCTGTGGCGCACGGTATGGAGCGATGCACCCTTGGGAAGCTTCAACGTCCGGCAAAGCCGGGAGACCGTTCCCGACACTGAATCCGGCTTCAGTGGTGTCCCATCCGGGTTGGCGATGATCAGGTCCAGATCGCTCCGGTAGTCCGCACCGAACTGGCGCCGGAACTCGTTCTGGCGTTCACGGTGGCGCGCCAGCACCGGCATGATCATCTGCGGCAACTCGATCCTGCGGGGCTTCTCCGTCTTGGTGCTTTTGAAGGAAATCCCTTCCTTGGTCTGGCAGAGCGACCGATCCACGAAGGCTGCATCGTTCCTGATGTCGCACCACCGCAGCGCCAGCACCTCGCCGCGGCGGCATCCGGTGGCGGACGCCATCTCCAGAAACGTCCCGAGGCACCACGGTCCTACCGCGCACGTCACCATCTGGTCCTGCTCGGATGGCAGCAGCGCCAGCCCGGCGCGTTTCTTCACCTTGGGGATGTCGCTTCGGGTAACGGGGTTGGTGGTGACCAGCCCCCACTTGATCGCGCGCAGGTATGCAGAAGACACCAGGCCAGCGATGTTCCTGACCGTCTTCGGCGCCATCGCGCGCGGCTCCTTGCTCTTGCGCGTGTGGCCGCCGCACTTCAGCAAGCGCACCCACTCCCTGCTGAGGTGCAGAGGTGTGATCGCGGCCATGTCCATCGCGAGC
>DATBZX010000314.1:0-2089 GCA_036512955.1 Terriglobales bacterium
CTGGTGGATATCCGGTCCTATCCAATGTCGCGGCGGCTGCCGCATTTCAATCGCGAATCGCTCGAGCAAGAACTCCCACGCTGTGGGATAGCCTATGTCTGGATGAAGGAGCTTGGCGGGCGTCGCAAGAAGATGCGCGATGACTCTCCGAATACGGGGCTGCGCAACGAGTCGTTCCGAAATTACGCCGATTACATGATGACTCCGGAGTTCGCAGACGGGGTTGCTCGATTGCTGGAAATGGCCGAGCGTGGGAAGACAGCGATCATGTGCGCGGAGCGGGTGTACTTTCAATGCCATCGCATGCTGGTGAGCGACTACTTGACGGCGCACGGGCACACCGTGTTGCACATCGACGATGAGAAGCGTCCCGTGCGTCGGCATAAGCTGATGGCGGAAGCGCAATTGGTAGATGGGCAACTGGTGTACAACGCACAGCAGTTGTTTTGAAGAGTGGTGGGCCGCTACGCGACTTGAAGTCATTCTGAGGTAAGGGTACCCGGGGCTTGCGCCCCGGGCTAACACCTCAGTCGCCGCTACGCGACTCGTCAATGGCGATCCCCGGATCTGCGATCGGTCGAGAGGAAAGCGGGTCCCTCCACTCCGCCGCCGAAGCGGCGGCTCCGGTCGGGATGACGAATGAAGACCGAGTGCCAAAGCCGCGGCTCCGGTCGGGATGACGCCTTAGAGTTGGTTTGCGCTGCGCGTGCGGTTGCCGCTACGATGAACACTCAGTTATGAAACAGGCTGTCTTCCGGGAACGCAACAAGGGGTACTACCGCGTTCTGCATACTCCCATCTGGATCTGGGTATTCTGGGTGCTTCCCGGATACCCACTCACGTATAACCTCTACACGCATGGGCCTGATCGCCGGCATTGGATCTGGCTGGCGATGGTGATGGTTGTTGTGGCGTGGAGGGGATGGCTGGGGCGCATGCCGGGCTGCGAAGAGCGGCCGTACATTCACTACTACGGGGTGCATCAGCCGAACTTGCCGTATCGCGTGGTGTGCTACACGGCGGCGTGGATCGACATATTGGTTCCGTTCGCGCTGAACGTGGCTGGCCTGGTGATGGCATCGATCACCGGCGTTTGGAAGCTGAAAGACATGTACACGTACGGCTACTATCCGCTGGCGGTAGCCGTCGTGTTAGGGACGGCGCTTAACCTTACGCCGCGCGCCAAGCGTGACACCTTCGGCGAAGGGGCGGAGCGGGCGTGGTTCTATATTGCGATCTGGACGGTGGTCCCGACGCAGGTGATCAACTGGGCAGCGTGGCGGATGGGAAAGTACCTGGATCTGGCTCCGTTGCCGCTGGCGCGGACAAGACTCGCGGTGTGCCTTGTGTCCACAGTGTTTTTCCTCCTGCTGGGATACGCGTCGAAGTTGCCGCGCACGCAGAGGTATTACACCGGAGTGGCGGCGGCGGGAGTTTAGTGTGTCAATCAGGATGGCGGTGACGATTGGGGTTCTTTGCTGGACAATCATGTCTGCCGATGGCTTCGCGTCAACACCGATCAAGAGCGCCGAAGTGGACGATTCTGGAGTCGTTCATATCACCGCGAACGGCAGGCAGTATGAGGTACCGAAGGAGCAAGGGCAGACCGGCGTTGCGCAATTGAGAATCAGCCAGGACGGCAGAATTGCCGGCTGGCTCGTGCAGTATCAAAGCCCGGCACCCAACCGGGAATTGGAGAAGATAGCAGGGCTGCTCATCCTGTGGCGCGATGGGAAGGTTGCCTGCCGTATTGGCACACAACAAGCAGTTTTGGAGGACTGGAACTTGGCGAAGGGAAGCGAGAAGGTTGTGACTCTAGCGGGTCCGATGCATGGTGCCGGGCTGCACTTCGAACTTCACAGGACATCAGACTGTCGGCTGGTGGCCGAATTTGATGAGTTGTATGAGGATGTTTCCAAGGAACCCTCTTGGGTACGATCTCTCGAGCACTAGGTATTCGTATCCTGCAACGAGAAAGGCGATCCGCCTAAGCGGACCGCCTCTCGAACTTTCGCT
This sequence comes from Terriglobales bacterium, assembly GCA_036512955.1. Classification (GTDB taxonomy): domain Bacteria; phylum Acidobacteriota; class Terriglobia; order Terriglobales; family Acidobacteriaceae; genus DASRAA01. The sequence goes on from DATBZX010000314.1 coordinate 2,017, forward strand.
CGAGTTGTTATACAGGCTGTACGTTCTCGGCCTGCCAGCCCTTCGGTCCCTTGACAACGGTGAACTGAACGGT
>DATBZX010000315.1:0-11099 GCA_036512955.1 Terriglobales bacterium
GTCGTACATGCTCCAGCGCTCCGGGTGTGGGCACTCCGGCGTCGCGCGGTGGTACTCGGGAACCAGGTTGCCGGCGCGCTCCTGGGCCTCGCGCATGATGCGGTGTTCCTGCTTTTCTTTCTTTCTGAACAGACGCTTCAGTCCCAATCGTGGCCTTTCGTGGCCGCTATTCAGCGTCGAATTCTCGCGTTCAGCGGCAATGTTTGCACACTCAGTATATGTGACCGTGGTTGCGGCTTGGAACCGGGTTAAAGTGAGACATGCGCGAGATGTTGCAGCACCGCGGGATGAGGCTTCTGGTGACGGCCAACCTCATCTCCATGATCGGCAGCGGCGTGAACGCTGCGGCGGTGATCTGGTACATCCTGCAGACCACGCACTCCGAAGTCTCTCTGGGCTGGCTGGTCGCGCTGCAAACTCTACCGTCGCTGCTCTTGCTGCCCTTCACCGGAGTGCTGATCGACCGCGAAGACCGCCGTCACCTCATGATATGGCTCGACGTCTGCCGCGGACTGGTGATCCTGCTGGTCGCGGTGCTGGCGCTGACGCACCACGTGCGCGTGTGGCACGTCTATGGGATGACGATCCTCGTCTCCATCGGGTTCTGGATGTTCTGGCCCACCATTAACGCTCTGGTGCAGGAACTGACGCCCGAGGACAAAATGCTTGACTCCAACTCTCTGATGCTGGCCGCGGTTCAGGGCGGCTGGGTGCTCGCGGGAGCGATGGTCGGCTTCGTGTACAACAGAATCGGACTCGGCGGGATACTGCTGCTGGACTGTGCTACCTACGCTGTCTCCATTGCATGCGTTTACCACGTGCGCAAGGGACGTGTGACCGTCTCTCATCTCGCGCCACAGTCCGTTGCCGCTCCGGTCACCGCAGTGGCTCGCTATTTCCATGAATTAAGCGAAGGCCTACGCTACGTGCGCTTGAATCGCCGCGTCCTGCTGCTGGGACTGGCTTGGGCGCTGTTCATCGCCGCCATGATGACGCAGGGTGTCATCTCGGCTCCGCTGAGCGAGCGCATCTTGCATAGCGGTGCAGTCGGCTACGGTTGGATCAACGCGGGATGGGCCTCCGGGGCCTTTACCAGCATGTTGTACGCGTCGTGGCTAATTCGCCGCCATGGAGCGAATATCTCGGTCACCGCGACCATGTGCGTCATCGCGATCTCGCTTTTTCTGTTGCCTGAAATTCGCTGGATTGCCGTCGCCGTCCCCATCTACTTCGTGATGGGATCGGGCCGCGGCGTCGGCGGCATCGCCATTTCCTCCGAAATGATGGAGATGGTGCCGAAATACTTCATGGGACGGGTGCAGAATACATTCTTCTTTCTCGCCAGCGCCCTGCAAATCTGTACCGCGCTGTTGGCAGGTGAAGCCGCGCACCGCGATGGCCTGAAGTTCGGTTTCTGGATCGTTGCCGCAATGTATCTCGGAGCCGCACTCGCAGCCTGGTGGTCAGTGCATGAGCCTGAAGTGGCGCTGGAGTCGAACAATCCGGCAGCGGACTAGATTGCTTTTGGAATCGGCGTAGTCGCGCCAGGCATACAGGTAGTGCCGCGCTTCAGAGCCTGTTACGAAACTCGCGCTTCGTTTTGTGGTGTGTAACAAACGCTACGAAAGCGAGCGCCGGAGGCGCGAAACAGTCTAGCCCAGCACGCAGCCGTAGGCGGAGTGCTGGGGTAGAGTGGGAGAACTCATTAGAGTGCCGTTGGCACGGCAGCGTTTCGTAACAGCCTCTTCAGCACGGCGTTTAACGCATAGTACCCTTTGCATGAGCCGGCTCAGCCGGCGACATGCTTTTCCTTCATCCGCTACGTTAATTCCCAATCTTGCTCTGGGTCGGTTTCGCAATTCTGCAACTGCTCATCAGTCAGATGACTTCCGGTATCGCCACCACAGATACGCGACGATCAATGCTGCCACGATGAAGACCGCCGCGTTCACCCGGCTTACAACTTCCAGCAGCCTGTGCCAGTGCTGTCCGAAGAAGTAGCCTACGCACGAGATGACGCTGACCCAGACGGCTGCGCCCAAAAAGTTGAACAGGACGAAGCGCCGCCATGACATGCGCAACACTCCCGCCACCGGCCCGGCAATGACGCGCATCCCAAAGACGAAACGCGCCAAGAAAACCGTGATCGGCCCAAATCTCTCGAACAGCTTTTCACCACGCTCGATTTTGTGGTCCGAAACGCGGAATACTTTCTGATATCGATGGAGCAGCGGGCGTCCGCCGTGAAAGCCGATCCAGTAACCGAGATTGTCGCCCAGCGTGCAAGCCAATGTACCGACGAGGATGATCAACCCGAGATTCAACTCATGGTGCTGAAAGGCGAGAAAACTGGCGAACAACAGCATGGTTTCGCCCGGCAACGGGATGCCGGCGTTTTCCAGCAACAACGTAATTGCGAGGGTCCAGTAACCGTGGTTGGTGAAGTAGTTTCGCAGTACCTCGAAGAGGTCTGGCAATAGGCTCACGCGGGGCCGAGCTCAGCTGCCGCCTGCGCCATCGCTGGATGGGCTTCGGCCTGCAGCGGCGTGGCCGGAGTGTCGCGCAGCAGGAAGTCCAGTACGATACGGTTGAACTCTTCCGGCACTTCTTCATACGGCATGTGCCCGATGCGTTTCATGATCACGACCACGCTGTTCTTCCAGCGGCGATGCAACTCGCTGGCAGAGTTGCGATGGACTGCCCTGTCCCACTCGCCCCATAGCAGCAGCGCCGGAACCGATTCCACCAGCGGCAGAACGGTTTCGACGCGCTCGAGGTCCGCCACCCAGGAGCGGGTGATGTTCCACAAATGCTCGAAGCTGCCCGCCGGTTCGAGTCCCGCCTGGTAGCCCAAAAAACTGCCGGGAGGGATACTCGCAGGATCGCCGTATAGTTGGACAAAATATCGCCGCAGTATGAATCGCAATCGTGAAGCCAGGTCCACCACGTAGATTCGTCCCACTCGAGTTGCCATCATGCGCATGCGCAATAAGCCGAGCTCCGACCACGGATTGATGGGTGCCGACAACACCAACCGCCGGACGCGATGCAGCATGTTACGCTCCCCCATTAGTCCGGCCAAAGCGATGGCCAGCCCGCCTCCACGCGAGGTACCGAGCACATCGAACTGCTCGATGCCCATGTGGTCCACGAAACTCAGCAGGCCTTCGGCATCGCTGGCCAGGGTGCCCGGCAATGATGCGCTGCGCTCCGAGAACCCGCAACCTGGCACGTCCACCGCGTACACGGAATAATGCTCTGCCAACCCCTTGATGACGAAGCGCCACGAGAACGAGTAGCCCATGAAGCCGTGCACTAGCAGCAGCGCCGGACCGCTGCCTGCGTGCACGTAGCGCCAGCGCACTCCGTTGATGACGGCTGCGCACTCTTCTACACCGGCGACGTTGGCGATTGCCGGAACTGGGGGCGTGGTTTCGACTTGCGTTGGCGTATTCATTCCCTTCACCGCAACACATTCTGCGCTTTTTCGCGACCGCTGTCGAAGCCCGCTGACTCTTATCACACAGCAATGTGTCCTGGCTCCTATCGCACGTTGACCGACTCGCGTAAACGATGGAGTGGCGAGGGAGGATAAGTGTGCCTCGCACCCTGCCGCTTAAAATAGCGGCCGTCTTACGTGATCTTTGACAACCAGCAATGTGCTACAGACCCCGCAGCGCCTCGGCGGGCACATTATTCAAATGGTGATGTCAATGCCATAACTTCAATAGATTCTATTAGTTGCATGTAACTGTTTTATTTTCCCGAAGTTGACAAAGATTTATTGCGTAACTGTCTGATTCCAATAGAGGTGTAGGAGGGGGGCACGAAGGACTGCTTCCTCTACTACCGCTAGACTAAGAACACGAACTAATTCTGGAGCGCTCATGCCCGATTCGGCTGAGGTTTATATCGGAGTGGATATCGGTGGCACCAAGGTCGCTGCCGGACTGGTCAACACGCAGGGCGAAATTTTGCACAAGACGCGCAGTCCCATGCACGCGCGCGGCACGGCCGACGAAGCTCTCGCCTGCGTGCGCGCCGCCATCGACGCCATCCGCCAGGCCCATCCTGATGTCAAGGTCGGAGGCATCGGCCTGATCTCGCCCGGCCCCGTCGATCCTCAGACTGGCACAGTGCTCAATCCGTCGAACCTTCCCTGCTGGTATCACTACCCGCTGGCGGCCGAAATTCAGAAGGCGTACGAGTTGCCCACGCACGTCCACAACGACGCCAACGCCGCCGGACTCGCCGAAGCGCTGTGGGGAGCGGGAGCAGGCTACAAGTGCATGTTTTACGCCACGCTGGGAACCGGCGTGGGCACCGCCATCACCTACAACGCGCAACTCTATCTGGGACGCACCGGCGCGGCTGGTGAAGGTGGCCACATGAGCATCGACTATCGCGGCGTGCGCTGCCGCTGCGGCAAGTCAGGATGCATCGAGACCTTCGCCGCCGGATGGGCCATCGCCGCCCGCGCGCAGGAAAAGCTAGCTCGCGAAGCCACGCGCGGCAAGCGCATTCTCGAGCTGGCTGGCGGCAACGTCGATAAAGTCACCAGCGAAACCCTGGCGCATGCATGGGACGAGGGCGATCCGCTGGCGACCGAGATGCTGCGCGAAACCGCTGACATTCTCGCGGTGTGGTTCGGCAACGTGGTCGATCTGCTGGAGCCCGACATTATCGTGGTCGGCGGCGGACTCAGTTCGCTGATGGCGCGCTGGTTCGACCGCATCGCTTCGCAGTTGCCATTCTGGTCGGTGAATGCGCGCTGCAGCGAAATTCCATTCGCTGAAGCAAAGTACCAGGCCGACTCAGGTATCGCAGGAGCGGCCGCGTTATGCGTGTCGCGGGCGTTGCTGTAGAGGCATTCGCAGCCACTGATTTACACGGATTGCACGGATCGGACTGACAAGTTTTGAGAAACAATGGGAGCAATACCATGACCGCGATGATTTGCCTTCTCCGCGGAGTGAATGTCGGCGGGCATAACCAGATCAAGATGGACGCGCTGCGCGCTCTGTGCGAGTCCCTTAAGCTCTGCAACGCGCAAACCTATATCCAGAGCGGGAACGTTGTCTTCCAGGCCAAAGAGAACGATCCCGAAAAACTGGCGGCGCGGATCGAAAGCGCGATCGAGAACAAGCACGGCTTCCGGCCCGACGTTGTACTTCGTACCGCCTCGGAGATGAGAGATGTAATTGCCCACAACCCGTTCGCCAAGCGGAAAGGAATCGAGCCCAACAAGCTGGCGGTCATGTTTCTAGCTCACGAGCCCGAGAAGGCGATTCAGGATGCGGTGCGCAAACTCGCACCAGAAGTCGAAGAGTTACACCTGGTTGGTCGTGAAATTTACATCAACTTTCCCGACGGAATGGGACGCTCAAAGCTGGTACCTCTACTAGCAAGAGTGCTGAAAAACGCCGGAACCGCCAGAAACTGGAACACCGTAGTGAAGTTGCTGGAAATGGCTGAAAGGTTGGAGGGCAAAAGCTGAGCGTATGCTCTTCTCATCGCCTGAAGAACGAGCCTTCATCAATTCACCTGTTAGACTTTGGCCCGATCCGCGTTCATCCGTGAAAATCCGTGGCTAAAACGGTTTCAGTGTCCCGTCGTTGCCGGCGTCTCCACCCAATCCGGCACGCTGCCTTCGGGCTCTTGGGACTCTACCGCGAAATTACGCACCACCCGGTGATACAGCAGGAAGGCACAAATCGCCGCCACCACCAGCAGCACGATTCCTGTCAACGGTTGGTGCAGCAGCAGCTTGCCGGTGCCGAACAAGCACGTGTAAACCATGGCGCAGCCCAGCAACCACGCTCCGAGATTGGCGCCGAGATCGCGGTTCGCGGGTATTGTCGGAAGTAGCTTCGCTACCGGCTTCCATCCCCGCACGTCGGGCCGCACGTTGCGATAGAAGCGCGTCAACACTTTTTCCGGCTCAGGCTTAGTGAGCAGCGTCACCGTGATCCAGACAATGCTCGTCACCACCGTGGTCGCAAGCGCTCCCTTGGCGAAGACCAGTGAGTCATTACCGCTGAACGGATGCCAGCGGCTCAACACGAGGCTAATCGCCAGCGACGAAGCCATAGCTGAGATCTCGCTCCATGCGTTGATGCGCCACCAGTACCAGCGCAGGATGTATACCGCGCCCGTCCCCGCACCGACCTGCAGCACAATTTCCCAACCAGAGGCGATGGAGCCGAGCTGCACCGAAATGTACGCGGCGACGATTACCAGGAGAACAGTGCACAGGCGCGAAACCATCACGTAGTGGTTTTCGGTCGCGCTCTTTTTCACGAAGCGCCGATAGAAGTCCGACACCAGGTACGACGCGCCCCAATTCAACTGGGTGGCGATGGTGGACATGAAGGCGGCGAGAAATCCCGCGATCGCGATGCCGCGATACTGGTGCGGCAGATAGTTGTTGAGCACCAACATGTATCCGGTCTCCGGATGAGCCAAGCCGGGATAGAGCACGATCACAGCCACGCCGGTCAGGATCCACGGCCAGGGCCGGATGGCATAGTGCGCGATGTTGAACCACAATACCGACAGCAAGCCCTGCTTTTCGTCGCGCGCACTGAAGATGCGCTGCGCGATGTATCCGCCGCCGCCCGGCTCCGCTCCCGGATACCAGAACGCCCACCATTGCAGCCCGATGAAGACGAAGAAGTTGGCCAGCGGAACCATCCACATGGGTTCCGAGGTCACGCCACGCGAGAAGTTCGGCAGGAAGTTCAGCGGACTCTCGGCGTTACCACCAGCGCGCGTCTGCATCTGCTGCAGGCTGGCAATCACTGCGTTCATGCCTCCGCAGGCGCGGATGGCGTAGTAGGCCACGGCGATCACGATGCTCATCTTCAGCACGAACTGGAACAGGTCGGTCCAGAGCACGCCCCACAGGCCGCCCAGTGCAACGTAGAGGCCGGTGAACGGGATCAGAAACAGGACGCAGATGGCCAGCGCCGCGCCGTCATTGCCGCTCCAGACAGAGCCGAAATGGCCGCCCATGAAACTGCTGATGTTGTTTAGCATGGGCGTGTTGGCCAGCGTGGTGCTGACGATGGAAGTCATGGCCTTGGTGACCCATCCGAGGATGACGCAGTTCATCAGCAGGCCGAGATAGATGGCACGAAAGCCGCGCAAAAACGCTGCCGGTTTCCCGGAGTAGCGAATCTCGGCGAACTGCACGTCAGTAAGCAGCCCCGAGCGCCGCCATAGGCGAGCGAACAGGAAGACGGTCATCATCCCCGAGAACAGGAAGCCCCACCACAGCCAGTTGCCGGAGATCCCCTGCGTGTACACCAAACCGGTGACGACAAGCGGAGTGTCAGCGGCGAAGGTGGTAGCCACCATCGAGGTGCCCGCCAGCCACCAATTCACGTTGCGTCCGGAGACAAAGTAGTCGTCAACGCTTTTGCCGGACCGCCCGCGGAACCAGAGTCCGAGGACGAGAGTGATGGAGAGATAACCGACGATGGCCGACCAGTCGAGGAGGGTGAAAGACATAAGCGGCAATTATCGTTTAAGCAAGGTCAAAAGCAAAAACTTGACCACGGATTTACGCGGATGAACACGGACCAGTTAGAAACGTGCTGGAAGTCCTTGGCTGGAACACCGTTCCAGCCTGCAACCCGACTCGACGATTTCTGCTGGGCGTCCCTGATCGTGTGTTTCGTGTGTATAGCTAAAAGAAAAAACACAATCGTTTAGAATCAATGCTTTGAGAGGAAAATATTCGCATGATGTTGATTCTATAGCTAGTTATACGTATCCATGTCTGCGCGTAGGACTTAGCTGCCAAAAATGGCGATTCTGGCCGCAAAAACTATCATACTTGTATTACTTGTATGACAAGAAATTGTCATACTTTCTATACAAGTCATACTCTTTTTGAGTGCCGCGAGGCGATGTCAAAGAACAAACTCTCCCGCGCGCTGGGCGCGGGATGGAACAGGGACACAAATCCCTTGGCCCACGGATTGGTTGTAGATCGCGGCAATGGGAAGCGGTAGGAAAAACGACATGGGTAGGAAACTAAAGTAACCAGCACGGCCCAAAATGGGAATCGCGCGCCGCGGAGTCATGTGTCGTCCCTGCCGGGACTCCTGGCAATTTCTTGGCCGCGTACCCAGCGCTGAAAGCGCTGGGCTTTGATATGGCGTCCCTACCGGGACGGTGAGGGGAATTTTCGCTGCTTTTGCTTCGCAAGAAGGATGGGGCACCCACGGCGTAATTGCTAAGGCTTTGCGAATTGTACTTTCACGGTCTTGATCTCGTAGGGATTCGTTGGGACGATGACGACTTTGCCGCTGGCGTCGAGGCTGAGCGGGCCTTCGACCATTTCCATGAGATTCGTCGCGCTGGCCGAGGCAGCCTTGTCGGGCAAGGTCAGATGTACGTCGCCCTTCTTCCCTGCCCATTCGTAGAAGCGGACGATGAGCGAGCTGTCGTCGGCGTCTTTCTTGATCGCCGTAATAATTAAGTTGTCTTCCTGGGTGGAGAAGAACGACTGCGACGGCGGCAGCGTTCCTTGGTGCCGCGTGGTGGTCACCGCCAGCAGCGGTACGTTGACCTCGTAGCCCTGGCGAACGGTTAAAGCATCCCGCCACGTGCCTGCGTGCGGATAGAGCGAATAAGTGAACTCGTGATGGCCCTGGTCGGCATTCGGGTCGGGATATTCCGGCGAACGCAGCAGCGAAAGCCGTAGCACGTTGTCCTTGGCGTCGTAGCCGTATTTCGAGTCGTTCAGCAGGCTGAATCCATGCGTCGCGTCAGACAGGTCGGCCCAGCGCAGGGCGGGGACTTCGAATTGCGCTTTCTCGGCAGGAGTGTTGCGCGTGGTGGGGCGCTCGACGGAGCCGTAGGGAATCTCAAACGTCGCCTTGTCGCTGCGCGCGCTGAGCGGGAAGGCGACTTTCAGCAGGATGTGCTTCTCGTGCCAGTCGGCCTGCATGTTGACGTCAACGCGAGGTGAGTTAGCGTTGAGAGTGATGTCCTGGATGAAGCTGGAGTTCTGCCAGCTGTGCTTGACGCGGATGACGGCGCGCAGTGGCGTGTTCTCGATGAGCTTCACTTCGTCGGCTTGCAGCAGGTCGGTGTGGTGCTCGATGAAGTCGGCGTCCACGTTCCAGGCGTCCCATTGTTTGGGTTTGTCGACGAACGCCTGCAGCAGGTTGCCGCAGGGCTTGCCGTCGGGCAGGTTGGCGGGCGCGCCGACACCGGGGACGGCGGGGGCGAGAGCCTCGGTCTTGCTGCGTTTGTCGATGAGGCTAGTGATGCAGCCGGTGGCGGGATCGACTTGGACCCGGAGGAATTCGTTCTCCATCCAGTCGTGACCGACAAAAAGCATGTTCTTCGGAGGAACAGCTTTGGACATCGCCATAGGAAGCTGTTTTTTCTGTGGAGACAGGTGTACAACCTCAAAGCCTGTGGCGGGAACTTGCTCCGCAAGCACCCTCAACTTCACGCGTCCAGTATTCGGATCTGAAGTGATAACCTCCGCGAGCATCGGCATACCGGTTGGGGTAGTTGCCGCCACATCCTCAACTGGGCCTGGAAACTGGGCCGCGAACTCCACTTCCTCCGTTCTTTCCCACGACAGCGGGTTGAACACCAGCACGCTGACGCCATCCGATTCCGTCTTGACCCGCACCGCCAAATCATCCAGCTCTGCGCTCATCGTGTCATTGCTGAAGCGCTGCACCTCGGCGAACTTGCGGGCGGCGTCCACATAGTTGATGCCGATGCCCGAACCCGGCAGGATGTCGTGGAATTGATTGAACAGGACTTTCTTCCAAGACGCATCGAAGTCGGCCTCAGGATAGGGCTGTCCGAAGAGCGTTCCGATCGACGCGAGTTTCTCGGCATCGAGCAGAGCGACTTCGCCTTTGCGGTTGCCCCGCTTGGTTTCCGACTGGGTGGTCTGCACACCGCGGTGGTACTGGAAGTAGAGTTCGCCCGTCCACGTAGGCAGGTTGAGTTCACTCTCGTGCTGGCTCAGTCCATTCAAAAAGCTGGCAGCGGTGGAGAACTCAATCTTGGGAAACACAACATCCGGCTTCTGCCAGCGCAGCGCGGTATCCAGATCGATTCGGGTGGGTCCGCCGCCGTGGTCGCCCACTCCGTAGAGATACATCATCTGCAGCCCACCAGCGGGAGCTGAATTTGTCCCGCCGTTGTACTTCCACATCAGCGGGCCGTACACCGACGAATCCTGCGCCAAGGTTACTGGATCGATCTGGCCGCTATAGGTGCTGGGAAAATACGTCATCAGGCGCGAGCCGTCAGGCGCCTGCCACCAGAACAGACGATAGGGGAACTTGGTAAATTCCGACGCCCACAACAGTTTCTGGGTTACGAAATAGTCGATACCCGCGCGCTTGTAGATTTGCGGCAGCTGCGCGTTGTAGCCGAACGAGTCGGGGTTCCAGCCGATGTTTACGTCAACGTTGAACTTCTGTTTGAAGTAGCGCTTGCCATACAGGATCTGCCGCACCAGAGACTCGCCGTCGGGCAGGTTGAGATCGGGCTCGACCCACATGCCGCCGACGATCTCCCAGCGGCCTTCTTTCACGCGCTGCTCGATCTCGCGGAAGATCGCCGGGTACTTCTCCTCCATCCAAACGTAAGCCTGCGCCGCCGAGGCGCTGAACTTGAAATCGGGATATTCGCGCATCAACTGCAGCGCCGTGCCGAAGGTGTTGCGGACCACCTCGACCGTTTCGGTCTCCGGCCACAGCCATGCCATGTCGATGTGGCTGTTGCCCACGGCCTTCACGCTGAACTGCTTCATGTAGGGGCGCAACACATCCAACTTGCTTTGCGCGGCTTTGAGCGAAGCGTCGAAAGCGGCTTGATTGCCTTTGTCCAGCGCGCTCATGTCGATGGCCTTCACCGCGGCATCGAGCTGCGCCTCGCGCTCGGCTTTGCCATCGGGATAGGCGCCAATGAGTAGTTCGGCCGCGAGCACTTCCTGGCGAAGAATAGTGGGGTCAGGACGATTCGGATCTGGCTCGATCAGTAATTGTGCGCGCTCCAGCACCGTCCGTGGAGCGCCGCCGCAGCATCCGACGCCCGCACCCCTTAGCACTCGG
>DATBZX010000316.1:0-4923 GCA_036512955.1 Terriglobales bacterium
CCGCCAGTAGACGATCAACAAGTGGTAGGGATTCAGCGCGTAGAATACAGCCGCAAACAGCGCGTCCGGGGCGGGGAGCCACTCGCGGGCAAGCCGGTACATGGAGGCTCCGGCGAGCGTGAGCACAATCCAACAATACGCGCCCGGCACCATCTTCCAGGGCAGAGCCGCCCCGAGCGCGGCGCCCAGCGTCCACGAAGCGGGAGGATAAAACAGGAAGCGAGCCTCGCCGTACCCCCAGTACCCGAGCGCGGCCCAGCGCGGATAGACGATGCCGTGTTTCCATTGGCCTAGAACTTCCATCCACGAATACATGTGGAACTCGAAATCATGGCCGGACGGATTGCCCCACCAGAAAAACGGAGTGATGGCCAGCAGGCAAACGCCAGCCAGCAGCAATGCGCGCGAGATCGGGGTCCTGAGCAGTTTGAGCTTTACCTTACTGTTGTGTAGAGACGCGGCTTGCCGCGTCTCCCGCGTCTACGGAGACGGGCAAGCCCCGTCTCTACAGACAGAGCAATTCTATTGCATTGGAAAATTCTCGGAAAATTAACCGAAGCGAAATCATTCAGTGAGAATGGTGACGTAGTCTCGGATCAACGGGTGGAATCGACAACCGGGGCTTGGACTGGCACTAAAGACGGGGTGCCGGTCTGATTCCCGGTTTCTTGGAGAAATCATTTGTTATGGAGCGGACGTTCATTGGCTGGGGCGAGCTGCGCTCGCCTGGACAGCCGAGGGCGGGCGGCTGTCCCTACGTTTAGGTTGGTTATTCTTGGTTGGCGGCGACCGGAGTTCGCTGGCGCTGCAGTTCGGCGAGAAATGCTTCTTCCTCCAGCGCGGGGCCGGTCCGCAGCAATTCCAGCAGGGGATCGTCGGCATCGGCGTCGGCGCTGGCGGTGCGATTGAGATCGACCGCGTTGGCGACCAGAGAACGCGGAGAAGTTTCCAGTTGCGGAGTGGCGCCGGGCTGCCCGGTAAGGAATTCGATGAAATCGCCCACGCTCTTGCGTTGTTCTTCGGTGCGCGCGGGGAATTCAATGCCCATGCCGTGTCCCGGATGCATGACCCGCACCAACCCTTCGGCGTGAATCTCCATCCCGGCGGCACGCAGGCACAGGTCGACGGCGGAGGACTGTGGAAAGGGAGATTCGGTCTGCACATAGCACCCGCCCAGACTGAGGTCGGTCAGTTTACATTGGGTGACCGCGTCGGGTTCTTCGGGCAAAGCATCCTGCGAACGGTCGGTGAGCCACTGGCATAGTTCGTCGCGCATCTTGGCATCCATATCCAGAAAGCGCATCCCGGTTTGACCGTTGGCGATACTCCAGGCAACCTCCGCGTCCCCTTCAATGCCCGCGCCTTCGGGAAGTTGAAAGGAGATGCGAACCATGGACCCAGAGGGAAGTGGCTTGGCCGCCAGCACATCCACGCCGCCCGTGCTCAGGTCGAGCAGAATCCCTTCGACCGTACTGTGGTCGTCCATATGAATCGAAGCCGCCGCCTGCACGGCGACGCGCAACGATTGCCGCCTTTCGCGCTTCAGCAGCGACGTTGCGGCGCGCAAGGTGGTTTGAGCCTGCTCCGGGGTGACCGGCTTGGTGAGAATGAAATGAGCTCCCGCGCCCAGGATCGAGCGGATCTGCGAAGCATCGTGGAGCAAGGCTACCGTGACCGGCGGCTTACGGTCGGGGCCGACCAGGCGGCGGCAACCTTCCAGCAGCTGAGAGGCCGCTTCGGGATCGTCGAAATCGACGATGACCTGATCGAACCGCTCCTCCGCTAGTCGCGCCACGGCGACATCGGCCGCGTTCGAGCGGTCCACCGCAACCCCGAACTGCGACAGGACCTGAATCAGCGTTTCCGCCGTTGGTTCGTCCTTGGTTACCAGCAATGCCTGCAAGTTCATGCGCCCGAGCCTCCGCCTCGCGCTTTGCCTGTACAGTCAGGAGCCTTCTACGGCCAGCGCGGAGTTGCGCTGCGCCCTGGTTTCGCCGCAGCCGGCGAGGATTGAGCGCTGGCCTTGGCCGCCATCGCGTTGGAGTTCTCCTCGTCCACCTCCGCCAACACCGCGCTATCGTCCTCGTTCTCGTTTTCCGCAAGTAAGGGCGCGACTTCGCGCAGTTTTTCGGCAGCCTGCTGCAGCATTTCAATCTGCTTTCCCAGTTGCGTGTACTGCGCCTGCTTGCGGCGCAAAACCTCATGGATATCTTTCATACAACCCCCTGCGCCTGACTGTAGGTTTGGACCAAGGTAAGGTCAACGTCAAAGGCATCGCGGACCGTTACGGCAGTAACCGAGAATGAGAGCGGGGTGCGCGTTTCAACGCAGTGTTCGGACAGGTTCAGCTCAGGACGCGAAGCGCTCGAAACCATCCTGAGCAGGGGACCGTTTCCTGCGACGGCCATCCGCGCGAACGCTTAGTTCAAAATCAAAAGCCCCGCCTTGCGACGGGGCCATGAGTTGAGTGTTCTGGGCGAACCGACAAATTTAGGTTATACCCCGATCAGCTTGCGTCGGAACATTCCAGCGAGACCCACCAGCCCTGTTCCCAGGAGGCCCAACGTTCCGGGTTCCGGCACGGCAATCTTTGTGTCGCCCACCTTAATGTGCCCGATACCTGATTTGAATTGATCGTTACTTGCATAAAAGGTCTGGCTGGTTACTCCACTCACAACCCGACCGTCATACAACATCCCCCAACAACTTAGAAGCCAAAACCTCGGATGCTTCAAATCTCGGGGTGCAATCTGCTGCACACTAGCAACAAATCACTTCGCCAAGATCGCCCAGAGTCCCAGTCTCGCAGGCAGTTTCGTCTGACTACGAAACGGAGCAACCTTCAGTTCAGAATCGGCAGGGGTAATCTCGCCACGAACGAGAAAACTTAACCTAGCAGGCTGCGGAAAAACTCGCCGGCCAGGCACGGTCTCAAAATTGGCTGACGCCATCCGGACTCTTGCCGGGCGACAGCTCAACCCGAAGTGACTTTGCATCGATTCGCCCGGCCAGTCCGTAACACGGGCCGAGAACTAATCGGTACACCTTGTCGCCATTCTGGTCGGTAGCTGTTTCGATTCTCAAATACATGATGACGTTTTGACCACTGAAGTCCTGTAACTCGATGTCCGTCACGTTCTCAAAAATGAAATCTACCGTGGCCGGTTTGTGCGGATAGTACGGGTAGACACGAAGAACAGATTGGCCTTTGCGAGCCAAGGACAGGCTGATGACCTCTGCATCGTGGAAGTTGGGCCAGCTTCCAAACCACTGCCTCACCGCTTCCGCGCCAGTCAGTTCTGCTTCAACGCCAGATTCGTTCATGCAGGAATCATCGTGCAAGACTAGGCAACTGTCCAGTACCAGAAAACTCTCTTGTTTCCACAGCACAACCTGATAAGAAGTAAGGTATGCGTGGAAAAGATGAGCAACAGTTGGACGTGTTCAGCTACATCAGTCCCGAGCAGCGAGTTCCACAAGACCACCCACTGCGTTCGCTGCGTGCCATGACCGATGAGGCATTAAGGGAACTGCAGCCCCGGTTCAACAAGCTGTACGCCAAAACCGGGCGACCGTCGATCGCACCGGAGAAGTTGTTGCGGGCGCTCCTGCTGCAAGCGTTGTACTCGGTGCGCAGCGAACGGCTGTTGATGGAACAGCTCGACTACAATCTGCTGTTCCGCTGGTTCGTGGGCTTGAACATGGACGACGCCATTTGGGATGTGACCGTGTTCACCAAAAACCGCGAGCGGCTGCTGGATGGGGACATTGCCGAAGCCTTCTTCCAAGCCGTACTGCAGCAGGCGCGGGAGCGGAGTCTGCTCTCGGACGAACACTTCACGGTGGATGGCACGCTACTGGAAGCGTGGGCGAGTGTGAAGAGTTATCAGCGCAAGGATGCCAAGAACACCGTTCTGCCGGACGATCCTGGCAATGCGACGGTGGACTTCCACGGGGAGAAGCGGTCGAACCAGACGCACGCATCGAAGACGGACCCGGATGCGAAGATGGCACGCAAAGGGAAGGGCAAGGAAGCCAAGCTGAGTTACAACGGGAATCTGCTGGTGGAGAACCGCAACGGACTGATCGTAAACACCGAGGTGTTTGAGGCCAACGGAACGGCGGAGCGCGATGCGGCACTGGTGATGCTGGAACAGATTCCGGGCGCGAAACAAGTAACTGTGGGCGGTGACAAGGGATATGACACGGCGGATTTCGTGGCCGAGTGCAGAAACTTAAAGGTCACGCCGCACGTGGCCCAGAACCTGGAGCGACCGGGTGGGAGTGCGATTGATGCTCGCACGACGCAGCACGCCGGATATGCCATCAGTCAGAGGAAAAGGAAACGCGTGGAAGAGTGCTTCGGATGGTTGAAGACGATCGCGCTGTTGCGGAAGGTTCGGCATCGTGGGGTCTTGAAGGTAGGATGGGTCTTCACCTTCGCGGCCGCGGCCTACAACTTAGTCCGTATGAGGAATCTGGCGATTCAAGCGACGTAAGCCGAGGTCGCAGTGTGTCCAACGGCTCGAAAAACGATCTGCGAGCCGCCAGCAGATGCACCCAAAGTCCTTCCCCAAGTCATAAAATCGCGGAGCCTGAAGAGAATCTATGTCGCGACATCCCTTTTTCCGCAGCCTGCTAGAACTCGACGATGCCAAATTGCCCGGCCGGATCGCACAAGCACGAGCTGCCATGCGCGATAGAGCCGATTCGCCAACCAGTTCAGGCGAGGAATGCCGCATACTCAGTGACGGATTTCGAATCTTGCGGATACTTGAGGAAATGACCACAAAAAGAAAGCCCGCTGCATAAGGGCAAACGCGGGCCTTTGCGTCTCGGAGCCATGCACAGACAGGAGGTAAAGCTCTCGCCTTCCAGCACAAACCATGGTCTTTGAGGCACAAATGACTACAGATGATCTTT
>DATBZX010000317.1:0-2331 GCA_036512955.1 Terriglobales bacterium
ATAGAATCAAACCAAATAGGATATGAATCGAGTCCAGTTTTTCGATTCCTAACTACCAGCTACCAACTCCTAACTACTGCTTCATGACCGAACGCTCCATCCTGACCGCCCGACTCAAGCGCAACGTCGACCTCTCCGGCGTGACTCGCCACCTGGAGTTCGCCGTCGAGCAGACGCCTCATTTCGAATTCCAAGCCGGGCAATTTGTCTCCCTGCTCGCCGACCACGACGGCCGCCAGATCACCCGCGCCTACTCCATCGCCTCGCCCCCGCGCGGCAACAATACCTTCGACCTTTGCCTCAACCGCGTTCCCGACGGTTTCTTTTCCAATTGGCTTTGCGGTCTGCGCGAAGGCGACCAGGTCCGCTTTCACGGTCCGCACGGGTACTTCACCCTCAAGCAACCCGTCCGCGACTCCATCTTTGTCGCTACCGGGACCGGTATTGCGCCCATTCGCGGCATGATTCACTGGCTGCTCGCCGATCCTGCGCGCCACGTCAATCACCAGTTCACGTTAATATTCGGCGTCCGCTACCATCAGGATCTTTACTACGATGACGAATTCCGCCAGTTCGAGCGCGACCATCCCAACTTCCACTACCTCCCGACGCTCAGCCGCGAAAATCCCGGTTGGGAAGGAGCTCGCGGGTATGTCCAGGAGCACGTCGAAAAGCTGGCCGGCGGCCGTACCGACATGGATGCCTATATCTGTGGGCTGCGCGACATGGTCACCGCCAATCGCGGGTTGCTGAAGAAACTGGGCTGGGACAGGAAGTCAATTCTCTACGAACGCTTCGACTAGAGGCACCGCTCCAAGACAAAAAGCCCGGATATTCGGGCTTCTTGATTCTTACCGCCGATCACTGAACACCGGCTACCGATCGCCGCTCTCACGCCACCGTGACTTCCGCTTTCCCCCGCGACTCGTTCGCCAACGGAGTGCCCCGCATGTGCGCCACCACGCGTTCTCCCACCAACCCAACAATGCCTGCCATCAGCACGAAGGCTCCCGCGATGTACACGGCCTTCATGTTCGACGTGATCGGATGAATCTGCATCGATCGCAGGCGCTCCACCACGATGATGAGCACTCCGAGCGGAATGGACCCGTAGGTAAAGGTCTTCCACACCGCCGCTCGCGCACCTTCCGGTGTTCGGTCCATCGCGCCCAGGATGCGTGCCGCGACGAAACAGCAAATTCCCGCCAGCAGGCAGAATGCTCCCGCGGTCCCGACCCATAGCGGCCAGTGCAGCATGTCTGCCCTGTCGTAATACTGGATCTGGCACCAGGCGAAAAAGCCGAGGGCGATTAGGCTGGACAGGCATCCGGCAGCCCGCCACAGCGTCCGTTCCCGTGCTGCGTCCATGCTTTCCTCCGCTCGGTTACGGGCGTGCGGTTGCTGCCCTGGCGACCGGCTTGTTGGCCACCAGCGCGTCGTGCATGCGGCTCATCACCCGTTCACCGACGAGACACAGCACGCCAAACATCATCGAGAACGCACCTGCCAATCCCATCGTTAGCCGGTCCAGCATCAGGGTGTTGCTCTGTCGCCACGCCACCACCACCACCACGCCGCCCGCCACCAGGCAGACTGTTGCCAGCAACTTCCACAGCGTGGCTTCTCGCGACCCGAGCACCGACTCCTCGACATGCAGCGCGCGCCCCGCGATGTAGCAGGCCCCGCCTGTCAGCAGCAAAAACGATCCGGCGATTCCCAGCATTAGCGCCTTCGGTTCGATCGAGGCTAGACCGTACTTTCCCAACGCGTAGCCCAGATCGCTCCCACCTGCGATTCCGATTACCGCACCAACTGCCTGCCAGAAGGTCGCTTCCGCTGATCTTGTCATGCCCGCCCCCTTATGTCGGCGGCAGTTTAGTACGTCATGCCCACTTCCGGGGAGTGAATTCTTGAACGCCGCGCACCCGTTTTGGGCTCATGGCACATGGCGCAAGGCTCCCGGCATACTCTTAGAGCAGTTGGTATTCTGAACTTCAGCGGCCGAGTTTCGAGGTCGTACGCCATGAACTATGTGCCATGAGCCAGCCGCGCTTTCTGCAACCATCCTCTTCTGACGCACATCTAACGCATTGACAGTAATTGACTCAGGTTTTATTATGTTCCTGAGCTAAATCGTCAGTAGACGCTCAAAGCTCACTGAATCAGTAGTTTAGGAAGTTCCAAGTAGTAAGGAGACACGTCCAATGGCAAAGATTATCGGTATTGATCTCGGTACCACCAACTCCGTGGTCGCAGTGATGGAAGGTGGGGAACCCAAGGTCATCCCCAACGAAGAGGGTGGACGCACCACCCCCTCGGTGGTCGCGTTCA
>DATBZX010000318.1:0-6676 GCA_036512955.1 Terriglobales bacterium
GTGCAGCGGCAGAAGGATGGATCGATCCAACTCGATGCCAGCGCGCCGGACGCCGAGATCCGCGACGCGATCACGCGGCCGCGTTCAGTTGCGCGTCAAGAAAAACCCTAGTAGCACCGCGCAGTCGCAAGCTTACAGATAGACCCGCTCCTGGCCGCGAATCGCGCGATAGCGCTCGAAAACCTTGCGGTTACTTTCCATCCCAAGCACCGAACGCAAGCTGCTGCCCCGGAACGTGTGCATCAGCATCGCACGCCAATTCTTGAGCACAAACCACGGTTCTTTGGAGATGACCGCGGGAATATGCGCAGTCTTCATCCAGCGCTCTTTTCGCCAGCGTTCGTACTCGATTTCTTCGGGAGCCAGGTGCTCGGTCGCAACCACCGCAGTCGTACCGTCGTACTCTTCCAGTCGCTCGATCTTAATCAGGTTGCGAGCGCGGAAGTCCTTCGTCATTGGTGTGCCCGGATAGGGCGTGGGATGCTGGATATAAGGCCAGTCGACGTACTTGCGTGCGAAGTCGAGGTTGGTACGGATTGAATCCAGGGTGTCATCGGGATTGCCCACGATCAAGCCGCCCACGACGTACATCTTGTGCTTATGCAAAATGTCGATGGCACGGATGCTGGCGTTCCCGGTGCGCTTACCCTCTTCGCGAAATGAGTTCTTGGCGGAAGCTTTCAGATAGACGAGGTCGTCTTCCAGGATGTTCTCAATCCCTAGAAACACATAGCGGAATCCCGCCTTTTGCATCAGAGGGGCCAAGGTCTCGCCGTGCATCGCGATAGGCGACGTCATAGCCTGCACTGTGTAGGAAATGTCGTTCAGCCCAGCGTCGATAATGGCCTGGCAAAGCGCTTCAAAGCGCTTGATATTCAGCGAAATGTTGTCGTCAACCAGGAAAATCGCACGCGCCCCGTTGTCCCGGGCGTCACGAATGTCAGCCAGCACGCGGTCGAATGAGTAAGTATGGAAATTGCGCCCGCGCATTTCGATGATCGAGCAGAATCCGCAATCGAAGGTGCAGCCGCGCGAGGTCTCGATGACATCGACCTGCCTGCCCGTCATGGTGTAGCCGCCGAGCACGCGCGCCTTGCGATCGGGCAGCCTGATCTCGTCGCCTTCCAAACTGTGCACCGGCCGCGGCACATTCTCTCGCCAGGTTGCGCCTTCGCGATAGGTCAGTCCCGCGATGCTCTCTAAGCCGTGTCCGTTGTCGAGTGCGCGCAGCAATTCGCGAAAGGTCAGCTCGCCCTCGCCGCGCACGATGAAGTCAACGCCAGTTCCCTCTTGCGCGTAGGCGTCGGAGGCGAGACTGGGATCGTAGCCGCCCACCACGACGCGCACGCTAGGCTTGAGCGAGCGCACCAGTTCGATGACCCGAAAGGCTGTCTTGCGCTGGAAGGTCATGACCGACAAGCCGACGACATCGGGGTCCATTTCGCGCATCAACCGCTCGACGGTTGCGCGGACGCTGTCCTGCACAAGAACAAGGTCGGCGACGGCAACTTTGTGGTGGGAATCGACATTGCCCGCCAGCGAGGTCAGGCCTCCGTTCGGCATGCGCACCGCGACGGTGGGCATGTGCTCGGACGAATCGGGCATGGCGAGCAGGAGTACTTTCACAGCACAGCTCCTTCGGATGTTTTCGGGCACCCCACAACGGCCTGGGTGGATAAATGGTACACCGAAATCACGCTGAGCGGCGGATTCTGCACTCCCGTGTGCGGCCGGTTTTGCGGCTGGCGCGAGAGAGGTCCGATTCCGCATGTCCGCCTCAGGGTGTAAACTTTCTTCCGTTAGCATGCACTTCGCATTGCAACGACAGGCTTGGGCGCCGTTGGGTTGTGCGCCGCATCCTGAACCTTCGAGGAGACCTATGATTCGCAAAGTTTTGATGGCAGCATTCGTTCTGATTCTCAGTCTCTCAGCTGTCGGCCAGGGTGCGCCTACAACTCCCACAGTCGTGCCCGAAGCTGGCCTGAAGAAAGTCGTACCCGAGAACTACTTCTTCCGTGGCATGAGCGCGACCACACAGTTGCGCAACTCCTCAGCAATCCATTATCCGGATGATTTCTACGTCATCATCGGACTGGTTGACACCTCGGGATATTCGACGGACGTCAAGGCAAAATACAACGGCCTCTTCATTACCGAGAAGACACTCAAGTTCGGTAGCAGCACGCTGGGCCCCGGGCAGTACGGCATGGGATACACGGCGGATGGCAAGTTTCACATCATGAATGTCGCTGGCGACGAACTCCTGGTGGCTGACATTACGGTCGACGACAAACTCGCCCGTCCTCAGCCGCTGAAGATCGTGATGGATGGCGCGACCGCGAGGCTCTATCTCGGCAAGAAGTACGTCACGTTCACCGCGCAGTAGGTTCTTCAAATTGAAGTTCGGGTGCCCAGGTTAACGATGCGGGGTTTGGCAGCGCTAACCTGGGATTTCAATTGCCTCACGCCCGTATCACAGAGTTTTGCCACATGCCATGCGAGGGATGAAGGAGATGGTTCGCAGATTCTTCACTGTATTCGCCGTACTTGCGGCCATCACGCTGTCGCAGGCCGCGGCGCAAAACAAGCCCGAGACTCCGCCGCCATTCAACGTTCGCGAACACTACACCAAGTACGAGGACTCGATTCCCATGCGCGATGGGAAGAAGCTGTTTACCGCGATCTATGCGCCCAAGGATGTTTCGCGTTCCTATCCCTTCCTCATGGATCGCACTCCATACAGCGTCGCCCCTTACGGGGTAGATAACTACCGTACATCGATCGGACCGTCGGAGGAGTTCGAGACATCCGGTTACATCTTCGTCTACCAGGATGTCCGCGGGCGCAACATGTCGGAAGGCACATTTCTCGAGATGCGACCGCACATCGACCACAAGGCTTCCATCAACGATGTGGACGACAGCACCGACACCTACGACACCATCGAGTGGCTACTGAAAAATGTCCCCAACAACAATGGCCGCGTCGGCATCTGGGGGATCTCATACCCCGGCTTCTTCACTTCAGCCAGCATCATCGACTCACACCCCGCGTTGAAGGCGGCCTCGCCGCAGGCTCCCATGACCGACCTGTTCATGGGTGACGATGGCTACCACGGTGGAGCTTTCATGCTGGCGGCGAACTTCAGCTTCTACAGTGCGTTCAAGCCTCAGAGCAATCCGGCGCTGCCGGCAAAGGAACGTCAAGCCTTCGACTACGGCACCTCAAGCGGTTATGACTTCTTTCGAGCAATGGGGCCACTCTCGAACGTCAATGCCCAGTACTTTCACGGGCAGAGCTTCCTGTGGAACGACCAGTCACAGCACGACACCTATGATGATTACTGGAAAGCGCGCAATCTCGCACCGCACATGAAGAACATTCACTGCGCGGTGTTGACCGTGGGAGGATGGTTCGACGCCGAAGACCTTTCTGGACCGCTGCGCACCTTTCACGCCATCGATCAATACAATCCCGGAATCTTCAACGCACTGGTCGAAGGCCCGTGGGTGCATGGCGGATGGTCGCGCTACTCAGGCCGTCGCCTGGGATACGTGGACTTCGCTTCAGACACCGGCAAATACTTTCGCGAGAAGATTCAGTTCCCTTTCTTCGAGGCCTATCTAAAGGGCAACGGCGACGCGAAGCTTCCCAAGGCATATGTCTTCGAAACCGGAACCAATGTGTGGCGGCAGTACGACGCGTGGCCTCCCAAGAACACGGAGTCGAAGACGCTGTACCTGAATGACAAAGGACGCCTCACGTTCGAACCGCCCACGTCGGCGGGTGAGGTGTTTGACGAATACGTGAGCGACCCCGCCAAGCCCGTGCCTTTCATCGGCTACACCGCGCTGGCGGTCCCGCAGGAACACATGGACGCCGATCAGCGCTTCGCGGCTACACGCACCGATGTGCTCGTCTATCAGACCGACGACTTGCAGCAGGACATCACCATCGCCGGGCCCGTGTCTCCGAAATTGTTCGTGTCAACCAGCGGGACTGATTCCGACTGGGTGGTGAAGCTGATCGATGTTTATCCCTCGTATTATCCCGAGCCCGATACCGACAAGCCCGAGGCTCCGCGCAAGGATGTTGGCCTGCCTATTGTCAAGATGGCTGGCTTCCAGCAACTGGTGCGAGGCGAGCCGATGCGCGGGAAATTTCGCAAGAGCTTTGAAACGCCCGAACCT
Source organism: Terriglobales bacterium (assembly GCA_036512955.1). Classification (GTDB taxonomy): domain Bacteria; phylum Acidobacteriota; class Terriglobia; order Terriglobales; family Acidobacteriaceae; genus DASRAA01. The sequence continues at coordinate 4,191 of DATBZX010000318.1, forward strand.
TTCGTTCCCGGCAAGATGGAAGAAGTCAGCTTCGAGATGCCTGACATCAACCACACCTTCCGCCGCGGACATCGCATCATGGTGCAAGTGCAGAGTTCATGGTTCCCGCTGGCGGACATGAATCCGCAAACCTTCGTCAATATTCCTGACGCCAAGCCGTCGGACTTTCATGCCGCGACCGAGCGCGTGTACCGTTCCCAAAGTGCGCCATCGGGAATCAAGGTGCTGGTTGCGCACCCTGAGGCGCACTGAGCGGCCCGCATACAACTAAGGCCCCGCATTGCTGCGAGGCCCTTGGGTGTGCGAGGAGGCTGAGCTAATCCAAACTCAGGCCTGGGCTGCCAGTCCGTTGTTCGACATCCAACGCGCGGGCAGTTGCGGCTTGGCCTTGGGCAGGATGTCGAGGTAAATGACTGCGTAGCGGAAGGCCATCACGGCTGCCGCAATGACGAGCACGCTGGAGGCCAACTCCGTCCACTTGGGAACGTAGTGAGTCTCCATCGCGGTCTGCAGAGCGTTGATGGACACATTCAGCCGGTTGACGATGAACCCAGCAACAACGAGAGCGCACGTTAGGTAAAGCCTATCGGGATTGCTGCGAACCCGTTCGAAACTCAGCAACGCTATCGGAATAACCATGAACATCATGACTTCCAGCCAGAAGTAGCCGGCTTCATTGGTAGGCTGGAAAGCGTAATGCAGAGCGTGGTTCCCCACCAAATCGAGCAGACGGAAGAACACAAATACAATCAGCAGCATCTGGATCATGCGGCCGCAGTCGCTGAGGATGGTGAAGTCCACCCGCACGTTCAGCGAGCGCATGCACAGGTAAATTGCCATCACGGTGAGGGCCAGCCCGGCCGGAATCGCCGACATATAGAAGATGGCGTGCATGTTGGCCGAGTACCACAAAGGATGGACCTTGCCAGCGGCGATCAGGTAGAGGCCGCCTAGGAAGGACTGGTGCATCGACGACAGCAACACGCCGGCCAGCACCACGCCGATCAGGATCTTGTGGTGATAGCGCAGAATAGTTTCTCGCAGCGGCTTCCAGGGCAGCTTCTCGATCACCGCGGGAGCGAATTCAAAGGTGAGTACGGTGAAGTACGTCATGATGCAGACGCACACGTCGAACAGCACCGAGCGACTGTTCCACATAACGACCGGATGCCAGAAGCGCCACGGTAGCCCGATCTCGTAAAGGTAGCCGACCATCACGGTGCAGTAACCAAGGAACGAAATCAGAATCGACGCCCGCAGAATGGGGCGGTAGCGCTCCATGCCCAGCAGGTAAACCGCCGCGCTGATTCCGAAACCTGCGGCTGAGAGGCCCACGCCGCAGAGCGTACCTAATCCGACCCAAAGGCCCCAAGGCGTCTGGTCGGAGAGATTGGTGCTGGCCCGGAAGCCCTCGAAAAAGCGCACGTAGGTGGCATACATGCCGGTGACAAAAATGATGGCTACGATGACGCGCCACATTGTGATTTCTGAACGGATTCGCGCTGTCATGGCTAGCTCCTGTCCTCTTTAATCCGGTTGATTGTGACTTTTTCTTCGGCTTCGGCCAGAGCGACTTCGCGGCGGCGCTGCGTGATCCAGTACAGGGCCGACAGAATGGTTCCGCCCAGGATGACGACCTTGGGCGAATCGCCCATGGCGGCGGTAGTCAGCGTAGGAACTGGCTGATTGCCGGTGGGCAGAGGCTTGAAGCCCAACTTCTCAAACTCCACGTCGGAGACGAACAGCACCGAGCCTCCACCCGCTTCCGTTGTGCCGTAGATCCGCGGAACATAACTCGAGTCGGTGCGAATGCGGTTCCAGGCGTCTGCGATCAAATCATCGCGGTCGCCGAAAACGCTGGCTTGCACCGGGCAAGCTTCCGTGCAGGCAGGCTGTCCACCAGCAGTTACCCGCTCGGAGCAGAGGTCGCACTTCTTCACGAAGGGCGCCAACTTGCTCCACTGGTAGCGGGGCACCTGGTAGGGGCACGCCAGCATGCAGTAGCGGCAGCCGATGCATTTATCGGCGTCGTAAACCACCGGGCCGAGTGCGGTCTTCTTGATGGCGCCCACCGGGCACACCGAGGCGCAGGCCGGATCGTTGCAGTGCATGCAGACTTTGCGAACGAACTTGTCGTTGCGGGATTCGATCACCGTGAAGGCGGTGTCTGACAGCGTTGGCTCCGGGTCAGTATTAAAACCGTGCAACTGTTTGCAGGCGGTCTCGCAGCTTCCACAGCCGACGCAGCGTTTGATGTCGATCAGCATTGCTTTCTGTTTTGGCATGGCAATCTCCTTGTTGTCTTTTTGCGATCCGGGCTATGTCAGGAAAAATTCCTTTACCAGCTGCTCCTGCACGCTGGCATCGACCTGAAAAAGCAAGCCCTTGATCGGGAGGCCGCCATCTTGCGCCAAAGCCGGGCTGAGTTGCTGCATCATTCCGCCTAGGCGGGCAATGCTGTTCTGCATCCATGCGGGGACGATCGG